>NZ_CP129381.1:1200000-1544100 GCF_030435705.1 Rhizobium sp. SSA_523
TGCCATGCCGCCGGGTGCCGAGACCGGTCCGGTCAGCGCCGTGACGCGAGCGGCGGACGGCAAGAGCAGCCTTCTCGTCTTCACCGGGCCAACCTGGGCTGCCGTCAGCAGCGCCATCGATGCCTTCCTGGCACCGGTGACCCGCCCGCCTTCGCTGCGGCGGGACTCCATGTCCAATGAGCGGTGGGTCCGGCCCAATGCGCCCTTCGTCTTTGGCGGCGAACGCCTGTCCTTCGCGCAGTTAGGCATTCCGACGAGCGAATTTGCTGGCCGGCGTTTCCGCGTTGGCTTCGATGTCGCGGTGCCCTCCGATTTCTATGCCGGTGCTTATGGCGAAGCCACGCTCTATCTCGATGCCGCCTATGGCGCCTCGGTTGCGGCCGGCAGCCATATCGATGTCTATGTCAACGGAAACATCGCCTCCACGGTGCCGGTGACGGAGGAGGGCGGCGGCATATTGCGCCAGTCGCCGATCCGCATCACCATGCGGCATCTGCGCCCCGGCATCAATCACATCGAACTGGAAGCCATCCTTCTCTCCAAGGCCGACAGTGCCTGCGTTCCCGGCAGCAATGCCTCCGCGGATGCCCGTTTCGCACTCTTCGACACATCCACCTTCCACATGCCGGATTATGCCCGGATCGGCCAGACGCCGAACCTCTCGGCCCTTTCCGGAACCGGCTTTCCCTATAGCCGCCAGCAGGCCTCCACTGCGCTTTTCATGGACAGGATCGATGCCGACATGCTCTCGGCGGCGGCCAATTTCTTCGGCAAGACGGCGCAGATCTCCGGAGCGCCGATCCCCATCGAGCCGGTTTCGGCGGCCAATGCGGTGGGCGGCCGCAATGCGATCTATATCGGCTCGGCCGGACAGCTTCCGACCAATGTCCTTTCCCAGCTGAACCTTGATCCGGATCTCGCCGCAGGCTGGACACCGGCCAATGCGGAGGACCCGGCGGAAGGTGCCGGGACCGCCTCCATGGAAGCCTGGCGCAACAGGCTGCAAGGCGGCTATATCAGTCAGTCGGCCGCAACCTTCCAGGAATGGCTGCAGGCCAAGCTCGACTTTTCGGAAGGCGCCCTGCGCTTCCTGCCCGGCAAGGAAGTCGTCTTCCGGCCGGATGAGGATGACGATCTTCTTCTCGCGCAGGGTACCGGAGTGAACGGTGCCGGCATATGGACGGTTCTGACCGCCCCCAATTCCCAGGAACTGCGGCTTTCGACCAGCAAGCTGGTCCAGGACAGCATATGGCAGCAGATCGAAGGCCGCGTCTTCAGCTATGCCCGCGCCACCAATGAAGTTTCCGTGCAGGAGGCGAGAATGCTGTCCTTCCTGCCGCCGATCAATCGCACCCTGCAGAACTACCGGCTGATTGCTGCAAACTGGCTCTCCAGCAATCTTCTATCCTATGCGCTGGCAATCGTGCTGGCATCTTGTCTGCTTGGGGCGACCACCGCTACCCTGCTGAGATGGTTGGGGAGGCGAAGATGATGACGAAATGGCTGATCATGGTGCTGACACTGACAGGCCTCCTGGCATCGAACTTTCCAGCCGCCGCCCAGCAGGGCTCGCTGGAGAAGCCGCTCTGGCAGACCTACAAGACCCGTTTTCTCGATGCCAGCGGCCGCATCGTCGATAATGCCAATGGCGGCATCAGCCATAGCGAAGGACAGGGCTACGGCCTGCTGCTGGCCTTCTTCGCCGATAGTCCCTCGGATTTTGCACAGATCTGGTCCTTCACCAAGACCGAACTGATGATCCGCGATGATGGCCTTGCCGCCTGGAGATGGGATCCGGCAAGCGAGCCGCACGTGACGGATCTGAACAATGCCTCCGATGGCGACCTGCTGATCGCCTATGCTCTCGCTCTGGCGGGCGCGGCCTGGGACCGCGACGACTACCTGGCCAGCGCGGCAGGGATTGCCCGCGCCGTTCTGTCCAATCTCGTCGTCGAACGCGGAGGACGCATGCTGCTCCTGCCGGCGGCGCAGGGGTTCGATTCCGGCGACCGCGCCGACGGCCCGGTGATCAACCCCTCCTACTGGATCTTCGAAACCTTTCCCGTCATGGCCATACTGGCGCCCTCCGACAAATGGTCGAGGTTGGAGCGGGACGGATTGGCGCTCCTTCCCACCCTGGCCTTCGGGCCGCGCAAGCTCCCGGCGGAATGGGTCAGTCTTGCCCGGCAGCCAAAGCCGGCGGACGGTTTTGCCGCCGAATTCGGTTACAATGCCATCCGCATTCCGCTCTACCTGTTGCGCGCCGGTCCGGATCATCTCGCTCTGGCCTCCCGCCTGCAGCAGGCCATCACCGTGGATGGGACCATTCCCGCAATCATCGATCTCGAGAATGGCGCGCCGAAGGAGCGGCTGACCGATCCGGGTTATGCTTTCGTTAACCATATTATGGCCTGTGTTAGCAGTGGGACGCGTGTGCCGAACCCCGCCCGTGAGCTGACGTCAGAGTTCTATTATCCGGCAACTCTGCATCTGCTTGGTCTTGCTTATGTCGTGGAGAAACATCCGTCGTGTCTCTGAACCTCTCCATGCTGCTGGCCTTTGCTACCGTGTCTGCGGGCCTGGTCGTTCTTGAGCCGATGGTGCCCTGGGGATCCGGTGTCCCGGCCAAGGCACAGGCAGCGGAGGCAGTGGCTGCGGCGCCGCCGATTGCCAACAATGGGCCTGCCCTGTACCTCGTGGCAGAAGACGACCAAGCCTTGCCTGCGCTCGATGGTGTCGCACAAGGCATCCGCGCCCTGCGGCAGCAAGGGAGCATGACACGAGAGGCTGCGCCGGCCACGCCGGCTGCGCCTCTGCCGCTTTTCCAGGTCAGCCAGCTTGAGACGGCGCAAGCCGGGGCCGTTCCGCCGGCCGCTGCACCCCGTACCGGCACGGAGGTGGATGAAACGGCGCTCCGCTATTTCGCCGCACAGGGTGACACCGCCCGGTTGGCCGCCGAGATCGCGCGCCTGCGGCAGCTTTACCCGAACTGGACCCCGCCGGCCGATCCCCTCGCCGTTCCGCAAAACAACGACCGGCAATTGGAGGAGATGTGGCAGCTCTACGCCGAAGGACGCTATCCGGAGGTCCGCAAGGCGATCGTCGCGCGTCAGGCGGCCGATCCGGCCTGGGAGCCGCCGGCCGATCTTCTGGACCGGCTGCAGATCGCCGAAGCGCGCAGCCGCCTCGTCAACGCCTCCAATCTCAAGCAATACCAGACCGTCATCGATGTCGGCGCCGCCAACCCGCCGCTGCTGAACTGCAGCGAGGTGGATGTGCTCTGGCGCGTTGCAGAGGCATTTTCGCGAACGGAACGCCCACAGCGCGCCGTCGATGCCTATAGCTATATCCTCACCAATTGCGCCAATCAGGCCGAGCGGCTGGCAACGCTGCAGAAGGCAGCGGACACTCTGCCCTATGATCGTGTTCAGCCGCTGCTGGCGCTGGAAAAGCCGAACGAGGCCGGCGCCAGGGAATTCGACGCGATCCGCGACGACCTGGCACGTCGGTTCGTCGCCGCGGCGAATGAGGAGCCGTCGCTCCAGATTGCACAGGAGTATATCGATCGCCTGCAGGCATCCGCCAGGGCAGACGGCCCGGCCTCCGACTCCGTGCTGCTTGGATGGTATTTCCTGCGGCGGGACAATGCCGACGAGGCCGTGACCTGGTTCCGGCGCGCCCGCGAGCGGGAAGACAGCCCGAACGCCACGCAGGGCCTGGCGCTGGCGCTGCTGGAGCAGGACAAGCCAGCCGAGGCGGAGGGCGTGCTCTATCCGTCGCGCAAGGCGTCGAAGGACGCCATGGCGACCTATCTTGCCGCCACGGCCAACCTCCTGGCGCTCGATCCGCCGCCGACGATCGAGGAAACGATCCTCACGCGCATGGCTGAAACGGTGATCGCAGAGCGCTATGTTCCCTCCGCCCAGCAGTTCGGCTGGTACGCGCGGGCTTTCGATCAGCCGCAGACGGCTGCTCAATGGTTCGAAATGGCCCTGGAATGGGCGCCGCAGGACGAGCCTTCCGCCTATGGACTGGCGCTGACGCGGCTGCAGCTGAACGACCGGGCCGGTTTTGCGCAATTGCAGCAGAAATGGGCCAAGACCTCGGCGCGGATTGCCGATCTGGAACGCCCGCCGGTCGGCGCGGGCCGCACGCAGAGCGCCAATGCGCCTCGCGCCACGCAAAGGACGCAAAGTGCCCAGAGAGCGCAGAGTGTCCAGAGCGCGCCGAGTGTCGAACCGCTTCGTCTGTCGCAGCCTGCGGCATCACGTGAGGTCTCGGCTGCGCAGCGCGCTCCGTCTCTGCCGGCCACGGCGCCTCTGCCGGCCGCTGCCAATTCAGGCCGCTCATCCTCCTCCTGCGCCTCGGCCGGCCGGTCCTCAGCAGGCTCTGCCCGCCTCTCGGCCGGTGCGGCGCTGCAACAGGGCTGGTGCCTGATGGAGCTGAACCGGCCGCTCGAAGCCGCCGACAGTTTCGGCGTGGCGTTGTCCAGCCAGGATCGCAGCATTAGCGAAGATGCCGCCTATGGGCAGAGCCTCGCCTATCTCCGGCTCGGCCTGACCGATCGCGCTGCCGTAGCGGCGACGCGGGCGCCGATGCGGGCGGCAAGAGCGCGCGAATTGCAGGCGTCGATTCTCGCGGACCGCGCCCTGCATGCCTTTCAGTCCGACCGGTACCGGGAGACGCTGCTCTATCTCGACCAGAGGGCGCAGGTTCAGCAGGAGCCCGTCGACCTGATGGTGCTGCGGGCCTATAGCTATGTGAACCTCAACAGGACGAGCGAAGCCATGCGGCTGTTCGAAGCCGCCGCCGCCACCGGGAACCGCGACGCGAGCCGTGGCCTGGCGGATTTGCGCGATGCCCTCGATTTCAAATAAGGCTTTCACTTCGCGGGCCGCTCATGATCTTCGGCTCGATGCTTTGCGGCGGGCCGACCTTTGGCGGCCGGAGAGTGCGGCGTTCGCAATGTTGCCGGCGTCGCGCTTGCCACCGTCAAGCTAGCGCGACGCCGCTTTGTCGTCAGGCTAGCTCGGGAAGACCTGCAATCACTTTATCCAGCGTGACGGGATAATTGCGCACCCTGACGCCGGAGGCATTGTAGACGGCGTTGGCAATGGCTGCCGCCACACCGCAAAGCCCAAGCTCACCAACGCCTTTCGCCTTCATGGGCGAGGACATGGGGTCCGCCTCATCGAGGAAGATCACGTCCTGATGCGGGATATCCGCATGCACCGGCACTTCGTAGCCGGCAAGGTCGTGATTGACGAAAAAGCCGGCACGCGTATCGACGGCGAGTTCTTCCGACAGCGCACCGCCGACACCCATTGTCATGGCGCCGATCACCTGGCTGCGGGCGGTGATAGGGTTCAGGATGCGTCCGGCGGCGCAGACGGCCAGCATGCGGCGAATACGGCTTTCGCCGGTCGCGACATCGACCCCCACCTCGACGAAATGGGCGCCGAAGGTGGATTGCTGGTGCGTCTCGGTCAGATCGCCCCATTCCATCGTGTCTTCGCCCACCAGGCCCTCATCTCCCGCCGCCTGTGCAAGCGGGACCGACCGGTTGCCGGAGCGCACTTCGCCGTCGACGAAGACGACGTCGCCGGAGTTGAAGCCCAGCTTGGCGGCGACCGCTTCCCGCAATTTTACGCAGGCTGCATAGACGCCGGATGTCGAGGAATTGGCGCCGAACTGACCGCCGGACCCAGCCGAGACCGGGAAGCGGGAATCGCCGAGATGCACGGCGATCTTGTCGATCGGCAGGCCCAGCATTTCAGCAGCCGTCTGGGCGATAATCGTATAGCTGCCGGTGCCGATATCCGTCATGTCGGTTTCGACCGTGACGATCCCGTCGCGGTCAAGCCGCACGCGCGCGCCGGACGGCAGGACGAGATTGTTGCGGAACGCCGCCGCAACGCCAAGACCAATCAGCCAATTGCCCTCGCGCCGTGCGCCCGGCAGGCCCCGCTTCGACCAGCCGAAGCGCTCTGCGCCAAGCCTCAGGCAGCCGATGAGGTCGCGTTGCGAGAAAGGCCGCTGCGGCTTTTCAGGATCGACCTGCGTATCGTTGGCGATCCTGAACTGCACCGGATCCATCTGCAGCTTCTCGGCCATTTCGTCGATTGCAATCTCGAGCGCCATCAGACCTGGCGCCTCTCCCGGCGCGCGCATTGCATTGCCTTCCGGCAGATGCAACGTCGCCAGTCGCATCGCCGTCATCCGGTTCGCACCGGCATAGAGAAGACGGGTCTGGGCAACCGCGGTTTCCAGCTGTCCTCCCGGCTGGTCGCCCGACCAGCTCTCATGCGCGATGGCGGTGATCTTGCCGTCACGCTCCGCGCCGATCCTGATCCGCTGCACCGTGGCTGGCCGATGCGTGGTATTGTTCATCATGAGGGGACGGGGCAAGGCGACCTTGACAGGGCGCTTGGCCGCACGCGCGCCGAGCACCGCCAGGACGGCATCCGCCCGCAGGAACAGTTTGCCGCCGAAGCCGCCGCCGATATAGGGCGACATCAGGTGGATCTTCTCCTTGTCGATGTTCAGCGTGGTGGCGAGGTCGCTGCGCCACCAGTCGATCATCTGGCTGGAGGTCCACACCGTAACCTCGTCACCCTCCCAGACGGCGAGCGATGCATGCGGCTCCATCATGGCGTGTGACTGATCGGGGGTCGAATAGGTCTCGTCCAGCGTGACGGCGGCGCTGGCGAAGGCGGTATCGAAATCGCCGACCGCCGTATCCGGCTGCTGTGACTCCTCCGGCTTCTTAGCGGTCTTCATCGCCGCCTTCAGATCGAAGACACCCGGCTCCACGCTATAATCGACCTTGATGAGGCCGGCCGCGGCGCGCGCCTGCTCGAATGTCTCGGCCACCACCACAGCGATCGCCTGATGGTAATGCTGGATCTCGTCGCCGCCGAAGAGCTTGGCGGTATTGAATTTCCCTTTTTCGCGATCGCCGATTTCGAGCGTGGTGACCACCGAAAGAACTCCGGGCGCGGCCCGGGCAGCGGTGACATCCATGGAGGTGATGCGACCCTTGGCGATCGACGCTCCCACCGGATAGCCATAGGCATAGGCAATGCGGGGATCGTGCCATTCATAGGCATATTGAGCCCGACCGGTCGTCTTCAGCGGGCCATCGATCCGGTGGATCGGCTGGCTCACCACCTTGAGCTGATCAATGGGATTGGTTGTGGCTGGCGTGTCGAACTTCATGGTTCAAGCCTTCGCTTCTGCGATCACGGCTGCGAGCGTCCGCTCGACCAGATCGATCTTGTACCGGTTGTGCTCTGTCGGCCGCGCATCGGCCAGAAGCCTTGCGGCGGTCGGCTTGGCGCCGTTTGCGAGCTCTTCATCCGCCGCGTCGAGCCGCCATGGCTTGTGGGCGATCCCGCCGACCGCGACTCGTCCGCTGCCATCCGGCTGGATGATCGCACCGACCGAAACGAGGGCAAAGGCATAAGAGGCCCGATCGCGCACCTTCCGATAGATGTGACGGCCGCCAATCGGCGCAGGCAAAACGGCGGCAGTGATCAGTTCGCCCGGATCCAGCACCGTTTCGATGTGCGGCGTGTCGCCCGGCAGGCGATGGAACTCGGCCATCTTGATCGTACGACGGCTGCCGTCGGGCCGCATCGTTTCGATGACGGCATCGAGGGCACGCATGGCGACAGCCATGTCGCTCGGATGGGTTGCAATGCACGCGTCGCTGACGCCGACCAGACCGAGCTGCCGGCTGAAGCCGCCGATTGCCGAACAGCCGCTGCCGGGCTGCCGCTTGTTGCACGGCTGGTTCGTATCGTAGAAATAGGGACAGCGGGTTCGCTGCAGCAGGTTTCCTGCGGTCGTGGCCTTGTTGCGCAGCTGGCCGGATGCCCCGGACAGCAGGGCGCGCGCCAGCAAGCCGTAATCGCGGCGAACGATCTCGTTTGCGGCCAGATCAGTGTTGCGGACGAGGGCACCAATGCGCAGGCCGCCCTCTTGCGTCGGCTCGATCTTGTCGAGACCCAGGCCGTTGACATCGATCAGATGGGTCGGCGCTTCGATCTCGAGTTTCATCAGATCGAGAAGATTGGTGCCGCCGGCGATGAATTTGGCGTCCGGGTTGGAAGCAGCCGTCCTGGCCGCAGCCTCGATCGACGAGGCACGCTCAAAGCTGAAGGCTCTCATGCTTTCGTCCCCGCGACTTCGGAAATGGCATCCACAATGTTGGAATAGGCGCCGCATCGACAGAGATTGCCGCTCATGCGCTCGCGGATTTCCGCTTGCGTGACTGCGGCCCTGGCGGTGAGGTCGGCACTCACATGGCTGGGAATATTCGCCTCGATCTCCTTCAGCACGGCGACGGAGGAACAGATCTGGCCGGGCGTGCAATAGCCGCACTGGAAACCATCATGCTTGACGAAGGCCGCCTGCATCGGATGAAGATTGCCAGGCTCGCCCAGACCTTCGATCGTGGTGATCTCGTCTCCCTCATGCATGACCGCAAGCGACAGACAGGAATTGATGCGCCGACCATCGACCATGACCGTGCAGGCACCGCATTGGCCGTGGTCGCAGCCTTTCTTCGTGCCGGTCAGATGCAGATGTTCGCGCAGCGCGTCGAGCAAGGTGGTCCGGTTGTCGACGGACAGTTCGCGTCGCTCGCCATTGACGGCAAATGCGACTGAGGTCATGAGGCTCATGGAATTCCCCGGAGTTTGCGCGACCGCAATATGCGGCGAGGCGCCGGTCGCCGCGACAGCTGCGGCAGACGAGATAAGTAAGCTTCTCCTTGAGATTTCAAGTTGCGTCGGGCTTTGCATGGGAGGCTCCAGTTCCGAAGATGGACATCAGGCGCCACCATGGCGGCGCCTATTGGAACTAGGGCGGCAAAGGCCGATGATTAGGGATCAATAATATATTGAACCTATCCGAGGCCGATATGAATGGTCCGGCGGGGCGGAAAGCTCCGTCCAAGAGATGGCGATGCCATCAGCTCGGAGGGGGCTGGGCGCCCTTCGGACGGGCGGCGACGAGACCGGCGGCGATGCTGTGATCGATGACCAGCGTATTGGCAATCCCGGCATTCAGCAGAGCCAGCAGAGGCTTGGTCTTCGCCATGCCCGCGGCCACAACGATATTGTCCGCCTTCTGCAGGTCCGCAAACTCGATGCCGGTATGGCGATCGTTGAGCCCGGTATCGGCTCGCGAACCGTCCGACTTCAGAAAGTGGCCGACCACTTCGCAGACCGCACCGGCCGCGCGCGCGCCCTCAAGATCGTTCCTGGTAATGCCCGAGGCGTGGAAGAAGCTGCCGCTCTCTTCGCAACTGCCGCAGGAAACGACGTTGAAATCCGTCGAGCTCATTTCTGCCAGGATGGGGCGGATATAGGGATCTGCTTTGAGCGCCGCACAGGTCTGAGGAAGGCCGACAACGAAAGGGACCGGCAGGCTGCGGGCACTGCCGCCGACGGTCTGTGCCATCTCCAGACTGAGAGAATAGGCGCTCGTTCCGTCATCATTGTGCGAGGCCCCCATCAGGGCCACAATCCGCGAATCCGGCTTCGAGAGCATGCGCATGGCCTCGATCGTGCGGCGCACCGTCGTCCCGCCGCCGACACCGACCGATACGTCTTTCGTGTTCAGGATGCGCCGGCTGACGTAATTTGCCGCCGCGATGCCCACCGCATCCTTGCGCTGCGGATCGAGCAGCGGATCATCCGGATTGGCGGCATCGGCAGGCGGCGTGAGGATACAGCGGGCGAGCCCGTAAGTTGCGGCAATCCAGTCCCCCAGGGCCAGCGTTTCCGCCATCTGGTGCTCGAGGCTGATCTTGACGAGCCCGCTTTCGCGGGCGCTGGACAACATGCGCACGACCTTGGTGCGCGACACATCCAAGCGGCGGGCCACCTCCTCCTGTCCGAGCCCATGCACATAATAGAGCCACGCCGCCATCACCTGGAGGTCGTGGTCGTCTGAGCGTAGTCGCGACATCAATTCCAATCTCTCTCATTCATCACGGCCGCACTATGCCCCAACCACTCCGGCTCGGCAAACAAAACGAACATCTGTGCAACCACCGCACACTTGACAGGTGACGTCATCCCGAACATTATGCTCAAGCGCGCACAAAAGTGCATTCAGAGGGGTGAATGCCGGGCGTAGCGCTCGAACACGTAAGGGAGGACAACGTGGACGCAGTTCTAAGTGGCCTGAAGGCCGTCATCGATAGTCTGGGAGCGACTGTTCTGCTTCCCATCATGATCTTCATCATCGGCCTGGCGCTCGGCGCAAAGCCTGGAAAAGCGTTCCGCGCCGGCGTGACGATCGGCGTCGCCTTCATCGGCATCAATCTCGTCATCGGATTGATGTGGACGAATCTGAGTGATGTCGCGCAGGCCATTGCCACCAATACGGGTGTGACAAGAGACGTGGTCGATGTGGGCTGGCCTTCTTCGGCCGCCATCGCCTTCGGCTCGCAGGTCGGACTATGGGTCATCCCGATCGGTATCGCGGTCAATATCGCCTTGCTTCTCGCCGGATGGACCCGCACGCTGAATGTGGATGTCTGGAATTTCTGGCATTTCGCCTTTGTCGGCTCTCTGGTCACGGCGGCAACCGGCTCCCTGCCCTACGGCTTGGCGGCCGCGGCGCTGATGGCAGCATTGTCGCTCTTCTTTGCCGACTGGAGCGCAAAGCCGGTCCAGGAGTTCTACGGCCTGCCGGGCGTCTCAGTGCCGCATCTTCTTTCGGTTCAAATCCTGCCGATCGCCATTCTGGTGAACTGGATCATTGAACGCATTCCGGGCCTGCGCGACATCGATCTCTCAACCGATCACATTCAGAAGCGGCTGGGTGTGGCGGGCGAGCCCGTCATCCTCGGCCTCATAATCGGCATTGTCCTCGGACTGGTCGGCTTCTGGAACCCGGCGGACATTCCGGGCATGACGTCCAAGGTTCTGAAAGCGGGCATCAATCTTGCAGCGGTGATGCTGCTGCTCCCCCGCATGGTCAAGATCCTGATGGAAGGCTTGATTCCGGTGTCCGAGGCAGCGCGCGACTTCGTGCAGAAGCGTGCGGGTGACCGCCAGATCAATATCGGCCTTGATTCGGCAATCCTGATTGGCCATCCCGCAGCGATCTCGTCGGCGCTTCTGCTCGTTCCGATTGCCATCATTCTGTCCATCGTCCTGCCGGGCAACCGGGTCATCCTGTTCGCCGATCTTGCCGTCATTCCCTTTGTGGTGGCCCTGGCGGCGCCCATTGTTCGCGGCAACGTGCTGCGCATGGTGATTATCGGCACGATCACATTGGCCATCGGCTTCTATATCGCCGGCGCCCTGGCACCGCTCTTCACCTCCGCCGCAGGAAGCGCAGGCTTCCAGATGCCCGCCAATGCGACCCTGATCACGGCGATCGGTGACGGCTTCGTGTGGATCGCCTGGGTTACTGTCCAGCTGTTCAGCCAGGTCGGCTGGCTTGCGGCACCTGTCATCGCGCTGGTCGTCGGGATCTGCATGTGGCTCCTGAAAGCACGGCCTGCGGCCATGGAGAGGCTGGCTTCTGCCACGCCTGCCAAGACCTCCCAGACCACAGACGGCCGGGTATCTGCATGACGGACAGCATGAACACAACAAGCTTCCTGTCCAAAGATGATATCTTCGTTCAACTGTCGCTGCAGACATCCCATGACGTGATCGGCCGGTTGGCCGATCACCTTCTCGCAAGGGGCAAGGTTCGTCCGAGCTATCGCGGCGCGGTGGAGCAACGCGAACTGGACATGCCGACCGGCCTTCCCCTGGAAGACGGACTGGCCGTCGCCGTGCCGCATACCGATCCGCACCACGTGCTCGTCTCCAGCGCAGCCGTTGCGACGCTGAAGGAGCCGGTGACCTTCCGCAGCATGGATGATCCGGACAAGGAATTGCCGGTTCGGCTCGTCTTCATGCTCGCCCTGCACAGCAAGGAGGAGCAACTCGAAATGCTGTCGGCCATCGGCGGCCTGATCCAGGACAACAAAACGCTTCAATCTCTGTGCGAAGCGGATGATAGTACTCAGATATACACGGAAATTAACCGTTATCTCAAACTGGGAGGTTGAGACTACTATGGCGAAGAAAACTGTGCTCGTAGCCTGCGGCACCGCCGTTGCGACATCGACAGTCGTGGCCTCTGCAATCACCGAGGCGATGGGAGACCGCGGCATCGACGTGGAGACCCGGCAATGCAAGGCGACCGAGGTCCCCACCATGCTGGACGGCGTGGATCTCATCGTCTCCACCACACCTTTGCCGCCAAACCTGCCGAAGCCGGCCATCGTCACCCTCGCTTTCCTGACCGGGATCGGTCGCGAGGCCGAAATCAACAAGATCGCGGATATTCTGCGTGGCTGAGGCAGAGGGACAGCAGATGGAAATTCGCCGCGCCGTTCGCGTGTCGGTTCCGGGTGGCATCCATGCCCGACCTGCCGCAGAAATCGTGAAACTATCCAAAGCCTATAACAGCGAGCTTTTCCTGGAGCATCAGGGAAAATCGGCCACCACCCGCTCGTCCTTCAAGCTCATTCTGCTGAGCTTGAAGGAAGGCGCCGATGTGACCATCCGCGCCATTGGAGAGGATGCGGACCAGGCTGTGGAACAGATTGCCGGTTATCTGGAAGCGCGCGGGGAAGGAGCGCATCCCGAACCTCCGACACATGCGTACACGGACACTGAACGCTCTGCCGATATACAAAACCGCGCCGCCGATCCGCAGAGAGGCGACGGGGCGCAAGACGCGCTTGCCGGGGGGCTGACAGGCGTAGCCGGCGGTTCCGGGGCAGCCACCGGGCCGGCCTTTCATTTCCGGCAGCCGGTTCTGGAAGCCTTTCCGCCCCTGTGCACAGACATGCAGGGGGACATCATCGCGGCGCGCTCTGCCCGGCATCACGTCCATGAGGCGCTTTGCCGGCAGGCCGCCAGCGCCAGCGGCCAGGGCACGGCGGAGGTTCTGAATGCCATCGCGGAACTGGCGGAGGATGTGGAATGGGCCGCACGCATCGAGGCCCTGATCCGGGAGAACAAGAGCGCCGGTGCCGCCGTCCTGCAAGCGGGAGCCGAATTGGCGGATGAGCTGCGCGCCCTCGACGATGCCTATGCGCGTGCCCGTTCGGAGGATATTGCAAGCCTGACGCGCCTCACCGCATTGCAATTGCAGGGCAAGCGCCCGCTGAGCCTCTCCGACGTGCCGGCGGGAAGCGTTCTGATCGCCGATGAAATCAGCGCCGCCGAAGCCGGTGGAGCCGACCTTACCCGGCTGAGCGGCATTGTCACCCGCCACGGCTCCGCCTCCAGTCACGCCGCTATTCTTGCCCGGGCCGCAGCTGTTCCCGCCGTATTCGGCGTGCAGGATCCTGCGGGTCGCCTTCCTCAGGCGACCGCAATCGCGCTGGATGGAGATAGCGGCCTCGTCTTTCCCGATCCCGATGAGTTAACGAGGACCGCCATCCAGCTGCGGCGCCAGGCGGCCCAGGCAGAGGCCGATGCGCTCAAATCCTGGGTTGCCGTTGCGCCCAGGACAGCCGACGGCATTTCCGTGACGGTCGCCGCCAATCTGGGCTCCGCGGATGAGATCGCCCAGGCACAGGCGGTCGGCGCCATGGGCGTCGGCCTCTTCAGGACCGAGTTTCTCTTCATGAACAGGAAGGATCTTCCGGGCGAAGAGGAGCAGGTCAACATCTACAAGCGCTTGCTGCTGGCCTTTCCGGACCATCCCGTCATCATCCGGACGCTGGATATCGGCGCGGACAAGCCGGTCCGCAGCATTTCCCTGGCGAAGGAGGAGAACCCGTTCTTGGGGTTGAGAGGCATCCGCCTGTGTCTCACGCGGCCGGAACTGTTCAAGCCGCAATTGCGCGCCCTCTTGAGAGCGGCGCCTTACGGCAACCTGCATGTCATGCTGCCAATGGTCGCCACGACAGAGGAGATCGAAGCGGCAGAGCGCCTGATCGATGAGTGCCAGCGGGAGCTGGTGGCCGAAGGCAAGGAGTTCTCCGACTTCATCATGGGCATCATGGTGGAGACGCCCGCAGCCGTCTTTGCCGCGCAAGCGCTTGCCCGGAAGGTCCGCTTCTTCTCGATCGGGACCAATGACCTGACGCAATATGTCATGGCCGCCGACCGGCTCAATCCCGCCGTTGCCCATCTGTGTCGAGGCGATCAACCGGCCGTGCTGGAGGCGATACGCCATGTCTGCGCCGCCGCCCGGTCCGCGGGGATCTGGGTCGGCCTTTGTGGGGAGGCAGCAAGCCATGTCGCGCTCGCCCGCCAATTCGTGGCTACCGGCGTGACGGAACTCAGCATGTCGCCTTCTTCCATCCTGAAGATGAAAAGCGCCATCCCCAGCTTCACGGCAAGCTAGAGCAGGTCCAGCGAAACTCCGTCAGCGGTTTTGCGTCCAGACCGCGTAAAAACAAAGAGACAGAGCATTTCAGGTGATCCCGTTTTTACCGGAAATGCTTGTCTTATGATTTTCTTGCTTCTTGGTGAGATAAAGAAGCGCCGGAGAGGACGGCCCTCCTCTTCCGGCGATGGGGGACGGATCGTGGACATGCAGGCCGCCAGTCTTGCGAATGCCGGGCCGAGCTAGAGTGTGATCGCCCCCATCTTTTCCAATCGTCCTGAACGGATACCCGAGCTTTGGGCTCGGATGACAAGCATGGGAGATCAGAAAAGATGACGGATATTACCATCGGCGCAGACATCTCGAAAGACCATATCGATCTGCACAGCCTGCCGGATGGCCAATCACTGAAGGTTGCCAATGACCGCAAGGGATTTGCCGCCATTGTCAGATGGATCGGCGCAAAGACAGTGGCACGCATTGTCTATGAACCCACCGGCCCTTATCACAAGGCCTTCGAGCGCTTCATGATGGTGCAAGGCTTGGCCCTCTCCAAGGTCAATCCCCGCCTTGCAGGCGCTTCGCGCAAGCCACTGGCAGACTTGCCAAAACAGACCGGATCGATGCTGGACTGCTGGCGCGTTACGGCGCGCTTCTTCAACCGCGCATTCTTGAGACCGACACGCAAATCCGCAATGATCTGAAAGAGTTGCATATCGCTCGTCTGGCCCTGATCAAGGACAGGACCGCCGCGAAGAACAGGTCGAAGACCCTGTCCAACCTGCTCTTGAAGAGACAAAATATCGACAGGCTTCGGCAGATCGAGCGGCAGATCAAGGCCGTGGATGAGGCCATCATGGCCTTGATTATCGAAGATACGACCCTGAAGGCCAGGTTCGATATCCTTGTCTCGATCCCCGGCATATCTCAGGTCACGGCCTTCACGCTTCTTATCGAGATGCCGGAACTGGGCGAATTGGAGGAGAAAACAGCCGCAGCCCTTTGCGGTCTTGCCCCCATGAGCCGCCAGTCCGGACGATGGACCGGACGCGCTTTCATCGCTGGCGGGAGGGCCATCGTTCGGCAGGCACTTTACATGCCAGCCCTCGTTGCCTGTCGTTTCAACCCGGACCTCAGTGCCAAATACGACCAGCTCAAAGCCGCCGGAAAACCACCGAAAGTCGCCATAACAGCAGTCATGCGAAAGCTCATCGTGCTGGCAAACGCTCTCCTGCGGAAAAATCGAAAATGGACGCCAAAACCCACTTGATCAAAACGGATACTCTAGGTTCCTTTTCAAGCTGGCGCTGAAGGGGTCTGCCTGCGGCCCATGCCTGCAGCATGTTGCGGCTTATCGCAAGCGCATATCGCAAGGCGCTTGGCGTTGCTCCGCGACATCCCTCAGGCCTGCGCCCGGAAAACATCCGGCATTGCCCAATTCGGCTCATGGCCGAGAAGCCTTTGCAGAAAACCGGCAGGAAAGCCGCGGCTTTCGGCGGCGTTTTCCTTGAAGGACCACCAGCTTCGAAGGTCGTCGATGCTGGGGCTGATTTCCCGATCCAGGTTGAATTCCTGCTTTACCGTGGCGGCGTGGATCGACAGGCAAAAAAGCGTGCACGCATAACCTTCCGGCCAGAAGGCACCGGCCGACTCCGTTTCGCGGCTGGGTTCGGAGGTCCGCGAGAGCGGCAGGTCAAAGATCAACTCACGCAGCATCAGGCAGGCGGCAAAATCGAAAAAGGCCTGACGTCTGGCCCTGTCGCGCGGCTTCTGCTGATCGATCGCCTGCAACCACCGAACGAAGACTTCCGCCAGACGCGCATCATCGATCAGAAATTGGCATCCGAGGCGCTCGCCCACGGCCTCGACATGGGCCTGGAAGGCCAGCCTGAACCAACGGAAGCGACGGATGGCAAGGCGCAGCGGCTGGTTGGTCGGCGGCATTGCCTCCCGCGGGAGGATGGGACTAGACATGGATCACATACCGTTCAAACAGTCCCGACAGCGCAGCTGTGTCTTGCAGGGCCAAGGCAGGCAGCACAGTTCCCGCCAAAGCCTGGGTGAGGTCGCAAGCCGAGGTCAGGGCGAGATCGTTATCCGCATCGGATCGCTCGGCCAACAGCCATAGAAGCACGGAAAAGCAGGCCAGGGCCTCCATGTCCGCAAGGCTGAAACGCGCCTTCGTCGTCATTGCCTCGACGCGCACGACCCGCAGCCTGACCATTTCGATGAAAAGCATGGCGGCAGCGCTTTCGCTTTCCAGTCCCCGCCCGCCCGAACGGCACACGTGCCGAAAGGCGTTGCGGGCTGCCGTCTCGCTGATGAAGACATGACGGCCTCCCAGGCGCAGGACCGCCTGTTTCAGGGCCTCGTAGGTCAAATGCGCAAACAGCCGATCACCGTGCGGATGCGCAAGAAGCCTCGCAAAGGCCGTGGCCGGCGAGGCCGCGGAGGCGAAGGCCTTGTTCGCCAGCCGCGATGCCAATCCATCCACGCCGCGGGCCAGATCATCGATATTGCCGAAAAGCGATCGCGCAATCCGCGCGGCAGGCTCAGGAAGGCTTTCCGCCGCACTCAGCTCTTGCAGCGCGTCGCGCCCATTGCGCAAGACAAAGCGCACGCTGCGGAGCGCGTCCTTGAGACGAACCGGATCAGGAAGATCAGGCATCAGCATCACCACCACTCTCCTATGTCGCCAGTCCACACTCTCGATAGCCACAACACATGGCTCGTCGCGTACATCCTATCCCAAAGTAGCGGATTGTACAGATGATCCTGGCAGCTGATTCCGGAATACAGCAAATTTGAGCACGTCAGATTGAACTTTATGTTGACAAGACGCACAAATGTACATCATGACTAGCACGTCGAGGAGGAGAGTTTTGGCGCTCAAGAGGACGGGCTGGCCGAGGCATAGGCCTGCAAAGATCCCTGTCTCAGGCCGCAAGCCATTGGCGTTTGACGCAGCCTGCGGCTGCGCCGGTGAGGCTCTGGTTTTCCAGCGCCCGGATGTTCTTCCAGACCCTTGATGAAGATTTCTGCGCTCCGCAGGACGTGATGCTGGAGAGACTGACATGACCTTGCCTGACAACCGCCCCTTCGCCATCCGCACCTATTCGCCGGATCAACTGAAGGAGGCTCTAAAGCGCATGTATCTGATCCGCCGCTTTGAGGAGGGGGCCGAGCAAAGTTACATGCGCGGTCTGATCCACGGCACGATGCATCTTTCGATCGGCCAGGAGGCCAGCGCCGTCGCAAGCTGCATGGAACTCACCGATGCCGACAAGATCACATCCACCCATCGTGGCCACGGCCACTGCATCGCCAAGGGTGCAGATGTCGCGCGGATGTTCGCGGAGTTCTTCGGCAAGGAAACCGGCTATTGCCACGGTCGCGGTGGATCCATGCACATTGCCGACGTCAAGACCGGCAATCTCGGCGCCAATGGCATCGTTGGCGGCGGCTTGCCCATTGCCGTCGGCGCGGCACTCTCTGCCAAGCGCCTGGGACGAGACGATGTCACCCTCTGTTTCTTCGGTGACGGTGCCAATAATGAAGGCGCGTTTCATGAGGCTCTGAATATGGCGGCCATCTGGAAGCTTCCGGTGGTCTTCATCTGCGAGAACAATCGCTACGGCATGTCGACCTCCGTCGAGAGATCAACGGCGGTAGCACTGATCTCCGAACGTGCCGCCGCCTATACGATGCCGGGGATCACCGTCGACGGTAACGATTTCTCCGCCATCGCCGAAGCCGTGCACGATGCCATCGCCCGAGCCCGCAGCGGTGCGGGGCCGAGCCTCATCGAGAACCTCACCTATCGCTGGCGGGGGCATTCCAAATCGGACCGCAACCGGTATCGCACGAAGGAGGAGATCGAGGACTGGATGGCGCGCGATCCCATCATCCGTTTCGAAGCGGAACTCATCGCCCATGGCGTGATCGACAAAGCGCAGGCGACAGCCATTGCCGACGCCGCTGCGAGCCAGGTGGAGCAGGGCATCGAGTTTGCCCGGACGAGCGCCGCCCCGGCAATCACGGAAGTAACCCGCTACGTATATTCAGAGGCTTGATATGGACGTGACCGCACAGGAGAATTCGACCAGGACAATGTCCTATTCCGAGGCCATTCGCGAGGCCATGGTGCTGTCCATGCAGAGCGACCCCACCGTCATCCTCATGGGGGAGGATATCGGGGTCTATGGCGGCGCTTTCCAGGTCACGCTCGACCTGATCGACAAGTTCGGTCCAGAGCGCGTCATCGACACGCCGATTTCGGAACTGGGTGGCGCCGGCGTCGCCGTGGGCGCTGCCCTGACGGGGCTGAAGCCGATCTTTGAATTCCAGTTCTCCGATTTCGCGACACTGGCCATGGAGCAAATCGTCAACCAGGCCGCCAAGCTGCGCTATATGCTGGGTGGCGAGGCTTCGGTGCCGGTCGTCTTCCGCATGCCTGCCGGCTCCGGAACCGGTGCGGCGGCTCAGCACAGCCAAAGTCTTGAGGCCTGGTTCGGGCATGTGCCCGGGCTCAAGGTCGTCCAGCCTTCCACCCCGGCAGATGCCAAAGGCCTGCTCCTGGCGGCGCTTGCCGATCCGGATCCCGTCCTCGTGTTCGAGCACAAGCTGCTCTACAAGATGAAGGGGGAAGTGCCTGGAGGGCATTATGTCACGCCGCTCGGCAAGGCCGCCATTCGCAGGGCCGGCAGCGACGTGACGATCGTGGCCGCGTCCATCATGGTGCATCGCGCCCTCGACGCCGCCCAGCAATTATCGTCTGACGGCATCGATGCGGAAGTCATTGACCTGCGCTCCATCCGTCCTATCGATCAGGAGACCATTCTGGCCTCCGTTCGCAAGACGGGACGACTTCTGATCGTCTATGAGGGTGTGAAGAGCTATGGCATCGGCGCGGAGATCAGCGCCATGATCGCCGAAAGCGACGCTTTCGATTTTCTGGATGCACCCATTCTGCGGCTGGGCGGCGCGGAAGCACCCATTCCCTACAATCCCGACCTGGAGCGGGCGGCCGTCCCGCAGGTCGAGACAATCTATGCTGCCGTGCGTCGCCTGATGAGCCGGGAGGTCTGACATGCCGGTGGAAGTCATCCTGCCCAAGGTCGATATGGATATGACCCACGGGACGCTGGCCATATGGCATGTGAAGCCGGGAGATCTGGTTCAGAAGGGGGCGGCGCTCTTCGATATCGAAACAGACAAGGCCGCCATGGAGGTAGAGGCTCCATCGACCGGCCGCCTTCAGCATGTCTTAGCGCAGGCCGGCGCGAAAGTGCCCGTCGGCTCCGTCATTGCCTGGCTTTACGCGGAGGACGAAACGGTCGGCGCAGTACCGCCGGCTCCGCCCGAGACCGATAGGCGCGACGAGCCCCATCCCGGGACAGGCGATGAATTGGGACAAAGCCCGCCGGAGCCGGTCAAGGAGAGACCTGTTGACGCGCAAGCCGGCGCCATCCCGCAGACGGCGGTGCGCGCCACGCCGGCCGCCCGCCATGCCGCGCGCAATGCCGGGATAGACCTCGCCACGCTGGCCGGCAGCGGTCCCCGCGCAAGGATCCAGAAACAGGACGTGGAAGACCGGATCCTTCGCGATCGCACCATGGAATCGGCCTGCGCCGCGACCGGATGGGTGCCGGATGCCGGTGACCTCGCGGTCACACGTCGACCCGGACGGGGCGAGCCGCTTGTCGTCATCCACGGCTTCGCCGCCGACAGCACGGGCTGGCTCCCCTTCGAAAAAGCACTTGCCACCGATCGAAGCCTTATCCGCATCGACTTGCCGGGGCATGGCAAGTCGCCAAAGCGGAAGATCCGCAATTTCGCCCATCTTGCTCGCATGGTGCTGGATGCCTTTGACGAAGCGGTGCGCGGCGTGGATCGCGTTCACGTTCTGGGTCATTCGCTCGGCGGCGCCGTTGCGGCAAGCATTGCCGATATCCGCGCCCCGCGCATACTGAGCCTCACGGCAATCGCGCCAGCGGGACTCGGCCCGGATATCAACGGGGATGCGCTGCTGGGCATTGCGCGCGCCTCGCGTGCCGAAAGCCTGCTTCCGTGGTTGCAGCAACTGACCGGACACGGCGATCAGGTTACGGAGGATTATGCCAAGGCCGCCATGCGTAGCCGCGCCGATCCTGGCCTGAGGGCCTGCCAGCTGGACATGGCCGATGTGCTTTTTCCGGATGGCGCGCAGGCCTTCGACCTGCGTCCGGCTTTCGGGCGGCTTCCGATGCCAGCGGCGATAATCTGGGGCCGTCAGGACAAGATCGCGCCGTTCCGCCATGCTCTCAATGCCGATGCTGATTTAGCACTTCATTTCTTGCACGGCATCGGGCATATCCCTCACTTCGAATGCCCGGAACGGGTGGCAAGGATCGTAGAAAGACATCTTGCGGCGGCCAAGGCTTCGGGTTGAAACGCGTCACGGGAGTGTTGCGGATGCAGGAGGCGGCGAGACCGATCGGGATGCAGAGCGAGACCGAGCGTCTGCGGGCCAAGGCCGTATGGCTCTATCATGTCGAAGGCAAGACCCAGAACGAAGTTGCCTCCATATTGGGGATCAACCGGATCATGGTGGTGCGTGCGCTTGCCGAAGCGAGGCGGCGCAACGAAGTGCGCGTCACCATATCCTCTCCCCTGGCAGAGTTGACGGCCCTCGAACGCCAGGTTGAAATCCAGTACGGGGTCAACCGGGTCATCATTGCGCCCTTCGATGACCCCCAGGCGGATCCTGTCAAGGTAATTGCGGCCGCGGCAGGCGGCTTTCTCTCCGGCCTGATGAAACCCGGCATGACTGTCGGCGTCGGCTGGGGGCAGACCCTCTACAACACCCTGCCCTTCATTGCCGGCGGTCCGCTCGAGGACTTTCGCGTCGTTTCGCTCCTCGGCGGGATCGCGGCAGCCCGACGCTTCAACCCGGCCGAATTCGCATGGCAGTTTGCGGAACTCTTCCAAGGCGAAGGTTTCCTCATTCCCGCGCCGGCCGTCGTAGACAGCCCGGAGACAAAACACGCCCTTCTCGAACGCTGCGGCCTGGCGGCCATTTTCGAGATGGCGGAAAAGCTTGACGTGGCCCTGCTTTCCGTCGGCGGCATCTCGACTCTGACCACCAGCTATCGAGCCGGTTACATTTCCGAATCCGACAGACGCTCGCTGGTCGAAGCCGGCGCCGTGGGTGATGTCCTTTATAATTTCATCAACGAAAACGGCGAGATCGTTGACCATGAGGTGAATTCACGCGTGGTGTCCGCACGCCTGTCCCGCCTGAGCCGCACGCCGGAACGTATCCTTGTCTCCGGCGGCGCAGAAAAGGTTCTGGCGCTGCGCGGCGCGATCCAGATCCTGCGCCCGACAACCCTGATCACCGATGAGCAAACGGCTCTGCGTCTATTGCCAGGCAAGTGACTGCCGCGGCCTGCCAGCGTCAACCCGGACCGGCTACAGATACGCGTCTGCTGATAAAGATTTCTTATCAGGTTTATCGAAATTCGGGATTGGACACCCCTCCCGTTTTGCCTTGCAATGCAGGCGTTTTCAACGCATGGAAGGCAATTCATGAGCGATCGCAACCTGTACCTCACCTTTGTCGATGCCCAGGTAAGGGGAATAATAACTCTTTATTGGGATGTCGCACCGGAGACCTGCAAGGCAATCTGGGGTGCCCTTGAGAAGCCGATCAGGATCCCGGCGTCGCACGCCATGTTCTCCGGTCCCGAAATCATGATGGGCCTTCCCGAGGAGAACCGCAATTTCGACCCGCGCGCCCTTCCGCCGGAAAACCAGACCATCCTTCCGGAAGTCGGCGAACTCCTGTGGTTTTACCAGCCGAAGAATTTCTTCAAGATCGATCCTGAGGAATTCTGGGAGATCGGTATGTTTTACGGCGTTGGCGGCCGCACTTTCGGCCCGACGGGATGGATCCCCTGCACCTATTTCGGGCGCATGACAGAAGGCCTGGATGCGGTTGCCGACCAGTGCAGACTGATCCGCAAAGAAGGAATGAAGACCGTCGAAATCGGCCGCCTGGCGTAAACCCGGAGCGACCGGTTCTTCTGTGCGGCTGTCGGCGCAGCCTGTAGTCTGTTGATGCGAAAGAGCTGAAAGAGGCGATTCTCCAGCCATCTGGGTGGTGGTCGTCCTTTCGCATCGGCAAAACTGCAATGCATGTCTGAGACAAACGAACCTATAAAAAAGAGGGAACGATCATGACCAAATCCAAGATCTTCGCTGTGACAAGTGCCTTCGTGCTCGTTGCCACCAGCCTTCCAGCGCAACAGACCTCGGTGACAATCAACTCCTTCGGCGGGGCTTACGAGACGGCACACCGCAAATGCGTGATCGATCCTTTCGAAAAGGCGACAGGCGCGAAAGTCAACATCGTCACCGCCTATTCGGCCGATGCTTTCGCACAGTTGCGCGCCCAGAAGGCTGCTCCGCAATATGACGTCATCCACTTCTCCGGCGGGCAGGAAATCGTCGGCGCGAAGGAGGGGCTGCTCGCGCCAATCGATGCCGCCAAAATCCCCAATCTTGTCGATATCTATGATTTCGCCAAAGCCAAGCTCGCCGCCGGCGAAGGGCCCGCCTATTCGATCGCCGCGATCGGCCTTGTCTATGCGGCCGACAAGAGCCCCAAAGCACCCAGCAAATGGACGGATCTTGCGGATCCTGCCTATGCGGAACATCTCGTCCTGACTGACATCTCCAACGGTTACGGCATGCTGAGCTTCTTGATGCTCAACAAGGTCATGGGAGGCGATCTGGCCAATCTGCAACCGGGACTGGATGCGATCAAAGCCATGCTCGATGCAGGCGCTATTGTCGTCAGCAAATCTCCGGAGATCCAGCAGGAATTTGCCCAGAACGATGCCTGGGTCGCGCCCTACGCCTCCGACTATGCCTTTACGCTGAAGAAGGCGGGGCTGGATGCGAAGTTTGTCCAGGGCGCGGAAGGCACGCCGGCGAGCTTCATAACCGCCAATCTGGTCGCCGGTCGTCCAAACACCGATCTGGCGCTGAAGCTCATCGACATGACCATCTCGAAAGAGGCGCAGACCTGCTTTGCCAACGAATTGCGCTACACGCCCACCAATTCCAAAGTGGAGCTCGCGCCGGACGTGGCGGCAGACGTCGTCTATGGGGAAAAAAGCGCTGCCGGCTTGATCCGGTTCGATCCAACCGTGATCGAGGCAAATCGGTCGGCCTGGGTGGAAGCGTGGAACAAGACGATCGGACGCTGAGCGTTCGATTTTTCCTCCGCTTCGCGAGCACAGACAGTCAGCTCCCCTCCCCCTCCGACTTGGGGTCAAGCTCGCCTTGCGCTCCTTCGCTGAAAGCCTGTGCCGCCAACCCGTTTTGCGCCGCGTCCGGAATTGCTTTCCACGGTCGCGTGCCAGCCCTATGATCGGACCTCATGACGGATAGACATGAAAACTTGGCCTTGCTCGTGCCGGGGATAGCGCTTCTCGCACTGGCATTCCTGACACCCATCGCGCAGATGTTGATGCTGGCGTTCACCGATAGCGGCAATGGGCATTTCCAGCACTTCTACCGTTTCCTGTCGGACGGCTACTATCTGGGCATCCTGTGGCGCACGATCCGCCTGTCTCTGACGATCACCGTCATTTCGGCCGCCATCGGTTTTCCATTTGCCTATATCGCGTCGCGGGTGTCTCCATCATTGAGGGTCTGGCTGGTGGTCATGGTGATCTTGCCGCTGATGACCAGCGTCGTGGTGCGCACCTTCGGCTGGATGGTCATTCTCGGCCGCAACGGACCCGTGTCCGACATGCTGCGCGCGCTCGGGCTCGTGCCGCGCAACTTCGCCCTGATGCATACGGAAACGGCGATCATTCTCGGCATGGTGCAGGTTCTGCTCCCCTTCATGGTCCTGTCGCTGATCGGCGTGATCGGCGGCATCGACCGGCGGCTGGAAGAGGCGGCACGCACCATGGGCTGCACCTTCCTCGGCACGATCCGCACGGTGATCCTGCCGCTTTCGATGCCGGGTCTCATTTCGGGATCGCTGCTGGTGTTTACGCTTTCGGCAAGTTCATTCGTGACGCCGAGCCTGCTCGGCGGTGCGCGGATCGAGGTTCTGGCCGGCTCCATTTACAAGTCGGTCACCCATACGCTCGACTGGCCCTTTGCCGCTGCCCAGGCTGTCATCCTGTTCGCCGGGATCGCGCTCCTGCTTGTGCCCTACATGCTGTTGTCGGAGAAGCGCAATGGTTAAGGCCGTACCCGCCGGGCTGCGGATCGCAGCCATCATCTTCGTCGTGCTGACGGCGATCCTGCTGCTGGCACCGCTCGTGGTCGTGATCGGCGTCTCCTTGTCCGAAAGCCAGTTCATCGCCTTTCCGCCGAACGGCGTCTCGCTCGTCTGGTACAAGGCGGCGCTGACCTCGGACGCTTATCTGTCGGCGTTCTGGCTCAGCCTGAAGCTGGCGCTTGCCGTGACGGCCAGCGCGACAATCATCGGTGGCGCTGTCGCAATCGCCCTTTCGCGCCGAAGCCTGCCGTTCTCGATCCAGATGGAGACGGTGTTTCTCGCCCCGCTTATCCTGCCGTCGATCATCTACGCGATCGGCATGCTGATGCTGTGGAGCACCCTGTTCGGCGCCATCTCCTTTGCGGCCCTCTGGGTCAGCCACACCGTTATCTGCCTGCCTTACGTGGTGCGCACCACGCTTGCGGTGCTGGCCGAGAGCGACCCGTTTCTTGAGCAGGCGGCCCGCACCATGGGCGCCAATCGCCTGCAAAGGCTCATCTATGTGGTTTTGCCGCAATGCCGCCCTGGCCTGATAGCCGGCGCCTTTTTCGCCTTCAATATCTCTTTTGATGAAGCCGTTTTGTCGCTTTTCCTGCGCAACCCGCAGACCACCACGCTTCCGGTGCAGATCTATGGTCAGCTCGAATTCAGCCCCGATCCGACGGTGGCTGCCGTATCGACCATCATGATTGCCATAACCGTCATCCTGATCGTCGTCATTGACCGCATTCTCGGTCTCCAACGTTTCGCGAGTTCCTGATCCATGTCGAATGTCCGTCTGTCGTCGATCCGCAAGACCTTTGGTCAGACCCCTGTTCTGCACGGCATCGATCTGCAAATCGCCTCGGGTGAATTCGTCAGCCTGCTCGGCGCATCGGGTTGCGGCAAGACCACGCTCCTGCGCATCGTTGCCGGGCTGGAGGGGGTCTCATCGGGCAGCGTGGAGATCGATGGCCGCGACGTGACCGCGCTTCCTCCGGAACAGCGCGACATCGCAATGATGTTCCAGTCCTATGCGCTTCTGCCGCATTTGTCGGTGATTGAAAACGTCCGCTTTCCATTGCGCATGCGCGGCATCGGCTCCCGCGACGATCAGTATGATCGCGCGCGCGCGGCGCTGGAAACCGTGCAGCTCGCTCACCTTGCCGACCGGCGTCCGCGCCAGCTCTCCGGTGGCCAGCAACAGCGCGTCGCACTGGCACGCGCGGTCGTCTCAAATCCGAAAGTCCTGCTCCTCGACGAACCCTTGTCCAATCTCGATGCCCGGCTGCGCGAAGAGATGCAGCTGGAATTGATCGAGATTCACCGGCGTCTGAAATTGACGACCTTGTTCGTCACCCATGACCAGGAGGAGGCATTGAGCCTGTCGGACCGTGTCGTGCTGATGAATGCCGGTCGTATCGAACAGCAGGCCACGCCGCACGATCTCTATGCCACGCCGGCGACGCGCTTCGCCTCCTCGTTCGTCGGAGCGACCAACCTCTTGGCGGCGACGATTGCCGAGGAAGGAGGCGCCGTCTTCGCCCGTCTTGGAGAGCAACAGCATCTTCCCGTGGCGCCGAGTGTCACGCATCGTGGTCCGGCCACGCTGGCCATACGGCAGGAGGATCTGGTTATTTCGCAGGCCCGAGACACACTGGCGCCCGGCCAGCTTGCAGGCGAGATCGTCACGCGCGTCTATCTGGGATCGCGCTACCGTTACATCGTCGACCTAGGCGAGCATCGTCTCACCATACTCGCACCCAAACATCCGATCTTCGAAACCGGCGAGACGGTCGCCATCTCCGTTGATCAGGCTCATATTCGCCCCCTTGTGGAATAAACTTTTTCTTCAGGAGTCTCTTATGTCCACACCTTCATCGGCGGGGTTCGACACCCGTCTTCTCATCAACGGCTCCTTCATCAGCGGCGAGGCTCGATCTGAGACAGCCTTTGATCCGGCCCGCGGCACAATCCTGGCCGAGGTACCCTCCGCCAGCCTGGCTCAGGTGGAATCAGCTATTGCCGCAGCGTCTCAAGCGTTCACGAGTCATCGCCGCACAACGCCAAAAGAACGCAGCCTGATGCTTCTGGCGATCGCCGACCGTATCCTGCGCGAGGCCGAGGATCTTGCGCGTGTTGAATCGCTGAATGCCGGCAAACCCCTGCGGTATGTCAAGGGCGGCGAACTGGCGAATGTCGCGGATGTCTTCCGCTTCTTCGCGGGCGCCGTGCGCACGATGGAAGGCACGGTGAGCGGAAATTACCGTTCGGCTTCGATGACCAGTCTGATCCGCCGCGATCCGGTGGGCGTCGTGGCATCGATCGCACCCTGGAACTATCCGCTTCTCATGGCTGCCTGGAAACTGGCGCCGGCGATTGCGGCAGGCAATACGGTCGTCATCAAGCCCTCGGAACACACGCCCCTGTCGCTGATCGCCCTCGGCAGGATCCTCAACGACATTCTGCCGCCTGGTGTCGTCAACATTGTCTGCGGCAACGGGCCCGACGTCGGGCAGGCTTTGATCTCTCATCCGGATGTGCGGATGGTCTCGCTCACCGGAGATGTCAGAACCGGCCGCGCCGTCCTTGCCGCAGCCGCTGGCGAACGGATCAAGCGTACGCATCTGGAGCTCGGCGGGAAGGCACCGGTCATCGTGCTGAAAGATGCCGATATCGACAGCCTTGTCTCGACGCTGCGTGAAGCAAGCTTTTACAATGCCGGGCAGGATTGCACCGCTGCCTGCCGCATCCTTGTCGATCGAAGCCTCGCCGGCGATGTCGAGGCCGCGATGGAGGCTATGGTTGCGAGCCTCATCTATGGAGATCCTGAGCGCGACGACGTCGAGTTCGGGCCGGTCATCAGCGCTCGGCATCTGGAACGCGTTTCGGGCTTTGTCGACCGCGCCCGCGATCAGGGGTGCCAGATACTCGCCGGAGGTGAGCGATCCGGCACCACCGGCTTCTTCTACGCGCCCACGCTTGTGCGGGCACCCTTCGATGCCGAGATCGTCCAGAAGGAGGTTTTTGGCCCCGTCGTGACCATCACCGCCGTCGATGGTCCAGAGGACGCCGTGCGGCTGGCCAACAGTTCCGAATATGGCCTTGCATCCTCCGTCTGGTCGGCAGATCAGAAGACAGCTCTGACCGTGGCCAATGCGCTGGAGTATGGAGTGACCTGGGTCAACACGCATGGAGTCTTCGCCACGGAAATGCCCCATGGCGGCATGAAGAACTCCGGCTACGGATCGGATCTTTCGATGCAGTCGCTGCTTGAATACACGCAGACCCGCCATATCATGCTTGCTTCCTAGTGGATTGGATTCGACATTTGATCCCCGAGATCGCGGCACATGGGGATCGAATGTCACGGTCATGCCACGGTTCCTTCGACCCCGGACAGATCTGTCATTTGCAATGCGCATCATCGATATCAAAACCTTCGTGGCCATCGCGCGCAACCGTCATTTCGGACGGACGGCGCGGGAGATGAACATGACGCAGCCGGCGATATCGAGCCGGCTTGCGGCGCTTGAAGCAGAACTGGGCTACCGGCTGGTCAATCGGAACGAACGGGAATTCAGGTTGACGCCGGAAGGCGAGCGGACGCTGCAGTCCTTCGAGATGATCCTCGGTGAACTCGATCGGCTGGAATGTGGTCTGTCGGGCCAAGACGCACCGGTTCTGGTGCCGCTCCGGGTCGGCGCGATCGACTCCATTTCTTCGACCTGGATGCCGCATTTCATCGATGCGCTGCATAAGCGCTTCGTCGGCCTGAAGATCGAACTGACCGTGGACGGGACAGACCACCTGCTGCACGGCTTGCGCAAAGGCCGCTATGATATCGTGTTTGGCATCCAGCCTCTCATCGGGGAGGGTTTTCGCAGCTTTCGATCCTGCACATTACAGATGGTCTGGGCTGGCTCGCCGAAGCTGATCGAAGCGGAGCGCATCTATAGCGTCGCATCCCTTGCCGATATGCCGATCATCTCGTTTCCGAAGGATTCCCCTCCTTATCAGATGATTGCCCCTTATTTTCATGATGAGCAGGTTCTCGCCTCCAAACTGACCAGCTGCAATTCCCTCTACGCCATCATCAACCTGCTGGTCGACGGCTTTGGGATCGGCGCCATACCCACCGTCACGATCATGCGTGAGCTGAAAAGCGGTCTCCTTTGCCCGGTCAAGGTCTCCAAGCGCTTTCCTCCCATGCCCATCATTGCCACCTACCAGTCCTCGACCCATCAGGACCTCATCCGCATCGCCGTCGAGCAGGCCAATCTGAGCGCCGAGCTGTTTTGCGAAAGCGCGGAACCGGGCACGGCCTGGATCGAGTGAGCCGATCAGGATCGGGAAAGGCCCTCTCGCGGATTGCTCATTCCGCCCTGACGCAGGCACAGTGTCCGCCCCTTGCCTCTCATGCCCGAGAGGGCATGATGCGAACGCAGCCAGACCAGCGCGTTCGATACAGCGCTTCTGTTCCTATTCCGGAGAAGGATGCCTTGCGATCGCCTTTGCACCGGACGCGTCCCGGCGCGACACCAGGGTTTCGACCTCGGCCATATGCTGCGTTCCCCAGGCGCAGAGGGGCTTCAAGGCGTTGGAGAGTGTCACCCCGAATGTCGTGAGGGAATATTCCACGCGCGGCGGGATCTCCTTGAAGTCCACGCGATCGACGACCCCATCGGCTTCCAGTTCTTTCAACTGCTGTATCAGCATCTTGTCGCTGACCTTGCCGATCGCCCGGCGAAGGTCGCCGTAACGCCGCGTTTCATGCGCAAGGTGGTACAGGATCAACGGTTTCCACTTGCCGCCGATGACCGCCAGGGCAGCATCGAGGCCGCAAACGAAGCTGGATGCCATCACGAGATCTCCACGATTTAGGTACTTACCAAAACGTACATACTGGAAGAAAGAATAGCAACATCCCATCTCGACGAGATCAGTATTCAAATGGAGATCGAGATGGACAGACTTCGAGGCAAAATCGCCGTCATTACCGGCGGCAATAGCGGCATTGGTCTGGCGACCGCCCAGCGGTTCGTGGCGGAAGGCGCCGAGGTTTTCATCAGCGGGCGGCGGCAGGCGGAATTGGACCGGGCGGTGGCAACGATCGGCGCCGGCGTCACCGCGATACAGGGCGACGTGTCCCGCCTTGAGGATTTGGATCGGCTGTTTCAGACCGTCCAGGCAAAGAGCGGAAGGATCGACATTCTCTTCGCCAATGCCGGCCTTGGTACCTTCGCACCGCTCGGCGCCATCGACGAAGCAGATTTCGATCTGACATTCGGCGTCAACGTCAAGGGAACGCTGTTCACGGTGCAAAAGGCATTGCCGCTGATGCGCAAGGGCGGCTCTATCATTCTCACCGGATCGACAGCCGGCGCCACCGGAACCCCCGCCTTCAGCGTCTACGGCGCAACGAAGGCCGCCATTCGCAACTTCGCGCGAAACTGGGCCCTGGACCTCAAAGGGTCGGGCATCAGGGTCAATGTCCTCTCCCCCGGAGCCACGGAGACGCCGGGCCTCAAAGGCCTGGTCAAGCCGGGAGAAGAAGAGGCCTTTCTCGGCGGCTTTGCCGAGGACATCCCGCTGGGCCGGGTCGGCAGGCCTGAGGAGACAGCGGCCGCGGCGCTGTTTCTCGCTTCGGACGACAGCAGTTTCATGACGGGTAGCGAGATCTTCGTCGACGGTGGTTCGGCGCAGATCTGACACGTGTTCGAGAGTGTGCGGAGGGTCCCGCCATCAGCGGCGCGGAACCTCCGCAAACGCATGATCCCGGTTCCGGCCGGCGCTCCGCGCCTCAGTCTTGCGCGGATTCACTCTTCCGCTTGCGCTGCGGCAGGGCTTCGATAGCGTCGAATTCGTCCCCTGCGCGGTGCCTGTCGACAATTCCGTCGAGCGCGCCGAGTTCGGCAACCGCGAAATCGGTGAATGCCCGGACGATGGAGCTCATGAAGCGCAGCGAGGGATAAGCGAGAAAGGCCTCGGTCGGCTCCACCTCATATTCGGGGAGAATTCGCACGAGACGTCCCGCGGCGAGATCCTCATTGACCATGATCTGCTGAACCGGCCCTGCGGCATGGCCCTCAAGCAAAGTCGCCGAAATGACCGGCGCGCTGTTTGTGCGCAGAACCGGCTGGATCACGACGTCCCTTGCCTGTCCGTCGAGATCGCGAAGCCTTATCGTATCGGCCGAAGTCAGTGACCGGGAGCTGACGACAAGCGGCACCTGGGCCAGCCGCTCGATCGTGGCGACCGCTCCATATGTCTCGATAAAGCGCGGCGCCGCAACCAGGATCCTGCGGATCGAGCCCAGCCTGCGGATGATCAGCTCCTGCTGCAGGGGACGACCATATTTCACGGCGACATCGAAATTTTCGTAGACGAGATCCACGTCGCGATTGTCGAGGATGAGATCCGCCGTCACGGACGGGTGCAGTCGCTGGAAGGCCATGACGATGCGGTGCAGATGTTTGGTGCCGATACAAGACGGCGCATGTACCCGAAGATGACCCTCAACCCGTCCGATATTCTGCCTGACGCCTTCCAACGCGGCATCGATGGAGGACAGCGCCTCCCGGCTCGCCTCATAGAGAGCCTGCCCCTGAAATGTCGGCCTGACCGCGCGTGACGAGCGCTCGAGGAGCCGCGCCCCGACATGCCTCTCCAGGTTCTGGAGGTGTTTCGTCACCCCCGGCTGGGAGAGTTTGAGATCGCGCGCGGCATCGGTGATGGAGCCGCGTTCGACGGTTCGGACAAAGGCCCTCAATGCTGCTGCTATATCCACGACACAACTCCCGCGGCTCGACTTAGAGAGAGGATCAGGACCTGCATGTCAGCCCCTTTCTTGTGACCTCGGTGATGGAAATACGTCATCGAGGTGCGGCACTCCGTGGTCTACCGCCTGGAGGTGGCAAGATTGCGGTCTGAGGGTGGATGAGTCGATCGCTTCTCGATCAGACGGCAGTCGCCGGCGCCTGATGCACGACGATGCGCGCATGGTAGGGAATGCGATCATAAAGATCGACGATGTCGTGATTGGTGAGACGCACGCAGCCCGACGAGACGCTTTTGCCGATCGATTGCCATTCGGGGCTGCCATGGAGGCGGTAGAGCGTATCCTGGCGATTCTTGAAAATGTAGAGGGCGCGCGCGCCGAGCGGGTTCATGATCCCCGGCTCCATGCCGCCATTGGCGACTGAGTAGCGTTCAAGCTCGGGCTGGCGCGCGATCATTTCGGCAGGCGGTTTCCAGCGGGGCCAATGTTGCCGCCAGTGGATCGTGCCCTCGCCTTCCCAGGAAAAACCGTCTCGGCCGATCCCGACACCATACCGCATCGCGGTGCCACCCTCTTCCACGAGATAGAGAAAGCGTTCCGGCGTATCGACGACCACCGTTCCCGCCGGCTCGCCGGTGGGGTCGGAGACCCTCTGCCGGAGATATTTCGGATCCATCCGCCGGTAAGGAATGGCCGGGACCTGATGTCCGCCATCCTGAAAGGCGGCGTATCGGGCTTCAAGCTCCGGATCGGCGCCCAACGCCATGCGAGGATCGTCCGGTTTCGGCACCGGGACCGGTTGGATGGCTGTCGGGGCAGAGGTGGCGCATCCGGAGATCAGCGTGGTGGCAGACAGGGAGCCGAGCAGGAAGCGGCGGCGGGAAAAGATCGTGGGAAGTGGCTGCATATGCAAGGTTCATCGTCCGTCGGGGGCATCAGGGTGACTTGTGTTCTGGCCATCAGACCCGATGCTGCGCAGGAGGTCTATCCCGCGTCGGGCTATGGGTCCCATCACCTTTGGCTATTTGAAGCCTCTGAACCAGTGCGACATTAGGGAGCCGGCCTCAGGAGATAGCCCACACCCCTGACCGTATGGATCTCGACGCCGGCTTGTGCATCGCGCAGCTTTCGCCGAAGGCGCGACACATGCGAATCGAGCGCATTTGACTGGATTTCGTCGTCGAAGCCGTAGACCGCCTCTTCAAGAACCTCGCGCAGGACGGTGCGGCCACGCCGGCGCAACAGCGTGGCCAGAACGCTCACCTCCCGGCGCTGCAGGTTCAGCCGCATGTCCCTCACCCGGGCCTCGCCGAAGCTGGCATCGAACACCAGCTCTCCTACGGCAATTTCCTCGGAGGCGACCTCGCTCGGGCGGCGCTGGACAGCCCGGATGCGGGCGAGCATTTCCGCAAGCTCGAAAGGCTTGACCAGGTAATCATCGGCTCCATCATCAAGGCCTGAAACCCGGTCGGCCACTTCTCCGCGAGCGCTGAGGACAATGACGGGTATGCCGGGCCTGTCGGCGCGGAGCGTGGCAATCAGGCTGAGACCATCGCCATCGGGAAGGCTTCTGTCGAGCAGGACAAGACCGTGCACGCCGGCGCGCGAAGCTTCGCGCGCAAGCGCCAGGCTGTCGACCCAATCGACGACGAAAAGCTCGCGTTCCAGAGCCGCTTGCAATGGCCTGGCGAAACCTGCCTCGTCTTCAACGAGCAATATCCTCATCGTCGGCTTCCTCATCCGCAGGGTTCCGTCACCATGGCCGGCGCGATTTTCCTGCCGTGCAAATGGGTTGGTTCTGGGGCGGCGGCAAGGAAGGCGCCGTAATGTCCCTGCAATGAAGCGCCATAGAATGCCGCGATCGTGCCGGACGGCGTTCCGGCAGATAAGGAGCCCATGATGAAGTACCCAGAGACGAGACGCGAACCGATCATCGATGAGCGGTTTGGCACCTCGGTCGCCGATCCCTATCGCTGGCTTGAGAACGACATCCGTCACGATCCCGAGCTCGCCCGGTGGGTCGAGGCTCAGAACAGTCTCTCCGACGCCTATTTGGCGACACTCCCGGGGCGCGACACTCTTCACGACCGGCTGACCGCACTTTACGCGCACCAGCGCATCTCGACCCCGGAAAAGCGCGGCAACCGCTATTTCTTCACGCGCAGTTCCGGCCTGTCGGCCCAGCCGGTTCTTTATCGGTGCGGGCGGGACGGGGGCGACGAGCAAGTCGTCATCGATCCCAATACATGGTCGGAGAACGGCACGACCGCGCTCTCCGAATGGGAACCTTCCGAGGATGGGCGCCATATCGCCTTCGCCGTCCAGGACGCCGGATCGGACTGGCGCACCCTGCGTGTCCTCGATGTCGACAGCGGCATAGCGCTGGAGGACGAAATCCGCTGGGCCCGCTTCACCAGCATAGCCTGGCTGCAGGACGGATCCGGCTTCTTCTACACACGCAATCCGCAACCGGAAGAGGGCTCGGCCTTTGCGGCGCGGGTGAATGACCACGCCGTCTACTTCCACCGGCTTGGCACGCGCCAGGCTGACGACCGTCTCGTTCACGCGCCGAAAGCGACCCTTCCCCTCATTCATACGGTCGAGGGCACGCCGGACGGTCGCTACCTCCTCATCTACACCTCGGCGCTCCAAGGCGGCACGGCAGTCTCGGTGGTCGAGCTGTCGGATCCGGACTGGACGGTCCGTCCCATCATCAAGGACTTCGACAAGATCTGGACCCTTGCCGGCAACCGCGCAACGACCCTCTATTTCGTGACCCAGCATGAGGCCGAGCGCGGCAGGCTGGTCACGCTCGACCTGGCCGCTGCCGATCTGACCTTGGCGGAACTGGTCGCCGAAAGCGATGTGCGGGTTCTGCGGTTCGCGTCGCTGATCGGCGATCGCCTCATCCTCACCTATGGCGTCGACGCCAAGACCGAGATCGAGCGCTTCCGCCTTGACGGGACGTCCGAAGGACCGGTCGACCTGCCTGGCATTGGCACCGCCGGCCCCTTTCGAGGAAGGCCGGGCGACGACGAGGCCTTCTTCGTGTTTACCAGCCATGACACGCCCTTCAGCATTTACCGTTACGACGTGGCCACGAACAGTCGCAGCCTCTGGGCCGAGCCCGACACGAAACCGGATGTTGACGGTCTTCGCGTCGAACAGCATTTCTTTGCATCGAAGGACGGGACCCGCGTGCCGATTTTCGTCATCCGTTCCGCTAAGGCCAGTGGACCGGCCCCCACTTTGCTCACCGCCTATGGCGGCTTCGGCATCTCCATCGTCCCTTACTACATGCCGGATGCGATGGCCTGGGTCGAGCAGGGCGGCGTCTATGCGATTGCCAATATTCGCGGCGGCGGCGAATATGGCAGTGGCTGGCATGAAGACGGCCGCCTTGCCCGAAAGCAGAACAGCTTCGATGACTTCATCGCAGCGGCCGAATTCCTGCGAAGGGAGGGGATTGCCAAGCCCGACGGGATAGCCATTCACGGCGAATCCAATGGTGGTCTGCTGATGGGGGCGGTGGTGAACCAGCGGCCCGATCTCTTCGCGGCCGCACTTCCCGGCGTGGGTGTCCTCGACATGTTGCGCTTCGAGGAATTCACGGGCGGGTCGCTGTGGTCGCAGGAGTTCGGCAGTCCCGCAGTGGAGGCGGATTTCCGGATCATCGCGGCCTATTCGCCGCTCCACAACATCCGCGATGGCGCCACCTACCCCGCCATTCTGGCGACGACCGCGGATACGGATGATCGGGTCGTACCGGCTCATTCCTTCAAATATATCGCCACGCTCCAGGCTGCGGAGATCGGCGATCGGCCGCATATGCTGCGCATCGAAACGCAGGCCGGGCACGGCATGGGCAAGCCGATCGCCAAGGTGATCGACGAGGCCGCGGACCGGTGGGCATTCGCCGCCTTCTGGACCGGGCTTGAGGTCCATCCTCGCGGCTGAAATGCCGAGCCTTCACGATCAATCCTGCGGCCAAAATCGTTTTGATCGGCCGCAGGTCCGAACTCAAGAGAGGAATCATGTCCATGGCCTCATCAACGGTTGTTCTGGCAGCGGCGGTTGCGCTGTCGCAGGAGATCCTTGCACCGGGTCCGGCTGGAGATCTGAGCGGAACTTTCACGCGTGTGAGAGACCCGTCCGCTCCCGTCGTGCTCATCATTCCGGGTTCCGGCCCGACCGACCGGGACGGCAATAGCAGGCTCGGGATTCAGGCGGGATCCTACCGCCTGCTTGCGGAAGGACTGGCCGCCCGGGGCATTTCCTCGGTTCGGATCGATAAGCGAGGCATGTTCGGGAGTGCCGGCGCTGCCGCCGACGCAAATGCCGTGACGGTCGACGACTATGTCGCCGACGTGCGATCCTGGACAAGGTCCATCGCGGCCGAAACCGGCAGAGACTGTGTCTGGCTTCTCGGCCATAGCGAAGGCGGGCTCGTGGCGCTGGCCGCCGCTCAGGTAGAGCCATCCATCTGCGGCCTCATTCTCATCGCCACGCCAGGCCGTCCCATGGGTGAGGTGCTGAAGGAGCAGCTTGCGGCCAATCCTGCCAATGCCGCTTTCCTCGGACAAGCCAATACCGCCATCGATATGCTGGCTTCGGGAAAGCGGGTCGGGGCCGGCAGTCTGCCGGAGCCTCTGCGCCCTTTGTTCGCACCGGCTCTGCAGGATTTCCTCGCCAGCGTGTTTCGCCTGGATCCTGCCAAGCTGATTGGAAGCCTTGCAAAGCCGATACTGATCCTACAGGGCGACCGCGATCTTCAGGTCGGCGTGGGTGACGCGGAAAGACTGAAGGCCGCTGCCGGAAAGGCGATGCTTGTCCTGCTTCCCGGCGTCAACCATGTCTTGAAAGCCGTTCCGCCGAACGATCCCACGCAGAATCTTACGAGCTATGCCGATCCCGACCTGCCTCTCGCCGCGGGGATCGTCGACGCCATCCGGACATTGATCTCGGCAAAGCCCGAACGCGATGATTTGTGACGGAGCTTTGACCGCCGGCGAAAGCCGGCCCGAGAAAGGGCCGGTCATCCCGCCATGCAAAGGTCCGTCTGATCGGCCTTAGCGATTGCCCATCCGCTGGCGGTGGACGAGTTCCAGCGAGCGATCGTCCCGGATGATATAGGTCTCCTCATAGCGCGTTCCGTCGGCATAGAAACTGTGGGAGAGTGTGCTTCCGATGGGAGACTTCTGCAGCTTCGTCGCCGGCTGGCCGGTGAATGTAATGCTGCCTTGGATGGGGTCGAGCGCCGCTGCCCTGGGGGCGAATACTGCCTGTGATGCCAGGCTTGCCAGCAGCACGGTGGCGGCGACGATGGTTTGCGATGTTCGGGTCATGATATTCTCCTTCGATCTGATAGTGAGCGCGTTTCGCCCGGTGTTTCTGGTTGGGTGAGCGAGCGGAAGACCCTGTCGTCCGGTGCCTTTCAGCCCCTGCGCGCTGGATCACGCTGCCGGCCTCGTCGGTGGCGTCCGCCACCGATCGCCGGCTGAATGTCTGATGGATTGCGGTGTCTTGCAGGGGGGCCGTCCCGAGGACAGGTCGGGGCATTCCCCCCGACCCTTGACGAGACCCTCCAGCCGTAGCGTCAGATCCCCGAGCCGCCGGCGACGTCGATGACGACCTTGCCGCGCAGTCCTCTAGCCGAGCCGTTTTCCAGCAGTTCATGCGCCTCGCTGATTTGGGCAAGGGGCAGCGTCGCACCGACGACCGGCTTGACCAGGCCGCGTTCGACCAGATCGGTCAAGGCATCGAGTTTGCCCCGGTTCTGACGGGTGAACACGAAATGGTAGGCGGCATTCTTGCCCCAGGCCTCGATGAGATTTTGCGGCTTGGAGAGGTCGACAAGGCTCACCACGCGTCCGCCATCGGCGAGGGCGAGAGGGCTCCGTGTCAGCGCGTCGCCGCCAATCGTGTCGAAGATGACATGCACGCCTTCTCCGGCGGTCAGCCGGGCCACGGCTTCCACATAATCTTCCGCTGTGTAGTCGATCGTCTCGTCGGCGCCGAGCGAGCGCACGAAGTCATGGTCGCGGGCACGCGCCGTGGTGATGACGCGCGCACCGAGCGCCTTGGCGACCTGCACGGCGATCGTTCCCACGCCACCGGAGCCACCATGGATGAGGATGGTCTCGCCGGCCTGCAGCTGCGCCCGTTGGACGAAGGCCTCCCAGACGGTACCGCCGACGAGGGTCAGGCTGGCCGCCTCGATATGCGTCAGGTTGCGGGGCTTGCGCCCGACGAGGTCGACGTCGGCGACGTGCTGCTCGGCATAGGAACCCGCACCGCCAAAGATCTTCGGCGTGTAATAGACCTCATCTCCCACAGCGAACTCGTTGACGTCTGGCCCCAGTTCCTCGATCACGCCGGAAATATCATGGCCGATAATGGCAGGCAAAGGCACGTGGTCCACGTAGTCGCCACGACGGATCTGGTAATCCAGGGGATTGATGGCGGTCGCATGAACGCGCACCCGCACCTGCCGTGGCCCGACGGCCGGTACATCCACATTGCGCAACTCAAATGCATCCGGGCCGCCGAACCGGGTCAGGACGGCGGCTTTCATGGTCTTGGTCATCACGATTATCCTTTCAGCAACTTCCGACGGTGTCCGTCACGGCGCCGTCTCGATATGGCCTATGTGGACTCTCTCGATTTCTTTCGGTAGCAGCGCTATTCTTGCATCAGTTTCAAAAAAATTTTGAAAGGGCATCCGATGGATTTGGGCGATTTGAGCCTGTTCGTGCGCATAGCGCAGTTGCACAGCATCAGCGCCGCAGCGCGTGACCTGGGTCTTACGCCGGCCGCGGCAAGCGCCCGTCTGAGTTCACTGGAACGGAAGCTGAGCACGAGGCTCCTGCACCGCACGACCCGCCAAGCGACGCTGACGGAGGACGGGCTGGCTTTTCTTCCGCATGCCGAGCATGTCCTGCTCGCTGCAGATTCTGCCCTGGCGGCCCTTGGGCGGGAGCAGGCGGCGCCACGCGGCATATTGCGGGTGGCGGCACCGGCCTCTTTCGCGCGGATGCATATCGTGCCCGGCCTGCCGGATTGTTTTGCCAGATATCCTGATCTGTCTCTGGACCTGCGCATCTCCGACACGATCGTCGACCTGGTCGAGGGCGCCTTCGATGTGGCGGTCCGCTACACCGAACCGAGCGACTCATCCTTCGTGGCGCGCCGTCTGGCCCCCGACAATCGCGTCCTCGTGGCGTCGCCGGACTATCTCCGGCAGCACGGGCGGCCCGATACGCCGGACGATCTGGCGCACCACACTTGTCTCGTGGTCGGCACTCTGGATCTTTGGACATTCCGGGGCGACAATGGCGAGACGATCGAGCGGCGCGTGACGCCGAGCCTGCGCATCAATGACGGCGGAGCCGTGCGCGACGCCGCATCCGCCGGCCTCGGCATCGCGCTCATGGCGACGTGGTGCGCGGCAGACGAGATCCGATCCGGCCTTCTTGTGCCGGCTCTGCCGCGCTTTCCGCTCATCTCGACCCAGACATTATGGGCGCTTTATCCCAGCAATCGCGAACTCGCTCCCAAGGTCCGGGTTTTCATAGACTGGCTCGTCAAGCGCTTCGGCAACCAGCCTTATTGGGACGAGGGACTGGACGCGATCCTCGGCAAGGCCGGTTGAGGGCTCAGCAAGGTCCCGCCCTCGCCTGGCGCCTCACCCTTGCGGCATCTGCGCGCGCAGACGGGCATTTTCCGCCTCCAGGGATTCCAGCCTGTCCCGGATCGGCTGCAGGGCGGCTGCCATCTGGGCTTCGGTGAACCGCGGCACGATGTGCTGGGGGCAGTTCCAGTCGAAATTCTGCAGTCGCAGGCGGATGATCCTCTCGACCTTTCCCGTTGCACCGGCGAGCACTGCATCCGTCATCGCAGGATCTGCGTCGAGAGCGACGACATCTGCGTAGACATAGATTTTGAGGCGCGCCCGGCGCGGATAATCCATCAGGAAGAGACAGGCCTTGTCGTTCGCCGACAGGTTGCCAAGGCTGATATACTGGAAATTGCCGCGATAATCGGCGAAGGCCAGCGTCTGATCGTCGAGGACCTTCAAAAACCCCTGCGGCCCGCCGCGATGCTGGACATAGGGCCAACCCGTCTCGGACACCGTTGCCATGTAGAAACTGTCCCGGCTGGAAATGAAGGCCGCCTCGGCCTCCGTGAACCGGTCAAACTCCCGGTTGCCTTTGAAGTCGGCCCACATGTCGGCCACGCCAAGTTCTTCCTGCACTGCCCGCACGGCGGGCGTCACAGCAACATCGAGAAAACCGAAAGCCATTTCTTATCTCCAATCCTGCCTGCTCAACGACTATTGGTGCCGGTTGTCTGCGCGCAGAGCTTCCAGATGAAGCAGGGCGGCTCTGCGCAGGCTCGAAATATCCGATCCGGATTGCGACATCACGCGGATACCGGACATGAAGGTGGCCACCATGAGGGCAGCATCGCCCGGCGCCAGACCCTGCCGAAGCGAGCCATCAAGACACCCGGCCGTGACGGCCTCTTCCACCAGCGCAAGCTGGCTCGTCATGTAGCTGTCGAGCAGGCGCTGAATGCGGGGCTCCTTTTTGCCGATTGCCGGCGCCATCCGCGACGCGACGATCATGCAACCCGCTGCATGCCCCTCACCTTGCGCTTGCTCTTCCTCCTGAAGAATGAGCTCGAACAGCGCTGCCAGCCGGGCATGGCCGGAAAGATCGCCCCGCCGGAGGATCGCCTCCTGGTGGTCCATGGCCTCTGCGATCTGCCATTCCAGCGACCGGATGAACAATTCGTCTTTGGATATGAATGTATTGTACAGGCTGCTGCGCCGCACACCCGCCGCCTCGCATAATTGCTCCGTCGACGTATCGGCAAAGCCATGCATCCTGAACTGTTTTGCGCTCGCGGCCAGAACCGCCGTCTCATCGAACTCTCTCGGCCGTGCCATGGTGGTCCCGCATGTATTTTGTATTTTCAAGTACAGAACTACCACGCCGCCTGCCGCGGGTCAAGGATCCGGGGGATGATCGCGGCCGGCCCGCGCGGCGTTCCCCGTTTCGCGAAAGGGCTTCGCAGGATCAAGCACTATCGCAGGCCCGCCTGACATGACAGTGATCGCCGGCGGGCGCCTTTCGTCTCTGGTGAAGGAGGGTCTGCGCGATACAATTGCCAAAGGAGCGGTCATGGAAATCGGGATCGACAGTTTCGCAGCCATCCTCCCCGATCCGGCGACGGGTCGGGTTCCGTCGGCAACCGATCGGATGGCGGAACTGATCGAGGAAATCGAGGTGGCTGATCGTGTCGGACTGGACGTATTCGGCATCGGCGAACATCACCGTGCAGAGTTTCTCGACTCGGCGCCAACGATCATATTGGCGGCTGCAGCCGCCCGGACGAACCGGATCAAGCTGACCAGCGCGGTCACCATCTTGAGCGCCGCCGATCCTGTGCGCATCTTTCAGGAATTTGCAACGCTCGATCTGATCTCGAAAGGTCGTGCTGAAATCGTTGCAGGCCGCGGATCCTTCGTCGAAGCTTACCCGCTCTTCGGCCTGGACACGCGCGACTATGACGCGCTTTTTGCGGAAAAGCTCGATCTTCTGCTTGCGCTGCAAGACGAGACGAATGTGACCTGGGCGGGGCGGTTCCGACCGCCGCTCACCGGGCAAGGCGTCTATCCGCGTCCGCATCAAGAGCGCCTGCCGATATGGATCGGCGTCGGCGGCACCCCGCAATCCTTCGCGCGCGCAGGGGCGCTCGGTCTTCCCTTGATGATCGCCATCATTGGCGGAAGCTTCGATCGCTTCCGTCCCCTCGTCGATCTCTATCGAGAGGCTGGCAAACGCGCGGGACACGGACCCGACATGCTCAAGATCGGCGTTCATGCAATGGGCTTTGTCGGCGAAAGCGATGCCGCAGCAAGGGACGCCTTCTTTCCTGGCTGGGCGCATCTGACAGCGGATATCGGGCGCGAGCGCGGCTGGTCGCCGCCGACCCGGCAACAGTTCGACGTGATGGCAGGACCGGAAGGTGCATTTCTGGTCGGGGAACCGAGGACCGTCGCGGCCAAGATGCTGCAGGCGAGCGAGACCCTGGGCGGGATATCGCGGATCACCTTCCAGATGAGCACGGCTGCTCTCGATATTGCCGCGATGAAGCGGTCAATCGAGTTGCTGGGCACCGAAGTGGCCCCCGTCGTCAGGGCAGCGCAGCGCGGCTGAGACGCTAAGGCTGATGTCGGCGGCAAGATCGAAGTGAACCGGCGGCCTCCGACGCGACGCGGAACAAGCAGACGGCCGCATCGTCAAGGTGGCCGCGAAACAGCCGGGGGAGCTGCTGCTAAAATGCGATATCCGGCTTGGTCAGCATCAGCCAGACAATGCCGATGACGGAGAAGAAGGCGGGAAAACCGCATGCGAACCAGACGCGGTAGAGCCTGACCCATTGCCCGGAAAGCGGCTCGTTGCGCATCTCTGCGAGCCGCGCCAGGTTCCGCAATCGGATTTGTATCCAGATGACCGGGAGCCAGAAAACACCCGTCACGACGTATAAGACGAGGGATAGCACGATCCAGCCTTCCGTCAGGGACCAGCCGACGGCTCGGGCCAGAAGATATCCGGTCACGGGCTGCAGGACGGCAGCCGTCGCCGTGAAGAGGGCGTCGGCAACGACCACAGTGCTGGAAACGTGAGCGATCAAGGTCGGGTTGTTGGTCCGGCGCGCCATGACCATGAAGAAGGCAATACCCGCGCCGGTCCCGAGTAGAACCGTTGCGCCCAGGACGTGGACAAGGCGCAGCCAGGCTTCGAATTCCATCAACGTTCATCCAATATGGCGAGGGCGACAAGGCAGAGGGGCAGGAACGGTATCACCTTCACGAAGGGTCCGAGGGGGTCGAGCCAGAGGTCCGGGCGCAGAACGGTTCCACCCAGAAGATAAGCGACAGCCACGGCCGCCATGCCCATCAGCGCCTTCCTGGCAAAGGGCCGGATCAGCACAAGAAGCCCCAGGGCCATATCGAGCGCGCATGTGGCAAGCGTCAGAGCCAGGGCCAGCGGCGGGCTCATAAACGGCTCGAAATGCGACGCGGCACGCGACGTGTCCAGAAGGGGAATGACTCCGGACAACAGCCAGAAGAGGGACATCAACACCATGACGACCGGCTTCACCAGATATAGACGGGCGAACCAGAGGTCCTGAACCCCGGATGGATTAGCGACGAGCGCATGCTCGGCATTGCGCAGCTCAAGGCCTTCGGGGAGGCTGGCGTGATCATGCTGGCAGGTTACTCCATGGCGCATGACCAACATGGCCGTCGAGCGCAGGGGTGAGCGCCATCCGAGATGACCCGCCAGATCGGCCAGAAGCGTGACCAGGCGGCCGAATATGGGGGGAACCTCGACGACGGATGCCGGCGGAAGGCCAAGCCATCGCCGATGCAGTTGCACGAGCTGCCCCAGCGTCAGCCGCTCCGGCGCAGCCAGTTCAAGATCTGTTCCGCTCGGAAGAGCCCCTTCCACTGCCAAAGCAACGGCCTCGGCCACATCGTCCACATAGACAGTCTGAACAGGGCTATCCGCGTAGAGAAGCGGAAGGGCAAGGGGCGTACTGGCGAGGGCCCTGATCAAAGCGCTGCCGCCATGCGCATTGCGACCGAGGACCAAGGCAGGCCGCAAGATCACATGATCGACTCCGCTTGATGCCAAAGCCTCATCGGCGTGCCGCTTGGTCGCGATGAATGGCAGGTCGTGCGACCCGCCATTGCCTGAAGCGGAAACCTGCACGATACGCTTGCCGCCGGCCAGCCGGGCCCTTTCATACAGGGCCTGCATGGATCTTTCCTGCGCCGCGGCAAGATCATCCGAAAGTCCATCCTGAAGCGCGCCGGCGCAGTTGACGATGACATCATGATTGTCCACCAGGTTTCGCCAGTCATCGCTGCGCACCATGGTGGCAAGGTCGCTCCTGATCCAGGACACCTCGGGCCATTTATGCGCCGCGCGCTCGGGGCGCCTTGCAAGACCGGTGACCGCGTGCCCCTGCGAGATCAGCCGCATGAGGATCGAAGAGCCAATGAAGCCGTTCGCGCCCAGAAGAAGTACCTTCATGCTCAAGCGTCATGTCCCTTGATGAAACCCGCTGGACATAGAGCAAACCCGATCTTCTGCCGCAAGCCGCAAATGCGAGCGTGGCTCCGATCCCCTGGATGCGGACCACAGCAATGCCCGCGCATTCGCCGCCTCGTCTCTGCCAAGGCGCCAGACCGGGGAACCGCCGTCCATCAGGCCGTCATGCGGGCATCCTTCTGCAGCTTGAGCAAGGCACGCAGATCATAACCGGCCGCTTCCAGCACTGCCTTTGGCTGACCGAGAAGGAAACGGCCCGCCATATGGCTTCCCGCCTCGTTCACCGTTTCGACAGCCGCCAGACGCCCTTTCGAAAAACGCAGCACGAGAGGTCCGCTATCCGGCCGGGGCAAGACCACGTCCTCATCCGCATCATGTGCAAAGCCTGCGATTTGCAGCTTCCAATCCGCCTGATCGGACCAGAACCAGGGAACCGCCGCATAATCACCCGCTTCGCCTTTCAGCAGAACCCGGGCGATATGACGGGCATGGTCGACAGCCGCCTGCACCGATTCAAGTCGTGTCCAATTGCCCTGCATGGGAAAGGAACAGACGTCACCGAGCGCCGAAATGGCCGGATCGGAGGTTCTGAGGGAACCGTCCACCCGCACACCATTGCCGATTTGAAGCCCGGCCTCTGCCGCCAGTTCCGTATTCGGAACAACCCCTGCCGCGATCAGAACCAGGTCACCATCCAGCCTCGTGCCATCCGTCAGTCCAACACCGATGGCTCGACCTTGCGTATCGGTGATGACGTCGGAGGCACGGGCATGGAGCCGTACATCCGTGCCCATGGCGATGTGCATGGCAAGGAAGGCATCGGACATGGCAGGCGAAACGGCGCGCGACATCAGGCGACCCGCCGCTTCCAGCACCGTCACCTCCACTCCTGCCTTGCGGGCCATGGCTGCAAATTCCAGGCCGATAAAGCCACCTCCGATAACGATTGCATGGCGTGTGCCGACCATGGCGGAGCGCAAGGCATCCGCATGAGCCAGGGTGCGCAGAGACAGGACGCCGGCCGCATCGATACCGGCAAGGGGTGGCATCAGATTGCGGGTGCCGGTCGCGAGGATCAGGTGGTCGTAGGTCAGAGCCTCACCATCCGCCAGCCATACCAGACGAGCGGCGCGATCGATCCTGGTCGCGCGCATGGTATGCCGAAGCGTGATATTCGACGTTACAAAAAAGCTTGCAGGCTTCAGGGCCAGGGCCGCGGGATCGCCCTTTGCCATATAGGCTTTGGACAGCGGCGGACGCTGATAGGGCAGTCCCGGCTCATCACCGACAAGCGTCAGACGCCCCTGATAGCCCTCTTGCCGAAGGCTGGCTGCCATCTGCAATCCACCCTGCCCTGCGCCAATGATGACGATGTTGTCCATGTTGACACCTCAGATCTGCGCTTCCGGCAGATGAACGACAAGTCCGTCGAGATCCGCGCTCATCTCGATCTGACAGGATAGGCGGCTTGTGGCTTTCACCTCAGATGCCGCGCATTCCAGCATATCGGCCTCACCCTCGCCCCGCCGCCCGGTCTTTCCGATCCAGTCCTCATCCACGTAACAGTGGCAGGTTGCGCACATCATGGAGCCACCGCATTCGCCGATCACGCCATCCACGCCGTTTTGCACCGCCGCTTGCATCACACTTTCGCCCTCGCTTGCCTCGACCTCGGTTCGAGTTCCGTCATGGGCTACGAATATGATTTTCATGAAATCCTCCTGGAAGATCCGGCGTCAGCCAAGCCGCACGGGCAGATTGATGGGGCCGCGGAAACCGAAGCCGCGCCATTTGACCACATCCGGGTCGGGCAGGCTGATATTGGGGAACCGCTCGAACAGCATTTCGGTGAGGATTGCGCCGACCGTTCGCCTTGCCACATGCGTTCCGCCGCAATGGTGGGGGCCGGAGCCGAATGCCTGGTGCGGATTCTTGGACCGGAACACCTGGTACCGTTCCGGATCGTCATAGATCTCTTCGTCGTGATTGGCCGAGGCCTGAATAGTCATCACAGTGTCACCTTTGGGGATCAGGCAGCCGCGGATCTCGACATCTTCCAGCACAAGGCGCGATGAGGCCTGAATGGGAGCGACCCAGCGCACGCCTTCTTCGAAGGCCGCACCCCATTTACCCGTGCGCTTGACCTCTTCCAGCTGCTCCGGCTCGGTCAGAAGCCCGAAGACGATCGTGGAGAACGCATCGCGTGGCTCGTTGATACCGCCGCCAATGGCAATCTTGATGTTGGCAACGATCTGGCTCATGGCGATCGGGTTTTCCGCATGGACCATGACCGACAGCGCGGAATGATCCGGTATGGCCTTCACCCGCTCCACCGCCCGTTCCAGCACGGCATCCATTTCATCATTGGCGCGGTCTGAAACCTCGAAGGGCCCCGGCAGCCAGCCGAAATTGCCCGCCCCATCGATCAGCGCCTGAGACCAGAACATCATCTGCTCGTCGGATGCTTCGGGAATGCCCAGGATATGAGCGAGAATCCGGGCAGAGAGCGGCCCGGAGATCTCCTTGTGCAGATCGACCATCTCGCCCTTCGGCAGCCGATCGAAATAGTCCGCGGCGAATTGACGATAAAGCGGTACCCAGACGTCCTGAATGGTCTTGGGCATGAGGGCGGGTGCCATGGCCATGCGCTCCGCCATATGGTCGCCACCATCCTTGCGCATCAGCGTGTGGGCGCGGAAGGCGCGCTTCATCGGCGTGTTCGGGTCGTTGGACGAGAAGATCCCGGGCGTATCCTTGACGAATTTGGTGTCGGACGCCTTGGTCAGGAAGGTGCGGCCTGCCGCCTTGACGCGCATCACCGGAGCTTCGGCGCGCAGCCGCCGGTAGATCGGATAGGGGTCGAGATGCAGCTGCTGGAGGGTGATGTCCGTATCCTGCGGGGCAAGGGTGAGTTCAGGCATGGGTTTCTGCTCCTGCATAGGCACGATGGCGCTTTGCACTTTTCGCGACGCCGAGATGCGCCTCGATTTGGGTCGGATCGGCCAGAAGATCGGCGCTGGCCGCAGCGTGAACGATGTTTCCGCGGTCGAGAATCACGGCTTTATCGGTCATCGTCAGGATTTTCTGTGCGTGCTGCTCCACGATGATCGTCGCCATTCCTTCTTCGCGAATGAGGCGGCGGATCGCACTCAGCATCTGCTCGATGATGATGGGGGCAAGCCCCTCCGTCGGCTCATCGAGAAGCAGGATCTTCGGGTTCAGCATCAGAGCCCTGCCCACCGCCAGCATTTGCTGCTCGCCGCCGGAAAGCTGGTTCCCCATATTGGCGCGCCGCTCTTCCAGCCGCGGAAAGAGCTTGTAAACGGCGCGCAGATCCCATTTTCCGGGCCGTGCCGTGGCCGTCAGGTTTTCTTCCACGGTCAGGGAGGGGAAGATATCGCGCTGCTGCGGAACCCAGCCAATGCCCGCCATCGCACGTACCTCCGGCCCGGCTTTGGTCAGATCGCGACCGGCCAGCGAAAACGTTCCGGCAAATTGCCGGGTCAGTCCGATGATGCTGTCGAGCAAGGTTGTCTTGCCCACGCCATTGCGACCCAGAACCGTCAGCGCCTCACCCTCGCCGAGCGAGACACTGAGGTCTGAAATGACGACTGCTTCGCCATAGCCTGCGCGCAGGTTCTTCACCTCAAGGAAATCAGCCATGGTCGTCGCTCCCGAGATAGATGTCCTGAACACGGCTGTCGGACATGATCTGTTCCGCAGTGCCATCGGCAAACAGCGCGCCGCCAACGAGCACGGTGATCCTGTCCGCAAAGGAGAAGACCAGATCCATGTCATGCTCGATCAGCAAAATCGAAACATCGCGCGGCAGGTTGGCCAAGGTTTCCAGCAATTCCTCGCGCTCCGCTTCCGGCACACCGGCAGCCGGCTCGTCCAGCAGCAGCACGCGCGGATTGGACGCCAGCGCCAGGGCAATCTCCAGCAGGCGCTGCTTGCCATAAGGCAGGCGCTTTGTTGGCTGGTCCATGACGTCAAGCAACCGGAACCGCTCCAGCAGGCTGATAATGTCGTCGGACATATCCGCCTGCCTGCCGAGGCGATGCCAGAAATTGGCGCCCCTGCCGATGCGTTCCGACACGGCGAGAGCCAGCGTTTCCACCGGTGTCATGTCGGCAAACAACTGGTTGATCTGAAAGGTGCGGCCCAGCCCGAGCCTGGCGCGGGCAATCTGATTGAGGTGGGTAATGTCCTCGCCTTGAAAGAGGATCTTGCCGCCGCTCGCCGGCAGAACGCCCGTTAAAAGATTGACGAATGTCGTCTTTCCGGCCCCGTTCGGGCCGATCAGCGCGTGGCGTGCGCCATGGTCCAGCGTGAAGGAGACACTGTCTGCAGCAATGAGGCCGCCGAAGCGCTTTTCGAGGGCGATGGTCTGGAGGGCGGCCTTCATGCGCGGCTCCCCCGGCGGATGGTCGCCAAGAGACGAGCAGGCCAAGCGTTGAGCCGCTCCCGCCCGATCAGCACCACGATCAGCATGACCAGTCCGACCCAGAACATCCAGTATTGCGGTGTGAAAGCGGAAAACCAGTCCTGCATCAGCTTGAAGGCGATGGCGCCGATCAACCCGCCATAGAGATAGCCGACGCCGCCCAGAACAAGCATGAGCAGCACATCGGCCGAGCGGTGAAAGGCCAGCACGTCGAGCGAAACGAACATGGTGGTCTGCGTGAGCAGCGCACCGGCAATTCCCGCCATGAAGGCGGAGAAGGTGTAGATCCCAAGGATGCGCCGCCCGACCGGAATGCCGATGCTGCGGCTGCGCAGGGTATTTTCACGAATGGCCCGCAGGGACAGACCATAGGGCGAGCTGACCACCATGCGGGCCACCAGGAAAAGACAGATCGCGACCACCAGCGTGTAGCCATAGGCTGTCGTGCCCCAGAGATCGAACTCGAAGTGACCAAAGATCGGCTGAATCTGGACACCGGTCAGGCCATCGGCGCCGCCTGTCAGCCAGGATGCCTTGTTGGCGGCTTCGAAGAGCAGCATGGCAATGCCCAGCGTCATCATCAGCCGGGTCAGGTCAGAGGCTCGCATCAGCAGCAAGGGTCCAGTCACCAGGCCAAGGAATGCGGCAGCAATACCGCCGAGAAACAGTCCGCTCAGCGGTTCCCCCGTCAGATGGATGGCCGTCAACCCGGCTACATAGGCACCAATGCCGAAGAAGGCGCCGTGCCCCAGCGAGACCACGCCGGCATAGCCGATGATGAGATCGAGCGAGACGGCAAACAGGCCGAGAATGGCAATTTCCGACAGCAGCAGATGGCGCTCTGGCAACAGGAAGAAAGTCGCCGCAACCACCAGCCAGAACGCTGCCTCCGGTGGCTTGAAGCCGCTGCGGCTTCGCAAGATGGCGGCTGCGCGATCATGGTGCGTCCTTTCCGGAAGAGCGGCGGGCGGTGCGGTCTCAACGATATCGGCTGGCATGATGGCACACTCCTCAACGGCCGGATGCGATCAGGCCCTGCGGACGCAGGACGAGAAGCACAATCATCATCAGGTAGATCAGGAAGGCGCCGAGCTCCGGCAGGTAATATTTGCCTGCCACATCGGCGACGCCAATGATCAGAGCCGCGATGAAGGGCCCGGTCAGGCTGGACGTTCCGCCGATCGTGACGACGATCATGACATAGACCAGGATCTTCAGGGGAAAGGACGGATCGAGCCCCAGAAGCTCTATCCCCAAAGCTCCGCCAAGCCCTGCAAGTCCCGAACCGACTGCGAATGTTGCGGCGAAGATCGCGCTGACATTAATTCCGAGCCCGCGCGCCACGCGCTGATTATCCACCGCGGCGCGCAGCCGGGCGCCGAACCGGGTACGCGCGAGAATGAGTTGCAGCGCCACGACGAGCGCCGCGCAGACGAGGATCAAGAATAGCCGGTAGCGACCGATTGCGACGCCGGCGATCTCAAGGCGGCCCTGCAGCCATGCCGGCAAGGTGATCAGCTGCTGCTGGGATCCGACCAGCCAATCCGCCGCCGCCATCGACATGAAGACCAGGGCGATGGAAAACAGCACCTGATCCAGATGGCTTCGCCGGTAGAGCCAGACATAAAGTGTCCGCTCCGCGATCGCGCCGAGAGCTGCGGAGGCAAGAAAGGCAAGCGGCAAAGTGGCAAGGAAGGGCAGGCCAAGCCGGTTCATCGCAAGCGCGGTGACATAGCCGCCCAGCATGGCAAAGGCACCATGCGCCAGATTAACGAAATTCATCAGCCCCAGCGTGACGGCAAGGCCGGAAGCCATGACGAAGAGCAGCATGCCATAGGCAATGCCATCGATAAGAATGGTCAACATTTGCGAGTTCCCTGGCGTCAGCCCTCCCGCCCTGGCGGATCACGCCGGGCGGGAACGGCAATACGTGGATGACCGGCCGTGGCCGGCTGGCGCTAACCGGCCTTGCCCGGGTCCTTCACAGCGTCGAATGTCTGGAACTCGACGTTCCAGAGTTTGCCTTCGATGCGTTCCACCCTGCGCATGTAGACGTTCTGGACGATGTCGCGTGTGTTGGGATCGATCGAGATCGGACCGCGGGGACTTTCCCAGGCCTTGCCCTTGATCGCCTCGATCAGCGCTTGGCCGGTGGAATCGCCCTTCGTTGCCTCAAGGCCGGTATAGAGCGCATGCATGCCGTCATAGCCGCCGACCGCCATGAAATTGGGGCGGCTGCCATTGTTGGCGGCACCAAAGGCCTTCACGAATTCCTTGTTGAGGGCACTGTCATGCCCGGCGGAATAATGGAAGCCCGTGATCGCCACCAAGGCCGGGTCACCCATGCTGTCGAGGATATCGTCATCCGTCACGCCGCCATCGGCCAGGAGCTTGATGCCGGACGTGTTCAACCCGCGTTCCACGAACTGCTTCATGAAGGGCGCGCCGACCCCGGACGGCACGAACACGAAGATGGCATCCGGCTTCTGATCCGCCACCTTCTGGAGGAAGGGCGCGAAGTCGGGATTGGCAAGGGGAACGCGCAGGCTCTCCACGACCTGACCGCCGGCTTCTCCGAAGGTCTTGATGAAGGTTTTCTCCGCATCGATCCCCGGCCCGTAATCGGAAACCAGCGTCACGGCCTTGCGCACGCCGTCGCCACTCGCCCACTCCGCGATCTTTGCGGTGACCTGCGGCGTGGTATAGCTGGTGCGGATGATGAAGGGGGATGCTTCCGTGATGGAGGATGTTGCCGCCGCCATGACGATTTGCGGGATCTTGGCCTGGGCCGAAAGGGGCGCTGTGGCCAGCGCCAGCGGCGTGAGGCCGAAACCGGCCAGCGCCTCGACCTTTTCGCGAACGATCAACTCCTGGGCGTGGCGCTTTGTGGCGTCCGCCACGGACGCATCATCACGCAAGACGATCTCGATCTTTCGCCCCGCCACCTCATCGCCATTCTGCGCGATATAGAGGCGGACAGCCGCCTCGATCTGCCGCCCTGTCGATGCAAAAGGGCCGGTCATCGGCAAGATGAGACCGATCTCGAACGGCTTCGCCGCCGCCATGACGCCGCGTGCGGACAGGCTGAAAGCGGCAGCGGAAGCCATGGCCGTTCCCAGGAATACTCGTCTTTTCATGTGGTTCTCCTCCAGATTATTGATCTTGGCGACCTCCCAATCGCCAAGTGTGGCCCCGGCCCGGCTAGCTCCCGGACTGGCGGATCAGTGTTGCCCCCTCCAGACCATCCAGAAGATGGCGCGCATTGAGGGCGCGTGTCAGATTGCGTTGTGACAGACGGGCATGCTCGCGCATGATCTGCTCGGCCCGACCACCCTGCCGGGTGGCAATGGCATCGATGACCGCACGGTGCTGATCATGCCCGATCCAGAGATGCCGCCGCGCCGCCTCGTCCGGCGTATGGATGCCGACGAGCGCGCTGGCGGATCCGAAGGGTCGCGCATTGGCGCGGGCCAGCTCCTGCTGCAGGAGCTGGCTGTTGCACGCCTCGACGAAGATCTTGTGGAATTCGGCGTTCAGGCGGGAATAGGTGATGATCGACTGCTCGTTGAAGACGGGGCTGATCAAGGCGGCTTCAATCCCGTCGCAGACGTGCCCCATGTCCGCCAGAACCTGCGCGTCGACCCCACGCTCGGCCAAAAGCCGGACACAGAGCCCTTCCAGCATGCCGCGGATCTCGATGGCTTCATTGATTTCCGAGGGAAGAAAGCGGCGGACGGTATAGCCGCCAGCAGGCATGGCCTGCAGAACGCCCTCATCGGTCAGCTTCTGCAAGGCTGCGCGGATTGGGGTGCGCGACATGGACAAAAGATCCGCAAGCTGCACCTCCGTATAGCGCGTATCGTCTTGCAGCTGCCCATTGGCAATCATGTCACGCAAGGTAAGCACGGCACGCATTGTCTGCGTGGTGCCTTGCGTCAGATCTGACACGACGGTCTTTCCCATTCCCAATCTCCTCCTCCGTCAATGTATACATGCGTTTTTATTTTCGGAAAGGAAATAATTGTACGGGCCAAATTTTCTGCGTTTCCGCGGCTGTTCTGCTCCGCAATGTATACACGCCAGGGAATCATATCGCGCGATCACGCGCTGCGAATGCTGATGTTCCGAGCGGGCGAGTGATAGGCGTGGGGCCGCCGGAGACGCGGGACAAGGGTTCCTTCACCCCTTGATGCCGCCGCTGACCAGTCCATCGACGATGTGCTTTTGCATGGCGACAAAGAACACGACGACCGGGAACAGCACGATGACGGTGAGGGTCATGAAAGCGGGCCAGTTGACGGAGAATTGCCCGACGGCCGAATAGACCTGCAACACGAGTGTCTTGTTGCTGGCCGAGCTGAGGAACACGGTCGGCGTGATGAAGTCGTTCCAGACCCACATCGTCTGAAACACCGCGACCGTGATCAGGATGGGTCGGATCAGCGGCAGGATGATACGCCAGTAGATGCCAAAGGTGCCACACCCGTCGATCCGTGCCGCCTCGACGATCTCGAAAGGCACGGTCTTCATGTAACCCAGGATCAGGAAATAGCAGAATATCGACCCCGCACTGTACATCACCACCAGACCGTTGAGTGAATCCACCAGATGCACCCGCGCCAGCATTTGATAGAGCGGGATCAGCGTGGACTGGAACGGTACCATGAAGGCAAGCACCAATGCTGCCCCGAAGGTGCGGTTGATCCAGGTCTGCCGCATGATCATGCCGTAGGCCGCCATCGACCCCACCAGCAGCATCAAAAGGACTGAAACCACGGTCAGATACAGCGTGTTCAGGAAGCTCTGCAGGATCGGGATCGACTGGAAGACAGTCACGTAATTGTCCAGGTACAGATGAGACGGCAGGCCAAGCGGTGCTGCGCCGGTTTCCTGCGGGGTCTTCACCGTGTTGACCACGATGTAATAGAAGGGCAGGCCCACGGCGGCTGCCAGCATCAGCATCACGGCGCTCAGACCGCCCGAAATCCACTTGCGCCGACCGGTCATGCCACGTTCCTTTCCAGCCGCCGCGAAATGACAAGTTGCACCATCACAACCACCAGCACCATCAGCATGAACACGACGGCCAGGGCAGAGGCTTCGCCAAACTTTGCCTCGCCCAAGCCGCGCCGGATGATGACCTGGGAAATGGTCGTCGTCGCAAACCCCGGGCCGCCCTTGGTCAGAGTGTAGGGCAGGTCAAACACCTTCAAACCGCCGGTCAACAACAGCATCTGGCTGACCGTGATGGCCGGGACCAGCAGCGGCAGGGTCAGGTAACGAAAGCGCGCGAAGGCATTGGCACCATCGATCCGGGCGGATTCGTAGAAGTCCTTGGGAATGGACTGGATATAGGCCAGATAGAGGACGGCATGCCAGCCCGTCTTCTCCCAGACAGTGACGACCACGGTGGATAGCCGCGCCAGCCAGGCATCGGCCAGCCATGGCACCGGATCGAAACCCACCGACATCAGCGGGGAATTCGCGGCACCCTCGTCAACATCAATTTCTGGAAACTCTGGAGGGACCTGACCATGGCCCTCCACCGCCAGCATCACAACGTGGCCTGCCTGGTGTTGCAGCCGGACGGCCTTCCCCTCCGTCCGATGCAGGTCCTAAACCTTTACAGGCTGGGAAGAGTCGAGCGAATATGTTCGGCAAGAGCCTTCGCAATGACCGAAGGCCGGCTCTCTCCAAACTCGACCGATAGTCCTATGGTGGGAAGCGCGGGCAGTCCGTCCGTGATGACGAAGAGATCCGGCGGAACGGCAGTCCTCGTGAACACGCTAATGGCGTGGCCTGACCGAGCGATCGCTGTCAGACCCGCGAGACTATTGCTTGCAAAGGCGACGCGGTACTGGCGGTTTGACGCCTCCATGACATCGCAGGCTGCCCGGTAATCGAGCGTGGCAGGTGCGGAAAGGGCAAGCGGCAGGATCGGCCGATCCAGAATAGCTGGCTTGGACGAATTTGCCACCCACACGAAATCCTCGCGCCTGATGATCTCTGGACTCGCCAATTCCGAAAGCGAGACGATACCGAGCTCAATCTGTCTTCTTCTCAGCATTGGCCTCAGCTCGGTAGTCGGCGCGCAAACCATTCGCAGTTCGACATCCGGATGCCGTTCGAAGAAGCCGTTCAGGACGGAGGGAAGGAAAGCGATGGAGTAGTCTTCCGGACAGCCCAGACTGACAGAGCCCTGCAAAGTAGAGCCGCTCATCGTCGCCAACAGCTCGTCATGCTGGGCAAGAAGCGCTTCTGCATGCATAAGCAGCTTTTCGCCGGCTGACGTCAGGCGGACACCGGATCCGCTCCTATGGAGCAAAACCTGTCCGATCATTCCTTCAAGGCGCTGCATCTGCATGCTCAATGCCGATTGCGTACGCCCCACTTGCTGGGACGCCACACTTATTGAGCCGGATCGGGCCACCACTGCGAAGTTTCTCAGGACTGAAAGATCAAGAGTCATGGCCATCGATTTGTTTGATATCGGCGTGAAATTATATCAATTTGCCTGCAAGGAGAACACCGCATAGTTTTTTCTTCATTGCAAACGAAGGAGCGATCGGTGTCTCTCAACCGCGAACAAAGTTTCTGGCATCAAGCGAACAGGCACCTCACGCGGTACGGGCCAAGCTTCGAGAGCATCATCGTCGAGCGTGCGAGCGGAAGCTACGTGTATGACGCCGACGACCGTCCCATACTGGACTTTACGTCAGGGCAGATGAGTGCCCTCCTCGGCCATACCCATCCGGACATCGTTGCGACGGTCGATCGACAGATGCGCTCGGTTGCGCATCTCTTTAGCGGCATGCTCTCGCGTCCGGTGGTGGAACTGGCCTCACGTCTTGCGGCGCTCGCGCCTGGTCTCGATCGTGTGCAGTTGCTGACGACGGGAGCGGAATCCAACGAGGCTGCCATTCGCATGGCCAAACTCGTGACCGGCGGACATGAAGTGGTTGCCTTCGCGCAGAGCTGGCATGGCATGACGGGTGCCGCCGCCGCCGCGACCTATAGCGCGGGGCGTCGCGGATACGGGCCGACGGCTGCAGGGTCTCTCGTGATCCCTGCCCCTAACTCTTACCGTCCCCGGTTTACAAAGCCAGACGGCACGAATGATTGGCAAACCGAGCTGGATGATGCGTTCGCACTGATCGACAATCAGTCGACGGGAAATCTTGCGGCCTTCATAGCCGAACCAATTCTGTCGAGTGGTGGAATTCTGGAACTTCCGGTGGGTTATCTTGCTGCTCTCAAGCAAAAGTGCGAGGAGCGCGGCATGCTTCTCATTCTGGATGAGGCCCAGACAGGCGTGGGAAGAACCGGACACATGTTCGCGTTCCAAAGGGACGGCGTTACTCCCGACATCCTGACCCTCTCGAAAACGCTTGGCGCCGGCCTGCCGCTGGCTGCAGTCATGACGACGGAGGCGATCGAGCAAAAAGCCTTCGAAAAAGGATATCTGTTCTACACCACGCACGTCTCCGATCCACTTCTGGCCGCCGTGGGAGTCACTGTTCTGGACGTTGTGGAACGAGAGGGTCTTGTCGCTGCCGCAATCGAGCGTGGCGCGAGGTTGAGAGCCGGACTTGTCTCCCTTCAACAGAGGTTCGAATGCATCGGCGATGTACGCGGACGCGGCCTTTTGATGGGTCTGGAGATCGTAGCAGATCGGCAAACCAAAGCACCCGGATTTGCTCTCGGTGCCAAGATCATGGAAGAGGCGATGCGGCGGGGATTGAGCATGAATATCGTCAAGTTGCCCGGAATGGGTGGCGTGTTCCGCATCGCGCCGCCACTGACAGTCTCAGACGAGGAAATCGACCGCGGTATCGATATTATGACCGATTCAATTCAGGCTGCCTCATGAGCCTGACCGCTCCCTCATGCGATCATTTAGCGACGAATAAATTCTCGCAGTGCGTGAAATGATCATCGCACGGATCGTCCCCATATCGCCGGGCCGTTCGGAGGCGCGCTTTGCAATCAGCGCCCGTAGCGCATGGGAAAGGCCCTGCGGCTCGCATCGGTCAGCGCCAGCAGATCCGCGTCATGCACTGAACTTTATGGGGGGATCGACTTGGCGGACGCGGCGTAGCGCCCCCATTCTCGCTCAGACCTGCAGGGCTGAGTTGATCAAAGGTTTGAGGGTCGCCGGTTCCAGGACCTGGGTGACGAACCTGTCGACGATCGGCTCGTAAGTGCGCCATAGCGCGTGTAGCCGCATGGCCGGGTCGCGCTCGAAATCGACGCGCAGGTCAACCAGCGGCCAGGCATGCTTGTCGACGATGAGCAAAGCCGCCGCCATGGCCGGCTGGGTCTCGCCGCCGGCGGCGACACCGGCATCAAGCGAGGCGAGGAGCCGCTCGGCGAAGATGGTCGACCCGCTTGCCTCATAGCCGCGGACCATTGCTGCCGTGACTTCGGTATTCGCCATGAAATTGCCGACGGAGACGCAAGCGTCGCCCTCATGCGCGGTTGCGATGGACTCGATATCCGGGCCGTTGAAGTAGGCAGTCCGCCCGTCCCTATCCACTGCGGCAAATTGCCGAAGGTTGGGATGCTCGCTTCCGGCCACGAGAATGTCGACCGTCTCCCGCGCCGAAAAACCCTTGCCGAGGAGATCCAGCCCGAGCGGGCCGCAGCGGATATCGGTGCGGTGCTGGGTCGCGATGACGCCGGCGCCCGCTTTGGCCCATGGGCATCTGTTGCCGACGGCGATGCTCGAACTCGCGACGGCGATGCCGAACATGCCGGTCTTGCGGTCGAACGCGGAGAGAGAGAAAGTCATGATGTCTCCTTGATGCCCTCGGCACCTAAACTGTCAGATCTCGCGGCTGTCCCTGAACCGGTACCAGGGCAGGATCAGCCGCGCGGCGCGCGAAACGAAGGCGTGAAACGGCACCTGAGGCGGCGGGCTCGGACGAAGGGCGAGTTCGTCGTCCGAGACGCCCTCGATCGCATCGGCGAGAACCGGAGCCATCGCGCAGGCGAGAGCCAGCCCGCGGCCGTTGCAGCCGATCCAGGCGCAGATCCCGTCGCCGCGCCGGTGAAGGCGTGGCAACCGGTCGGTGGTCATGGCGATGCGGCCGCCCCAGAAAGAGGTCATCGGGTTATCCGGCAAGGCCGGAAACATCTCCTTCAGCCGCCGTCCGACCATTGCCGGCAAGCGCCGCGCCGCGGCAAACTGGATGGCGAGCGCACCCCCGGAGACGAGCCGCCCTTCGCGGTCCTTCCGGAAGTAGCGAAGGTCCATGCGCGTGTCGGACGAGGCCTCGTCATTCGGCAATATCGTCTCGGCCAGATGACCCAGCGGATCGGTCGCCGCCTGATAGGAGGTCACCGGGACGATCGAGCGGCGCAGTTCCGGCCATAGGTCGCCCGTATAGGCGGCCGTCGTCAGGGCCACCTTTGGCGCGCGGACGCGTCCTTTCGGGGTTTCCACGATCCAGCCGTCGCCATCACGCTCAAGCCGCATTGCCGGGCTTTCTTCGTAAACGACGGCACCTTCGGATACGGCGGCGCGGGCAAGACCGCAGGTGAAAGCGTATGGATTGATATGGCCGCCGCCCCGGTGTTCCCATCCCCCGAAATAGACATCCGTCCCCAGCTGCCGCGCGGCGTCCTCGGCGGACAGGGCGGCTGCCGGCGCGCCGGTGGCGGCCCATTGAGCGGCAAGTCCTGCGACCCGTTTCGCACGTCCCGGTGTATGGGCCGGCTGCAGCCAGCCGTTGCGCCTTGCATCGCAATCAATGCCGTATCGGTCCACCAGATCGAACAGCCGGTCGGCCGCGCCCTTCACCAGCTGGATGAAGCGCGTGCCACGCTCTCCCGGCCAGATCTTGCGAACGGCATCCGGCCCGTGGCGGGTCAGCGCCGAGATGACCTGCCCATTGGCTCGTCCTGAAGCGCCGTAGCCGACCCGCGTCGCTTCCAGCACGATCACGCGGCGTCCGCGACGGGCAAGCTCGATGGCTGTCGAAAGACCTGAAACCCCGCCACCGACGATCACCACATCGGCGCGTGCATCGCCCTCGAGCGACGGCGCCTCGAATGTCTCGCGCGAGAGCGACATCCAGAGAGATGAAGGCTTGTCGGACGGCCAGAATGTCATGCGGCGACCACCTCTACCTCGAGGCCGCAGACGTCGCGCAGATCGCTGTACATCGCCCTCGCACCGGAGAGCAGGAGCCTGGCGCCTCCGGGCTTCACCTCCGTCCCTTCCCCGTTGCCAGTCGGGAAACCGGACAGGGATCGCGCTTGCGGCAGGGTGACCGAGACGAGCGATGATGCGCCATTGATGTGTTTCATCGTATCGGGCCGCCAGAGAAGCTCCGCCGTGTGGTGCTGGCAGAGGAGGCATTGCAGTCCGGGCGTTCGGACCGGATCGATGCGGGTGATCGAGAAGCGCAGCTCGCCGTCGTCGGTCATTCGCGAGAAATGTCGAACCGGCTCGGCCGGGATGTCGAGTGACGCGAGTTCTTGAGCCGAGGCATCGATGTCGCTGCTGCGCAGCGCAAATCCCCGGATCCCTGACCCTTCTGACAGCAGCGCACACCAGGTGGCGTTTGCCGCCGTTTCGGCGACGATGCCCATGATTTCGATATAGCTGCCTTGGAGCATCACGCAGCGGTTGGCGGTGCCCATGGCGGCGCTGTGACGGGTTTCCGGCGTCACATGAAAGCCAGCCGCCTCGAAAGCATGACCGGCTGCCCCAAGATCCTGAACCAGGACGACGATGTGATCGATCGGCAGATACAGGCTCATCCCGCCACCGTCATCTTGTCTATCCCGTACACGCGATCGACGATCAACAGCGCGACGACGGCAAGGAGAAGCTGCAGCGTGCTCAGCGCCGCGATCGTCGGGTCGAACTGGTTTTCCAGATAGCTCAGCATTACCACCGGCAGCGTGTTGGTGTCGGCGCTGCCGAAGAAATAGCTGATCGGCAGGTTGTCGAAGGACGTCAGGAAGGAAAACAGCGAGCCCGCCATGATGCCGGGCCGGATCAGCGGCAGCGTCACGTGCCAGAAGGTCAGGAGCGTGTTGGCGCCGAGGATGGCGGCCGCCTCCTCGTAGGATCGCGGTATTCCGGCATAGACACCGGCAACCGTGCGCACGATGTAGGGCAGGCAGACAACCGTATGGGTGATCAGAAGCGCTGTGAAGGAGATGCCGACGCCGAGCCAGGACAGGAAGAACAGCGAGGCAAAGCCGATGACGATCATCGGCATCGACAGCGGCGACAGGAGGAAGGTCATCACCGCATTCGCCCATGCACTGCGGGACCGCGCGAGATAGAGCGAGGCGGGAATGCCGATGAGGCAGGAGAGCACCGTCGCGCCGATGGCGATCTGGATGCTGACGATCATCGCGTCGATGAAGGGCTGGTATTCGAAGATCCTCGCAAACCACTTGGTTGACCAGCCCGGTATCGGAAAGGAAACATAGCCCGCCGACGTAAAGGACACGAGAACGACGATCAGGATCGGCGCCAGCATGAACACGAAGAAGAGGACGACGAAGGCGGCGAGCGCGATGTTGATCCAGTCCCGTTTCATCGCTCAGGCTCCCTTGCGGCGCACGAGGCGCAATTGCAGGAAAAGGCAGAAGACCGCGATGACCAGCAGGATCGTGCTCATGGCGCTCGCCGTGCCGAAATCGCGCGTCGTGTTGAATTGCTGGTAGATCATCAGCGGCAGCGTCTGCAGGCCGCCGCCGAGAAGCACCAGCGTGACGAAGCTGCCATTGGCGATCATGAAGACGAGGATGGCGCCGGTGCCGATCCCGTCGAGCGACAGCGGCAGCGTCACCTCCCAGAAGGTTCGAAGCCGGTTGGCGCCGAGGATCTTGGCCGACTCCTCGAGCCGCGCGTCTATGCCTTGCAACACGGTCGCGATCGACAGCACCATGAAGGGCACGAGCACATGGACAAGCGCGGCAACGGCGATCTCCGGCGAGTTCGTCAGGCGCAGCGGCGCTGACAGCAGCCCTAGCTGATCGACAAGCAGGTTGTTGACCAGCCCGCGCCGGGCAAACAGCACCTGCCAGCCGAAGGTGCGCATGATGATCGAGGTGAGGAGCGGTGCAATCAGCAGAAAGATGATCAGCCCGGCAAAGCGCCCCGCCTTTCGGACGAGGAAGTAGGCGACGGGGTAGCCGATGATGATCGAGATGATCGTGACGCCCGCCGAGAGCGCCACGGTCTGCCCGATGATGCCGAGATAGAAGCCATCCGCCAGCAGCGAGACATAGCGCGAAAGCGTGACGCCCCCGTCTTCCGACAGGACGCTGCGCATGCCGTTGTCGAAGAGCGGGAGGACGAAGAACACGGCCAGAAAGAGGACCGCCGGAAGTGCAAGGAGATGCGGCGTCAGCAGCCGCTTGCGCCGGCTCGGCGGGATCTGTTGCAGGCTGGTATCGCTCATCGCTTGCATCCGTTGAGGGGAAGGCAGGCTGCCCTCTTCCAAGGGCAGCCTCAGGTCGGTTATCGGCCGATCTCGCGGTTCCAGCGGTCGACCCATTCGTTGCGGACCTCCGCGATCTGCTCGTAAGGCGGGAAGGCGGTCTTTTGCCAGGGCGTGATGCGCGGCTTCAGCTTTTCGCTGTAGACCACGTCGGTATTCGTCACCCCGTAGTTCATGATGTCGGCGAACTTGGTCTGGTTCTGCGCGTCGAGGATTTCGTTGATGTAATCCCAGGCCAGCGGATCGGCATTCTTCGGCTTCTGCACGGCGACGCCGTTCAGCGAGCCGCCCTCTTCCGGGTTGATGAAGTCGATCCAGGTCGCGCCGCTGTCATAGTGGTTCCAGGTGCGGCCGTCGAAATAGATACCGACATCGGCCTCGCCGGAAGAGAGGTGGTTGAAGAAGTCGTTCGGGCCGCCCCAATAGACGAGGTTGTCCTTCATCTTCTCCATAGCCTTGAAGAACGGATCGACGTTTTCAACGCCGCCGCCGAGCGCCTTGGCCATGGCCCAGATCAGCATGATCGGCGTGACGGCGTAGCTGATCGAAGGCACGGAAGCGACGAGTTCGCCGGACGCGACGCGATCGACGAATTCCGCGAAGGACTTCGGCGGGTTCGAAACGCGTTCCTTGTGAAAGGTGATGCCGCCGACGCCGTAGTCGAACAGCGTGCCCTTGCCCATGACGGAATCCGTCAGTTCTTGCGGGATCTTTGCAAGGTTCGGGAGCTTGTCGACCGTGAACGTGTCGACCAGATCAGCCTTGGCGGCGCTGAGTGCGAGGTCGGGCGTCATGATCAGGACATCGACCGGAGGCTTGGCCTGATTGGCCTCAACCTGCGCCAGCCATTGCGGCGGGCCACCGAGGGAAACATTGGCTTTCGCCTTGGTCTTGGCCTCGAAGGGCGCAACGAAGCAGGTGCGGACCGCCTCTTCCCATACGCCGCCAAAGGCGGTGACGGTGATTTCCTTGGACTGGGCATTGGCCAGCCGCGGCAAGCCTCCGGCCATCAGCCCGGCACCTACCATGGCGCTACCACCGAGGAAGTGTCTTCTCTTCATTATCGTCATCCGAGTTCTCCAAAGCTGGAACGAGGTGGTGTCAGTCGTCTTGGTTCATGCGCGGAGACTGCCTGCAGCAGCCTCCAACCGCTGGCGCGCTGCGTCAACGGCACTCTGGCTGGCCGCCACCCGCGGAAAGCCTTCCGGCAGTTCCGCAAGGACGGCATCGAAGATTTCACGGCGTCGGCGCTGCCGCATGGACCCCGGCAGCATCACCAGCGACCGGTTGAGACTGTCCATCACGCCGGCCGGGAAAGCCTGGTCCCAGCGTTCGCGCTCGACGCCTTGGGCATTTTCGGATGTGCTGGCGGCGATATCTCTGCGCAGGTCTTTGGTCTTCGCCGCATCGACGTCGCCGCCGGCGATCGCGACGCCGTAGTCGCGGGCGGCAGCCTCGGCGGTGACGAACCCGTTGGCGACGTCCTTCAGGACAGCCTGCGGATCTCGCTCCGAGGGATCGCCCCAACCGCCCGCTCCGGGCGTCAGAAACGTCACCGTGTCACCGGCATTGACGGTCAGCACGTCGATCTTGCCGAGATGCCGCTCCTGCGGCGTGCCGCGGTTGACGATGAGCTGCCCGGGCATGCCGGGCTTGCCGCCGTTCGAGCCCCACGGCCGGAACATCAGCCGTTCGAGACCGCGGCCGAGGACGTTGGAATCGTCGGTCAGGACCCGGAAGGTCAGCTCCATGCCGCAGCCGCCGCGCCACTGTCCGGCGCCGCCGGAATCGGGCCGCAGGGCGTAGCTGACGATCTCGATGCCGAGCTCGGCTTCGACCGTCTCGACAGGATTGTTGGCGAGGTTGGAGATGCCGCTGTCGCGGCCGTCGATGCCGTCCCGGCCCTTGCGGGCGCCGGTGCCGCCGATCATCGGCTCGATCACCTGCACACGCCGGCCGCCATGACCGTCCGGCTCCGCCATCACGACCGGGATCACGGTCCCGGAAGACGCGGCCGGCATCACGTCCGGCAAGGCCTTGCCGAACGCGCCGTTCAGCACATCGTTGACGCGAATGGCGGCGGCATGGCGAACGCCGGTCGCAGCCGGTTCCTGCGGGTTCACGAGGCTGCCGAGCGGCGCAGTGATCCGCACCGGTGCCAGCATGCCGACATTGAGCGGCGTGGTCGGATCAAGCGTGTTGACGAGCGCCAGAACGCGCAGCGTCAGCCAGGCATGCGGACGGCCGCGTGAGGGAATGTTCATCGCGGTGGCGACTTGCGGATCGGTGCCGGTGAAATCGAGATGGACTTCGCCATTCTCAAACGTCGCCGAAAGCGCGATACGAACCGGCAGGCGGCTGGCGGCATCGTCGTCCAGGTAATCCGAGAAGCTGTAGGTGCCGGAGGGCACGCGCTTCAAAACGGTGCGCGCCTTTTCGGCGGAATAGGCGACCAGATCGACCGCTGCGGTCGCGACCGTCTCAGCACCGTGCTGGACGATCGTCTGCTCCAGCCGTCGGCGACCGGCTGCCAACGCTGCCAGCATGGCACGGATATCGCCCATATTGGCGTCCGGCGTCCGGCTGTTGGCGTTCAGGAACAGCGCGACGTCGGGGTTCATCTCGCCCTTCTTCATCAGCTTGACCGGCGGAATGCGCAGGCCCTCCTGGAAGATTTCCGTGTTGACGGGCGAAATGCTGGACGGCACGCGCCCGCCGACATCCGAGCAATGAACGAAACACCAGCCGTAGGCGACGATCGCCCCCTCATGGAAATAGGGCTCGATCATGTGCAGGTCGGGCAGATGCGTCGCCAGCCCTTCGGAGCGATAGGGATCGTTGGTCAGGATGACGTCGCCCGGCTCGAGTGCGCCGACGGCAGCGATCGCGGGGGCGCATTCCAGGCCGACGAAGCCAGACACGCCGATCGACCGCGGATAGGCGAAGAAGCGGCCGTCGAGCCCGGCGAGCGCGCAGGCGAAATCCGCTGTTTCCTTGACATAGAGCGTCCGGCCGGTGCGCTGCAGCGTCAGGCACATTTCCTCGCTGACGGCGGCGAGCTTGTTGCCGAGAATGGCGAGCGTGACGGGATCAAGCTTCATGACGCATGTCTTTCAAGATGAAGATTTCCAAAAGCATCGGCGCGGGCCGACCAGCCGGGCAGAAGCACCGTCGTGGTATCGTCCTGCTCGATGATCGCCGGGCCGCTGATCCGGTCGCCGGCGCCGAGCGCGCTGCGGTCATAGACGCCCGCCAGCACCCATTGCCCGGAGCGGAAGATTTTGCGCTCGCCCTTGCGAGCCGGATTGCCGGTGCCTGCGGGGATCTCAGGTTGGGCGATATCCTCGCTGACGCCGACGACGGCAAGCCGCACGGTCCCGAGCTCGACCTCCGTCTCGGTATCGCGGAAGCCATAGATGCGCTCGTGCTCGGAATGGAATGCTTCCGCGATCGAGGCGGCGTCGCGGCAGTTTTCGTCCAGCTTGACGCGCAGCTCATAGGCCTGGCCGGCATAACGCATATCCGCACCGCGTTCGAACCTGCGCACCTGGCTGGACTCTCCTTCACGGTCGAGCCAGGCATTTCCTTCCGCTTCCAATTCCCTCAGCACGTCCAGCATCAGCGCCGCGCTGGCGTCGTTGACGGCTCGTCTGAGGCTGCGAACGAAATCGCGGCGAAGATCGGCAGCGGCGGCTCCCAACGCACAGAAGGTTCCGGCAGCCGGCGGAATGACGATACGGCCTATCCCGGTTTCCTCGGCGAGAAGATTGGCCTGCGTCGGACCCGCACCGCCGAAGGGAACCAAGGCGAACGAGGCCGGATCGAGGCCGCGGGCAGCGAGTGTCTTGTAGAGTTCCGTCGCCATGCCGGCGGTTGTGACCGCGAGAGCGCCTTCGGCGGCGAGTGCTGCACCGTCTTCGCCCGACAGTCCGATGCGCTGGCCGACTTCGGCGAGTGCCGCGCGTGCTGCATCGACATTGAGCTTCATGCGGCCGCCAAGGAAGCCTGCCGGGTCGATGTAGCCGAGCGCCAGGTAGCAGTCGGTCACTGCCGGCTGGGCTCCGCCCCTGCCATAGGAAACCGGGCCGGGCATGGCGCCGGCGCTCTGCGGGCCAACCTTCAGCAGGCCATGGGCGTCGACCCAGACGATCGATCCGCCGCCGGCGCCGATCGCCGAAACGTCGACGACGGGGAGAACAAGCGGCAGGCCGCCAATATCGGTGCGCGTCGCGAGTTCGGCCGAGCCCGCCTGGGCCACGGCGATATCGGAGGACGTGCCGCCCATGTCGAAGGTGATGATGGAGGTGACGTCCGCGGCTTCTGCGAGCCGGGCTGCGGCCATGACGCCGGAGGCCGGACCGGACAGGATGGTTTCGACCGGACGTTCATCGGCCGACATCAGACTGAGCGAGCCGCCGTTGGAGGCCGTCACCAGGATCGGTGCCACGACCCCGTCCCGCTCCAGCCCCTTTTTGAGGCCGGCGAAATACCGCTGCATCAGCGGCTGGATATAGGCGTTGAGGCAGGCGACCAGCGTGCGCTCATATTCGCGGATTTCGGGCCAGATTGCCGCGGCGGAGGTGATTGAAAGACCCCCGGCCTTTTCGGAAAGACGTTTGGCCATGTCAATCTCGACCGATGGCGTCGTATAGCCGTTGATGAGGACAAGCGCGGCGGCATCGACGCCAAGCGCTTTCAGTTCGGATGCGACCCGATCGAGTTCCGCCTCGTCGGCGGCCTTCGTCACCTCGCCCGAAGCCGACAGGCGCGCATCGATTTCGACGATGCGCAGCCGCGGCACGAGGGGTTTTTCCTTGCTGGCGTGGAAATCGAAGGAGGACGGCATGCGACTGCGGGCGATCTCCAGGATGTCGCGATAGCCCTTGCTGACGACCAGCGCGATCGTCGCGCCGCGGCGCTGGATGATCGCATTGAGACCGATCGTCGTGCCGTGCATCAGCGTGCCGACGTCACCAGATGTCAGGCCGGCCTTCTGGAGCAGGGACTGCAGGCCCTCGATCAGTGCGCGTGACGGGTCGTCCGGCGTCGAAGGCTCCTTGTAATAGGTCAGGCTGCCGTCATGGGGATTGGACAGCACGAAATCCGTGAACGTGCCGCCGACGTCGATCCCGATGCGCGCTCCGCTCTTCTGCATGATCGTCACTTTTCATTTACTCCGCGCTTACGATGACGCCGTCCTGCGGCGCCCAGTCGAGCGTCACGGCCTGGCCGAGATGATAGGTTGTCGAACCGAGCGGGCCATCGGCCTGGCGGTAGACGAAGAGCGTGCGGCCGAGTGCCGGCACGTCGACCTGATAAGCGGCATAGTTTCCGCGAAAGACCGCGCCGACGACACGCGCCGCAAAGCCGCCGGATGTTTCCGTGGGCTTCAGCGCCATCCGCTCCGGCCGGACAGACAGGACAAGCGGTTGACCGGGCGTGTTCGGCTCGGGCAGGTGAAAGCTCATCGGCCCCTGCGGGCCGGCGACTATCAGGTTTGATCCGTCGTCGCTGGCGTGGCCCTCGAATATGTTGGAAGCGCCGAGGAATTCCGCCACGAAGCGGCTGTCGGGCCTGTCATAGATGCTTGCCGGCGCGCCGATCTGCAGGATGCGGCCGCCGTTCATCACGGCGACCTTGTCGGCCATCGACATGGCTTCTTCCTGGTCATGGGTGACCAGGAGCGCGGTGATGCCGAGGCGCTGCTGCATGCCGCGGATCTCGAACTGCATGCTTTCGCGCAGCGACTTGTCGAGGGCGCCAAGAGGCTCGTCGAGAAGCAGGACCTTTGGATTGACCACCAGCGAGCGCGCGAGTGCCACGCGCTGCTGCTGTCCGCCGGAGAGTTTCGAGGGAAAGACATCGCCCCTGCCCTGCAATTGCACGAGATCGAGCATCTCGTCGATCTTGGCATCGCGGGCGGCCTTCCCCATTCCCGCCATGCGCAGGCCAAAGCCTATATTCTCGGCGACAGTGCGATGGGGGAAAAGGCTGTAGTTCTGGAACACCATGCCGAGCCGGCGCTTGTGCGGCGGAAGCCGAGAAATGTCGTCGTCACCGATCCGTACTGTGCCGGCATCCGGCGCCTCGAAGCCTGCGACGATGCGCAGGGTCGTGGTCTTGCCGCAACCGGATGGTCCCAGGAGAGCCACGAGTTCGCCGCCCTTCACCTGCAGATCGAGGTTCTTGACGGCTGCAACCTTACCGTAGGATTTGTGGATCCCGGTCAGCACCAGCGCACTCCCGGCCTCACGCCCGGCTACTGTCATGGAGGGTTCCCAATTCTGCATCTGAGGAAGAAGACCATCAGGATGCGTTCCCATTTCTCTTTTGTAGCGCTACAATATTCCCCATCTATCTTCTGTCAAGGATAGCTTTGCTCAATTTACCGCCATCCGTAGAAGTGCATATTTCCTGGACATAACGCAGTAGGACGTGGGTAAGGACACCTCATGACAAAGCTTCGACGGGATGAGACGGTCACCATGCAATCGGTCGCAGCAGCCGCCGGCGTTTCGCCCATGACGGTGTCGAACACGTTCCGGTATCCGCAGCGGGTCCAGCAGGAAACGCGTGAACGCGTACTTCAGATCGCGGCTGAACTGGGGTATGTACCAAATCACGCCGCCGGCAACCTGGCATCCGGGCAAAGCCGCGTCATCGGCGCAGTCATCCCCTCGATCAAGAATTCGAGCTTCTACAACTACGTCCGCGGCATGCAGGATCACGTAGCCGAATGTGGATATCAGCTCGTCCTGAAGCTGGCCGACACAATGGAGCAGGAAGCAGCTGCGATACGCACTTTCGTCGGCCTGCGTGTCGCCGGCATCGCGCTGGTGGGGGATGAACACGAAGAAGGCGCGCGTATCTTACTGAGCAAGGCGGGCATTCCTGTCGTCGAATCGTGGGTGTATCGAGACCCTTTCGACATGGGTGTAGGATACTCGACTGCCGATGCGACCCGCGCCATTACTCAACTCCTGATCTCGCAAGGCTATTCCAGGATTGGCTTGGTCGGCTACGAGAGCACCGTGTCCCATCGCTTTACCGAGCGCGTCCCCGCCTTCACGCACTGCATGGAAGGCGCCGGTTTGAGCAGCAACAGGATCTTCCTGATTGATGAAGCGGATGGTTTCGGTGCCGGTCCCAAGGCGCTTGACGGACTTTGCAGGATCGACCCGGATCTGGAAGCGATCATCTGCCCGACAGACATCGTCGCTGCCGGGGTTCTGTTCGAATGCGGCCGGCGCGGTTGGAAGATCCCCGAGCGTCTCGCGGTCGCCGGATGGGGCGACTACGAAATCGCCTCCGAAATCACCCCCGGCATCACCACCGTGCACCCTCACGCCTATGAGATGGGCCAGCAGGCGATGTCGCTGATCATCAACCGCACCTCCGGCACCGGTGGACAGGGAACCCTGATCGACACCGGCTTCCATATCGAGAAACGTGTCAGCGCCTGAAGCCAATGCCAGGTTTGTTTCGTGCGGCCGAGATCCACAGGGCGATTGTTGACGATCGCCTCATGGCATTGCCGGATGACACAAGGCTGTTCACCAACCAGCACTACCGCAGGGGCGGTTGCCACGTACAACGGAAATCCACCGTCGCTCACCCGCCTGCCAGCACATTGCGATCCCCAATCCTCGTTATCATAAAGCGGCTTTGCTCGCCCGCCGCGATCCATGTCTGCATCTCGAAGGGTAGAAGCTGCGCAAGATCGAACAAGATGCTCAGCCCGGATACTCAGAATATGGTGCGTCTGGCCCGAGTGTCCTTGCCTCCGCCTTGAAAGGAGACCGACCATTGGTCGTAGTTCGAACGCCGTGAGGGCCATGGTTTGGGGCAATTGACCACCATCCCACGAGCAGTCCCCGTCAGCGCTGACGACGGTCAGCCTACGCCCTGCGCCTGTCGGGCCCCCAAACCGACAAGGCAAAGGCAGCCACGGCCCCCGCACCGGCAGTGAGGAAGGTCAGCCGCATCCCCGATGCTATCGCCGACGCCGAAGCCTGCGTCACATCCGTGGTGCCGACGCCAAGGGCAAAGACGAGGCCCATGGCCGAAGCGCCGGCGATCAGTCCGATATTGCGCGACAGGCCCAAGAGCCCCGAAACCGTGCCACGCCGGTCCTTGCCCACATCCGAAAGCGCTAACGTGTTGTTGGCCGCCTGGAACAGCTGATAGCCCGGTGTAAGGACGAGAATCGACAGCACATAGCCAGCGACCCCGATCACGCCCGGCACGATAGCCAGCATCAGCGCTCCGACGCTCAGCAAGGCCAGACCGATCACCAGCATGCGGGGGCTGCCCCATGCCTCCACGAGCCGACCGGATGGCACGCCGCTGACGATCGAAATCACCGGGCCGATTGCCATCACCGCGCCGACCTCCGGCACCGTCAATCCCAGCCCGAGGCCGAGATAGAAGGGGCCCACCACCAGCGTCGTCATCATGATGCCGGCAACCAGCACATTCACAAGGAGACTGCCGGCGAGGCTGCGATTCATCACCGACCACAGGCTCGGCACCTTGGTATCGGCGCTGTACGCGTCACGTGGCAGATACGAAACTGCCAGAACGAGCGCCAGAGCTGCTATCGGCAGTTGCACCCAGAATATCGCCCGCCAGCCCGACAGGGGGATCAGCAGCCCGCCGAGCGACGGGCCTAGGGCAGTGCCGATGGCCGAGACCGTACCGAGCAGGCCCATGGCCCGCCCGATCTGTCCCTCGCCCGCAGTCTGGCGCATCAGCGCCATGGCCAGCGTGATAAGAATTGCCGCGCCGGCACCCTGAAACGTTCTTGCAGCGATCAGTACCGACAAGGTCGGCGCGGCGGCGCACAGCCCGGTGGCCAAAGCAAACAGCACCAGACCCAGCACGAGCATGGCCTTGGCACCGAAGCGATCCGCGAGGCGGCCGGCGGCAAGGACGCAGACCGTCAGGCTGGCGAGATAGGCCACCGTGACGGCCTGCACCTGCGGAAGCGGTGCGGCAAAGGCCCTGGCGAGATCCGGCAGGGCGATGTTGGCAATGCTGGTGCCGAGCGAGGCCAGGCCGGTGGCTAGCGACAGGGCGATCGTGATGCCGGCTCGAACTGTCAGCAATCGGGGTGAATTGATGGTGTCCAATGTCGTTTCCTCTTGTCGAATGATCAACTGAAGAGCATGCTGACACTTCAAGCCAACTTGAGGTCAACCATGAAATTCCTGGATATTGGGGAGGTCGCCGCGCGCACAGGGATCAAGCCGTCGGCGCTCCGCTATTACGAGGAGGCGGGGCTCATCGCCTCGGTATCGCGTCACGGCCTGCGCCGGCAGTTTCCGCCCGAGGTGCTGCTGCAACTCAAGTTGATCGCCATGGGGAAATCGGCGGGTTTCTCGCTGGACGAGATCGCCGGCATGTTCGGCAGCAATGGCTTGCCGGATCTGCCCCGCGACCTGCTGCGTCGAAAAGGGGAGCACATCGATCGACAGATCGCGGAGCTGACGGCGCTGCGCGAGACATTGCGGCATATCGCCGATTGCCCGGCGCCATCGCATATGGAATGCCCCACGTTCCGAAGGCTGATCCATGGGGCCATCAAACGCGAAGGCCAGACGAGCGGTTGGTCAAAGCGGTCATTGAAAGCAGAGGAAGTTTAACCACGACAGCCCGCCTGTCTGCGCTCTGAGCGTGGCAATCTGCGCCGACGAGGTGGTTCGTCAGGTTGTATAAAGGAGGTGAAGGTGTGGCTCTTGATAGGATGGGAACTTAAAGCCCGTTGAACCGGCCCCTAAACCTTTGGCTCATAAAGAATCCGCGGCGGGCGGGTCCGATGGCGAAAGTGCCCCGCACTGCCGTCACTGAAATTATCGGCCCGTGCGCAAATTCTTAAGAAGGCGGACTCTCGGCTGCGTCCAAGGAAGCAGAGTAGGCTATTCACGAAGCTGCGCTGCAGACCCAGTGCCCATCGGCGGCTACAACGATGAGTGGAACCTGCTCCTTCGCGCGGCGCACTAGGAACTAATTCGCAGCTGCGGATGTTCCACCTCCTGCTTTCGGAACGATATCATGCTCACTCCACTCGAACTCCTCTCCGTCCTTCTTCTACTGACCGCCGTCTTTAGCTGGTTAAACGAGCGATATGTCGGCCTGCCGGAAACGGTAGGTGTGCTGATCATGGGACTCGTTTCCTCTATCCTGCTTCTCCTGGCCGAAATCGCGTTCCAAAACGTCTCCCTCTATGAAGAAGTCACGGGCATCGTACGACAGATCGATTTCCAACATTCGGTGCTCGACGGGATGTTGGCTTTCCTGCTGTTTGCAGGCGCTCTTCACGTCGATTTCAGCGCTCTGCGTAGACGGGCTGTCGTGGTCGCTGCTATGGCAACTGTTGGCGTGGCGATTTCCACACTCGTAATTGCTATCTCCTTTTGGTATCTCGGCGGCCTCCTCGGCACACCGGTTTCGTTCGTTTGGGCACTGGTTTTCGGGGCACTGATCAGCCCCACCGATCCTGTCGCGGTGCTGGCAACGCTGAAGTCCGTTCAAGTTCCGATTTCGCTCGAGGCTGACATGAGCGGCGAGTCGCTCTTCAACGACGGTGTGGGCGTCGTGCTCTTCACCGTGATGCTGACCCTGGCCGTCGGTGATGGCCACAGTGCCGCAGGTTTCAGCGGTGCAGCCAACTTGCTGGCGCTGGAAGCACTCGGCGGCGCAGCGCTCGGCCTCGCTGGCGGTTATCTTGCTTATGCGGCAATGCGGCAGGTTGATAATTATTCGGTCGAGGTGCTGATCTCGATCGCGCTCGTTACAGCGCTTTATGCCTTCGCCACACGGGTCGGCACCAGCGGTCCAATCGCCGTTGTCGTTGCTGGTCTCTTCGTGGGCAACCGGGGGCCGCACCGAGCCATGAGCGATCTGACGCAGCGCTACCTTTTCGGCTTCTGGACGCTCGTTGACGAAATCCTGAACGCCATTCTTTTCCTGCTGATCGGACTCGAAGTCCTTGTGCTGCGGCTCGATCCATCGTTGGGATGGCTGCCGCTCGCAGCCATCCCGATCGTGCTGCTGGCCCGCTTTGCGGCGGTCGGAGTGCCGTTCCTGGCGCTCTCCCGCTGGACCCCCTTTGTCAAGGGCACCGTGGCAACGTTGACTTGGGGAGGCTTGCGCGGCGGCATCTCTGTGGCGCTGGCGCTTTCCATTCCTGAGATCGCAGAAAAGTCGCTGATCCTTGCCGCCACCTATGTGGTGGTGATTTTCACCATCATCATTCAGGGTCTCACCCTGAAGCGGCTGGTGAAGGCGGTGGTGCAATAACGAAACTCAGCCTTCCGCCGCCTGCCTCGAACCGGCAAGAAGGTGCGCGCCACGACCTCTTGCCGGTTCCGCCTGCTGGGAGCCAATTTCACTCACCCAGGACGGACATTCGTTACGTTGTGTTCGTCAAGATCAGCACACGGGCCGCCTGCATTCTGGCTATCGTGCGGGGGCCTCGGAAGCCGGCAGCTTCACGTTTACGTCGATATCTCCGCCTGCTCCCAAATTGCCACCAAACAGAATGAATCCCACGGCAATCACTGCCATAAGGATGACAACAGCAACAGCCCAGCCAGCACTACCGCTACGGCCGTTGTTGTTAATAACGGTGGGCTCACGATCAGACATGTTTATTACCTTCGCTACATAAATTCTAAGGTGGACACTGGGAATGACGGGCAGACGATTGCGTTCCTCACTCGGGACTTCAGTCCTAAGACCGGACCTTCGTCCCGCCTGTGCCATCTCTGTCGACCGGCGTGTGCGTAAGCCTGAGCCGCGGGTCGAGGCTCGAACTTATGATCGCTACGAACTTTTCGGCGCATCACGCGTTTGATTTTTTGCAGCACAGGGAGGGTTTTCAAGATGAGATACACCCGGTATGCGGCGATGGTGGCTGCGTCCAGCGGCACGATGTTGGGCTTGATGTACCTAAACACGTACTCGTTCCAGCATATCACGTTCACCCAGACCCGTATCTGGATGGCGCTCCTTATGGGGGCCACGATGACCTTTCTCATGCTCATCTTCATGTGGCACATGTACAAGAGCAAAATCGCGAACTTTGCGATTATTGCGACTGCCCTGATGGCTTATTCCACGTTTTCCTGGCTGGTGCGCAGTCAGGCGACTGTCTCAGATGCTGATTATATGAAAGCGATGATACCCCACCACTCAATAGCGGTCCTAACCAGCACCGGGGCCGACAGCAAAGACCCGCGCGTAAGAGACCTCGCCAATCGGATCATTCAGGCTCAAGTGGAAGAATTTGCAGAAACGAAGCGGCTCATCAACAGCCTGGAAGAGAACCCTCCTGCACCAGATGCGGCGGCTCTTCCACCACTCGACGCCGACAATTCGGCCCCACTTACCGTTGCTGGGTAGTGAGTTAGGAGAAGCGAATGGATTGGCAGAGCATGCTCTTCCAGAACTGGTCCGGGATCATCCGCACCATCCTCGTTGGCTCCATGGCTTACGCAACCCTCGTTATATTCTTGCGCATCTCGGGCAAACGGACGCTGTCGAAGCTAAACGCCTTTGACCTGGTGGTCACAGTCGCACTTGGCTCAACCCTTTCGGCAATCATCCTTCAGGAGTCGGTGGCACTAGCCGAAGGCGCAACTGCGCTGGCTTTGCTTATCTCATTGCAGTTCATCGTCACTTTCTGGTCCGTTAGATCACAAAAATTTGCCAAAACTGTACGAGCAGAACCGACGCTTCTAATTCACGATGGTGAGTTGTGCATCGAGGCCATGCGGCGGCAGCGTGTTACCGCTGACGAAGCAAGGAGCGCTGTTCGCGCAGCTGGAGGAAATGATCTCGATGGCGTCAAAGCTCTGATTCTTGAAAGCGACGGCACTTTGAGCGTGATTCTCAACTCGCGCAGCTGAAGGCGGTCTCCTGACCGTCCTCCTTATTCCACTCTTGGATCGATCTGCATCAAGTGTCTAATACGAGCACAAGCTCATTTCGAGAAAAGGACCCTTTCGTCCAGACTAGGCGGGGTGAACCAGCATATGCACTCCGAATTTCCGTGGGTATTTGGTTGCCGGTTTGCCCTCATCGTGGGCGACCATCCTTATCTCTGCCGAAATCGCCTTCGGTGCCGAATGCTTGAGCCGGGGATGAAGGCGCAGGTTTGCCGCCCTGTATAGCCAATGCGGCGAGATAGCCTGCCTCGAAGGCCTCGCGGGTTCGCGCAGGGTCCCGATTGCAGCGACTGACATGCCCTAAATGCTCCCACCATTCGTTCCAAGCTTCATTCAACGACATAGGCGCCTCCCTGCATTCTCGTCGTTTGCTTAAGGCCACGGTTTGCCATCACGCACAGACCGCCTCCTCATCGAAACGTCCGTGAACCCCGGCATCATCCGCGCACATCTTGCATCAACCTTGATACAGGCTTCTGCCGGTCACTTCTCAGTCTGCGAGCGACGAACTTTCCGCACATCGGCGGCTGAAACCACGCCCGCATCGTTCGACCAGGCTTGCCATACAAAGATCGCCAATTCTGCGACTTCCTAATCTGACAGTCTCTCGCCAAAGTCCGGTATTCGCAAGCTGTAAAGCCGTTGAAGGCGGTGGCGGTTCTCCTGCGGCATGCGAGAAGTCTTTGAACTCAAGGCACGTCTTCTGGATCATCTTCCGCGACCGACGGTACCGGCCGCGTCAAGAGCCACATTGGCGGAAGCAAGCTGCGCCTCAGCTGAAGCTCGGCGTCGCAGTACCACCGTCAGAACTCTTCCCAAGTTTCGGACGTCGCGACAGCCGATGAGCCGCGCGTCTGGAAAGCCTTGGAGATTTTGCCGAGCATGCCCCTGGCGGGCGATTGCGCCTGCCCGAAGCTGCTGCTTGCAGCCGTAACCAACCGTGGTGCAGCGTGCCCTGTCGATCCCCGACCTAGGTCGAACTGGCTGATGAGTTCTCGCAGGCGGCCGGCTTCCTGAGCAAGCGTGGCGCCGGCCGCATTGGCTTCCTCGACCATGGCCGCGTTCTGCTGGGTTACCTGGTCCATCTGATTAACGGCGGTATTGACCTCGGACAGGCCGACTGATTGCTCGCGCGCGGAGGTGGCAATTGCATCCATGTGCTGGTTGATCGTGACGATATAGGCCTCGATCGTTTTCAATGCCTCGCCGGTATCGCTGACCAGCTTCACGCCGCTGGCAACCTCTCCAGAAGAGTTCTTGATCAACCCCTTGATTTCCTTGGCAGCCGTCGCGGAGCGCTGGGCAAGCTCACGGACTTCTTGCGCGACGACAGCAAAGCCTTTGCCCGCTTCGCCGGCCCGTGCCGCCTCGACGCCAGCATTCAATGCCAGCAGGTTCGTCTGGAAGGCAATCTCGTCGATGACGCCAATGATGCTGGAGATCTGGTTGGAAGACTGCTCAATCTTGCCCATGGCGCTGACCGCATTTGCGACGACGTCGCCGGAGTGGCGGGCGCTCTCATTGGCCTGGATCGCAACCGAGCGTGCTTCCTCGGCCCGCTTAGTGGAATTGGAGACATTGGTGGTGATCTGGTCAAGGGCTGCAGCCGTCTCTTCCAACGACGCCGCCTGCTGTTCCGTGCGCTTCGAGAGATCGTCAGCGCTATTGCTGATCTCACGCGAACCGCTGTCGATCGAGCCGGTGGCATCCGATACCGCGGCCATGGTTTCCCGAAGCTGCGTGACAGCTTGGTTGAAGTCGGTGCGAAGGCTTTCAAATTCCGGCGAAAAGGCCTGCTGCAACTGGAAGGAAAGATTGCCGCCCGCAAGTTGTTTCAAACCGCCTGCCAGGCCATCAGTCGCCTCAGCCATCGCCTGAGCCCGCTCCCGCTCCTGCTCTGCGCTGCGGCGTCGCTGCTCCTCAGCTTCGGTCCGCTGCTGGGCGCTCTCTTGCTCGAGCGCGCGGGTCTTCAGGCCGTTTTCTTTGAAAACCGCCACGGCGCGCGCCATGGCGCCGACCTCATCCGGGCGCGATCCGCCTTCAACGTCGGCTGACAGGTCTCCGGACGCGAGACGCGACATGGTACTGGTCAGACGTCCAAGAACACCTGCGAGCGATCTTGCGAAGAGATAGAAGCCGAGCAGAGACAACAGCGCGATGGTGATCGAACCAACGACTATCAGCATCATCGCATAGCGGCTGTCGTCAACGATCGTGGTTACGTCCGAGGCAATTTCCAGGATACCAATGCGGCTACCTGAGAAGTTGTTGAACGGGACCGCCTTCACGACAAGATGTCGATCACCGACCGACATCTCAACCTGCACGGGATTTCCGTCGTAAGCGGCCTTAAGATCATCTGCGGAAAGATAGCTTTCTGCCGAAGTCGATGCCTGTTTCTCGAATTTTCCGTCGATCAGGATGTGGACGGCAACGTTGCCGCCGATCCGCGCTGCAAGCGGCTTGAAATAATCATTCGTGAGACTGGTCCCGACGTCAACGACACCCACCGGTGTGCCGTCGCGCAGAACCGGTGCACTGGCGAACATGCTGACCGCAGTGCGTCCCGGCTCGACGCCGCTGACAAGCTTGCCCGTCGCAAGTGCTTGCACGACAGTCTTGCGTCGGCCTTTCATATCGTCGTCGAACTTGTCGGGCGTGTGGATACGGCCGACGGCCATGCCCTTGGCATCAACAAAGGTGATGAGCTGGAGCCCGCCATCCGAGACGATCGACGGCATTGCCGATTCATAGCGGGCGATGATCGCGTCGCGCGACCTGCTTTCGATCAGACCGGCTATGTCGGGTTCGCCGGCGAGCGCCAGAGCGACAGCCGAGGCTGTCTTCTTCTGGGCGGCCATGTCGGTCTCAATCAGCGACAGGTCGGCAGCGACCTCGCGCTGCAGCGCATCGCTGCTTGCGCTCGACTGGCTGTACCAGGCGCTCCCGCCGATTGCGATGCTAGAGAAGAGGACGGCTGCAAAACCACTAGCGGTGATTGTCATCCAAAGAGGACGCTTTACGGCAACATGAGACATGAAATTGAAGGGCCCCTAAATTAGCTCAGATCAGCATCATTGAAATCCGTCAATTTTTGTTAAATGCTTTCCAAATCTTCTGGGTGCTGGTCACACAGCGCCATCACGATTCAGTCTGGTCTGATCAAAAGCTGCTTTTCAGGAGGCAGCGATCACACTAGCGATCTAGGTGACTTGGAATGACGGATCGTGGAGCTTGTTTTAGCTTGGCCGGAATTAAGCCAACCGCGCCTGGTATCAAAGGGGATTTCTGTCGGAAGACCCGGGCGCAGAAATCAGGGTGTCGGGGCCGATTTATGCGACGGTCAATGACCTCTTCGGACAGACTGCGGACGATCGCTTGCCTCCTCAACCAGCAGATATACGGAAAGAGAGCTTGATCTCAGCCCACTAAGCGAAGAAGCGCCGGCTTTCCCCAGGAACACGGCAGGCGGCAAGGCCGGCTTCCTTCTTCGCAACATCAAGGAAAACATTTGCACCCCTGCCCGTGGCATAGAGCGGAACGAGTTTGCGGGTGTGGGCGTCACTGTTCCAGCACACAAGCGGCAGAGCGCCGGCGCCTACTCCACTTTTGCTGGACTTGCTTTAGCCGAGCCTCAGCGTGTGGACGATCTTCCAGTCCTCAATCGGCACGGACTGTGCGGAACTGATGACGGCGATGGTGTCAAAGCGAATGATTTTTCCTGAAAATTCCTGTTCGAGAGCGGCAAGCATGCTCGCGCGCTGCTCTGCCGTCACGCCATAAGCGAGCGAGATATGCGGCATGAAGGAATCTATAGAACCGGAACCGAAAGCCTCGACCGCACGGGTTTTGAAATGCCTGAGCCGACCGACCGGTTCGAAGCCCGCATAGAGCGAGCGGAAGAACTGCGGCAGTCCGTGGATGATCGTGATGGGGGCCGAGAAGGCGATCTCTCCGGCAAAATTCGCGTCCAGAACGCCGGCTAGATATTTCGCTGGTCGTTGCATGTCCTCGACCAACGTCAGATGCGGCATGAAGCGCGGCGTACCGAGCTGGTCGGCAATGCGGTTGACGGTTGCCTGGAGGTGTTCAAGATCGGCGTCTGCGGGTTGCAGCCAAATGGAATGCCAGTCGCTCATGATGTGATGTCTTTCGTCCTTCACGGGGTGGGCACTGTCCGGTCCACCTTCATCGACCGCACCGTGTCGCGCATGATGAGCGGCACATCGAGCTGTGTAACGATAGGCGGAGCGGAGGGACTGGCCAGCCGCAGATCGAGAATGTGCAGGATTTCGCGGGCCTGCCTTTCGACGCTTTGCTGGAAGGTCGTCAATCGGTATGCGCCCCAGCCAGCTTCCGGAATATCGTCGAAACCTACGACCGAGAGATCTTCGGGGATCCGCAAACCCAGCATGTTGCGGGCATAATCCATGAGCCCGAGCGCCATCAGGTCGTTCACACAGAACACGCCCTCGACGCGTCGTGCGGGAGAGAGCAACAGTGAGGCTGCCAGGCTACCACCCTCGTAATCCGTTCGCTCGGCACGCTCCACGAAGACGTCTAGCCCTGCTGCGCGGGCGGCTTCGACATAGGCCTGCTCGCGCTCGAGGAGGTTGGGGCTGCCCACGGCCGAGGTGACCATGCCAATGCGCTGCATTCCCCGCGCCGCAAAGACCTGCACGGCCGTGGCGGCGGCCAGTTTGTTATTGACGCGGATGTGGTCAGGACCTTCTTCATTTCGACCGATGGCAATGAGCGGCTGACCGTTGCGCTGGGCAAGCTCGATAAAGGCGCGCGATGGCATGCCCGATAGAACCACCGTGGCCTGGGCCCGATAGCGCAGGAGTTTGGCGTGAGACGCCTGCCCGCTCGCAGTGCTATCTGTGGTAATGAGAACCGGCACGCGACCGCTTTCAATGAGCAGACGCGAGAGCGTCGCGATCTGCAACGAGCGGAAAGGCGTTTCGGTATCAGACGCGATCATGCCGACCAACTGGCTGCGGTTGGCGAGAAGCCCGCGCGCCAGATCGTTGACCTGATAACCCAGTTCCTCAGCGGCGCGCATGACTTTTGCGCGCGTTGCCACAGACACGCTGGCGCCGTGGGTGAAGGTGCGCGACACAGCGGAACGGGAGACGCCAGCGCGCTCGGCCACTTCATGCGCGCTGATATAACGTGGCAGGCCTGGGATTTCCGTATCTTCTTTATCCCCCATCAGCGGCCCACCTTAGAAAGCACATCCGCCTTGAGAAAACGTTCAATGACGATCATGAAGGCGATGGACGGAACCAGCAGGATGAGCGCGGTGATCGAGGCAATCTGGTAATTTCCACCCGAGCCTGCGGTGTAGAGCAGCAGCGGCAAGGTGGAAATATCGGGCGCACCGACGAAATAGGTGCCGGTAAACTCGTCGAGCGATTCCAGAAAGACGAAGATGGCGCTTGCCAGCAGGCCCGGCGCTGCGATCGGCAGCGTGACATCGCAAAAGGTCTTGAACGCCGTGGCACCCATGGAGCGCGCCGCTTCCTCAAGCTCGCGGTCGATCGCAGAAAAAGCAGCCGTTGCGATCCACACCGCATAAACGAGGCCATGCGTGACATGGACGAGGACGACGCCGACGACAGTGCCATTCAGCCCCAACTGATAAAAAAGACGCGCGATATTTACATAAACCGGCAGGTTCGGAAATGCCTGCGGGATCAGAAGGACAAGCAGGATGGCACCGCGGAACGGCAGTTTTAGCCGCGCCAATGCATAGCCCGCAGGGATGGCAAGACCAATCGAGAAGATGACGGTAAGGCAGGCAATCATCACGCTCATGGTCAGCGACGTCGTGGCATTGCCGCGTGGGGAAAAAACGCTCACCCAGTAGGAAAAGCCGTATTGCAGAGGCAGCGCATGGGGGAAATACCATTTCTCCGCCACCGCCCAAAGCACGAGATTGGTCAATGGGCCGAAGATGGCGAAGGCAAGGAGCCCGAGGCCGAGCGCGCGGGGTATCCACTTGAGGTCAATCATGGTCGTTTTCATCGATGTTCCCTCATCGTCTGGCGCAGATAGACCCATCCCACAAGGCTGGTCGTCAAGAGCGAGATGACACCGAGCGCATTGGCAACGCCGTAATCTCCATAGGCGTTGATGCGGAAAGCCATGCTGGCCGTGATCATGGTCGGTGATTGCGCGTTGATCATCAGCGGCACGGAGAGAACCGACATCATCGTGACAAAACTCAGGATGAGACCCACGAGCAAGGTGGGAAGCACCTGCGGCAGGATGATTTCGATCAAGATGCGCAAACGGCTTGCGCCCAGATTGCGAGCAGACTCAATCATGGAGCGGTCAAGCGAGGCCATCGCGCCAGCCAGCAGCAAGGTCACAAAGGGCGTCTGCTTCCAGACGAACGCGATCACAATGCCGCGCCAATCGAGAAAGCTGGTTGTCTGCATGGGTGTTAGAATATCAGCCTGCGTGAGAATGCTGTTCATCAAGCCGTTCTTGGCAAGAAAGGTTCTTAGGATCTGGCCGACGACGATGAACGGCACGAAAAGTGGCCAGCGGTAGAGCCAACGCAGGATTGCCACTGCGCGTGGGTTGGAGCCCAGTGTCAGGTATCCACCAATTGAGATCGACAGAAGCCCGATCAACACCGCAGACAGGCTGACGATCACAATCGTGAAGACAATATCGCTGCTGTAGAGTTCGAATGCCTTTCGAAAATTGGCAAAGCCGAACAGGCCGTCCACCGCAAAAGCCCCGGTGATGGAACTCACCAGAGGCACGATGAAAAGAAGCAGCACGATGACCAGCGCTGGCATGACCAGCAAAAGGCCGAGAAGCGGGATCGGCATGGCATTCACCGAATTCGTGTTTCGATCAGGTTTTGCCATTTCTGGCAGCAAGAGTACCGGGCGGCGATTGTCACGCCGCCCGGCGGGTCTTCGATCAGTTTCCGACCTGGCGCTCGTACGCTTCGAGGATCGCTTTGTTATAGGGGGCAATTGGGAAGGCCTTGCCGTTCTTGGCAAGATCGGCCGGGCTGATATCGGTAAACAGCTTTTCCCAGGTTGCCTTGTCGAGCTTGGCCTGCACGTGCTGCGCGTCGATGCCCGGATACCAGTTGAAGCGCTCAACAATGCCCTTGGCCTGCACTTCGGGGCTGGTGGCCAGGTTGACGAACTTTTCAGCCAGTTCCTTGTGCGGCGCCTTTTCCGGGATGGTATAATGCATTGGCTGGCCGGGCATGCCGGGGGCGGGAAGAACCAGCTTCATATCCGGCGGCAGCTTTCCAGTGGCCTTCCAGCTGTAGAACATGTCCACCCAGACCGGGCCGATTGCGATTTCTCCGCGGCTCAGCATATCCAGCGTCCCGGCATTGCCGGGCGTCAACGTGGCATTGGTGGTGAAGTCTTTGAGCTTGGCGAAGGCAGGTCCCCACTTTTCGGCTTCACTTTCCTCGAATGGCCCCTGCTGCAGCTTATCGCCGTCACCGGCAAAAGCGTAGATCCAGCCCATGACGAAGCTGACGCCGGAGGCGCCGCCCTTGATGCCGTTATAGCCGAACTGCTTGGGGTTTGCCTTGGCCCAGGCAACAAGCTCCTCGTAGCTCTTCGGCGGCGTTGGAACCAGCGCCGGATTGTAGGCAAGGGCCGTCTGGCTGTTGAACATCGGCATCACATAGCCATCGACATTCGTGCCGAGCGCCATTTTGGCATTCTCGCGCGTCACCAGCTTGCCGCTCTCGATCTGGTCGCGGTACTTTGCAAGATACTCTTTCTCTACCATAGGGCCAACGAACTTTTCGTGCACCACGGCAACATCGGCGTCCCAGGTTGCAACGTTGGCGCCAGCCTGCGCGTCAAAGCGCTCTAGGATTTTTTGCGATCCGGCATCGCCGGGGCCCGTGCCGACGGCGCGAACCTTCACGCCGGGATTCTGCTTTTCAAACAGTGGACCCAGGTAGTCGTTGATATAGTCGACCATGTTCTGGTCACCAGCCGTCATGACGGTCAGATCTTCAGCCATGAGCGGCGAGGTTGTCAGCCCGAGGGCCAGCAGAGAATAGGCGAGAGGTTTCATGTCATCAGTCCTTTTCGAGGTGATTACAGGCAGTTGAAGCGTATGCGAGGCATGGAAAGGGCGTTGCAGGAGCCAGTACGGCTCCCGCGGCCCGCACTTACGGGCGCGGAAAAATGTAGAGCGCAGGTTCGGGCACTGTGATTTCTACGGGCGCGCCCTCTTCGAAGCGCGTGACGCAATCCACAATGAGGCTGGTGTCGCCAAGATGGACGATATGGCGCCAGAGCCCGCCGGGATAGCTGACCTGCGCAACCTGACCCGTCAGCACAAGACCATCCCGCTCTGAGCCAGGCGCAGCGTCCGCCGCGGTCATCTGCAACGATTCGCTGCGGAATCGGGCAATCGCCGGCCCCGACGCAAGCTGTTGATCGCCGCGCTTGATCACGGTTTTGCGGTTGTTTTGGCCTTCGGAGATGCCAATGCTGTTGCCAGAAACCTCGACGTTGATCTCGACGATGTTTTCTGCGCCCATGAACGCTGCCACAAAATCCGAATTCGGCTGGCTATAGACCTCCTGCGGGGTGCCGGCCTGAGCGATCTCGCCACCATTCATGATGACGATGCGGTCGGCCATGACCATGGCTTCCTCACGGTCGTGGGTAACGTGCACGGCGGTGATGCCCAGCCGGCGCTGCAATGCACTGATTTCGTGACGAACAGTCAGGCGGATGCGTGCGTCGAGGTTGGAGAGCGGCTCGTCGAGCAGCAGGATGTCGGGATTGATGGCAAGTGCACGACCAAGCGCTACGCGCTGGCGCTGGCCGCCGGAGAGTTCGGCGGGCTTGCGGTTGCCCAACGCCTGCAGTCCGAGAAGCGCCTTCATCTCGTCGATGCGCTGGCGAGCCGATTCCCGCTCAATGCGACGCAATTTCAGACCATAGCCAATATTCTGATCGACCGTCATATGCGGCCAGAGCGCATAGGACTGAAACACCAGCGCCATGCCGCGCTTGTCAGGAGGCTGGCGCGTAACGTCGCGGCCGCCAATGGAAATTGTGCCCTCAGTGGGTGTGTTGAAACCCGCAACGGTTCGCAACAACGTTGTTTTGCCACAACCGGACGAGCCGAGCAGAGCGACGAACTCGCCCTTGCGCACGGACAGATCGATCCCCTTTAGAATCTCGTTGTCGCCGTAGCGCACGCGGGCGTGCGATATATTCAGGTAGCCTTCCATCGGTCCCTCCAATACCAATGAACATTGCACAGCTGTGCAACGAATTTATGACACCTCGCCCTGAAGCGGCAAAAGGTGACTTACCGCGTCTCCTCCCGAGACGCGGCAAGTGGTATGCCCATGATATCGCTGATCGGTTCGGCAAGGTCGGGAACGCATGCCAGCACAGGACCACCGCGCAGGATCTTTTCGCGACCTTCGAATGAGCAGACCCTCCCGCCTGCCTCTTCGACCATCAGCAATCCAGCCATGCAATCCCAGGAATTCATGTGGCGCTCGACATAGGCTTCATTGCGTCCGTCGGCGACGTAAGCCAGTCCCAGCGCGCCGGAGCCTGCTCGGCGAACGTTGAAGCCAAACTCGAGCAAACCATTCATCACGCCAAGATAGTCGTGCTTTTCGATGCGTGAAGACCACCCAAGCTCCACCGTTGCGGCCTCCGCGGCGGTGACGTCGGATATGTGAATCGGCTGCTCATTAAGCGTTGCACCGTGGCCACGCTGCGCGAAGTGCAGTTCACGCAGCACCGGATTGTAGATCGCGCCGAATTCGGCCCGCCCGTTTTCGACATAGGCGATCGCGATGCAGAAATGTGGGATATTGCGGGCAAAGTTGGCCGTGCCATCGATCGGATCGACGACCCACAGTGTCGCCGCGTCGCTGCCGCCCCCCTCCTCGCCAAAGAAACCATCGTTTGGATAGGCTTCGGAAATGGCTTGGCGCAGGAACGTTTCGCAGCGCCCGTCGAACTCGGTTAGATAGTCTTGGCGGCCCTTCATCTGCACAGCTCGGACTTGCCCAAAGCCCTGCATCACCAGTTCGCCCGCGCGAATGATGATTTGTCTGCAGAAATCCACTTTGTCGTTGAGCATTCGCGTCATCCAGCAATGCGATGCCACGATATTTGCACAGCCGTGCATTCTTGTAAACCGCTCCGCCTGCGAGGAGTGCGTGCCCTTGGTGATTTGAGGAGGCAAGTCTCCTTGCGTTGCGCCGCATTGAGCAGTCACGTCTCCTTGGGCTCACCGCCAGCAGGCCAATCGGTGAACGTGGCAACGCATTTCTCAGTGCCTATGCCGATCTCGACTGCGGCGACGCCTTCGGCATCTTTGCTGATCTGAGCCGGTTCTTCGGCAACAATGGCGTGGTTGCGACCGGCGTCCAGACTGATTCACAAGGCACAAGCCTGATGGCGGAAGCGTCCGGCCGGCGTTCCTTCATCGATTCCGATTTGGATTGGCTGGCAGCGACAGCGAAGGCAGCCGTCGGCGCCGGGGTGCGGGCGTTACCTACAGTGGGACCGTCGCGCGACTAGAGGCACATGCGGAGCAAGTGGAGGATGCTCTCTATGTCCGAGGCCAGGTGGAAGGCGCTGTGATCCTGGCAGGCGGCGATATCTTCCTGAGCAAACGGATCAATGACGCTTTCGCAGTGGTCGACGCTGGCGCACCGCGAGATGCAGTTTGAGAACCGCCCGATCGGCAAGACGAACCGGAACGGGAAGAAGCTCGTGCCCAATTTTCGGGCTAACGAAACCAACAGGCCTCCAGGCGGTCGAGGAGGCAGGCAAGATCATGAGGTAAAATCCATAGAGATGCTGATCAGGCTCCCTGTTTCGGTCCCGGCACGCTTTCTGGAGAGCGATGGTACGATCATTGATATCAAGAAGTCCTGACGCAATTGACCTGTCGGAGCGGCTCGTCATGGGCGCGCTCAACCGCCTCGCTCGGCGGAGGCCAAGGTCGACGGTAAAGCCAGGTCTGGAGCCGCCGGGTGTAAGTGCTCACCCACCGAGCTTGGAGAGCACGAAAGCGGCAAGAAATCCGACGACTGTGATTAGGCCAGCATATTCGTGCGTCTCCTCGAATGCCTCCGGCATCATAGTGTCGGCAATCATCGCTAGGATGGCACCCGCTGCGAGGGCTGTGGTTGCGGCGATAACATCGGGACTGGCATCAACGAGCGCAACGTTACCCAGCAGGGCGGCAACACCTGAGGCAACTGCTATCACCCCCCACACGCTAAAGATGTACAGGGCCGACCGTCCGGCCTTTCGCATACCTGCCGCACTGGCGAGGCCCTCTGGAACATTGGACAGGAAGATGGCGGCAACCGTCACGAGGCTGACACCAGACCCGCCCAGGAGGCTGACGCCGATCACAACCGATTCTGGTATGCCATCGAGCAACGCTCCGACTGCGATCGCCATGCCCGAACCTTCTGAAGCGTCCTGCTGCTTCTGGTGCGGATTAGAGCCAGAGCGTTTGCGGTGCTTGGCGCCGCGACTAGAGAGATAGATGTTGGCGAAAGTATAGGCAGCGGCACCGCTTAGGAAACCGAGGGCGGTGGAGTCAAACCCGCCTTTGGCGAAGGCCTTGTCCATAAGCTCGAACGCCACGGCGGAGATGAGGACGCCAGAGCCGATCGCCATCACCGCTGCGATCAGCCGTTGCGGCAACCTTGCAAAAAAAGGAACAGCCGCGCCCACTATGAGAGCGGATCCGCCCAAAAGACCCCAAGCCCCCGCCTGTAGCCATGATGGCATCGTTCCTCCGCCCGTTATCAAGAGACCTCCCTCAACCAGCACATGACCTTTGAGTTCCGCGTCAGAGACCAAGAATGGGTCTAAACCGTCAGCTCACGGTTTGCAGGCCCAAATCATCGACCGGCCAGTTGGAAGCTTGAAGCAATCTAATGCTGGGTTGCCAAGCCTCCCCACGTTATCCCGGCCGATCGCAACGAGGTCGCCTTCAGCGACCATGCCGACGACCTCCATTTTCATCCCCGCCACAAGAGAGGCATGCATATTGAGATTGATGCGCTCGAACTTAGCCTTGGTGATTACTCCTAAAACCGGGAATACCGCTGGTCGCCGTTGACCCACCAGCGAACATCCTCGGTCATGAAGGAAAGCATCGCGTCAACGCGGGAATATCCAAGCAAAGCCATTTCCTGATCAACTCGAGCTTCATCTTGAGGATCCGATACTACTACAAGGTCGATTTCTGGCTCTGCAGCGAGACCAGGAACCGCCGTACTTCCGACATGCTCTATTTCCACCACATTCGGTAGAAACGGCTTCAGCAGGCGGATCTTTTCAGCATCGAACAAGCTTGGCCATCGATCATCGTAGAGGGTAATTTGACTGGTCAGCGCCATTGCAGCCTCCCTCAGCCGGTAGGAAACTACCGCATGTAAGCGTGGCCTCGAAGGCCGCTTCTGGCGCTTTTGCCTTATGACGGCCGCCGGCTCAAAGCCGACGAATAAGGTTAGTCCGCCGCAAGATCGAGCCATCAAGGCTACAGCTTAGCACCTGGCAAACTGGCTGCTTGAGCAAGCCAATTCCTCAACAACGTTTCATTGACGGGTTCGTCTTCATGAAGATGAACATAGCGTATCTCATCTTGCTTGGAGGCGACTGGCGGCGGCGGAGACAGCGACGCCCCCTTGAAGAAGGTCACTTTGACGTACTTGTCGAAACAGTGGAAGGCCACGAACCAACCGTTATCAGGAACACCGTAGAAGGGTGTGTTCCATTTCACGGCCTTTTGGACATGAGGAACGACAGCGTTGATCAAGGCGTCAAGCTGTCTTCCTACTTCATGCTTCCAACCGGGCATTGCTTGGATATAAGCCTGAACTGGACCATCACCTTCGCCCTTGGGAATTTGTGGGTTCCCTCCCGACAACAGTTTCGGCGTGCCCATTGTAAACCCTCCATTTAAGCAAAGACAACTACCACATCCATAGCAAGGCGGCTCTTGGCGCTTCTGTGCCGTGACGGCGTCCGGCCCGAAGCAGACCAGCCTAAACAGGTTCACGCGTCCACCTTCCGGTGTTGGCGCACCGTTCAAAAAAGCTCAGTCTGCTAGCGCCGGGCGAGTTCACGCACTTCCTGCGCGAGGATGGCAAAGCCTTGCCTGCTTCTCCGGCACGGGCAGCCTCCACGCCGGCATTCAGCGCCAACCAGGAAATCCTTCTCGAGGACGTGTCAAGTCGGGAACAACTGGACGCCCGCTGAAGTTGACAGATGCCTGTATATTGATCGCGGGCATCCGAGCATCTGTCGGCGTCGATGGAAAACGTGCCCGTCGGTTTTATATCTCCAAGTGAGCGTCCGATGATGGTCGCCATCGCGATCTGGATGCTTGCAAAGTAACAAGGAGAGCCCCGTGTCCTATGGCCGCTTTGTCGCGATGATTGTCACGTCGACAGTGATCATGTTCGGTCTGATGTACCTGAACACCTATGTTCTCGATCACGTCACCTATAGCCAGACCCGAACCTGGATGGCACTCCTGATGGGCGCCGTGATGGCGGTCGTGATGATTGGCTTCATGTGGTCGATGTACAAGAACAGGATCGCGAATGCGATCATCGTCGCCGCGAGTGTCGTCGTCTTCGCCGGATCGCTCTGGCTCGTGCGCAGCCAGGAGACGGTCTCCGACGTCAGTTACATGAAGGCGATGATCCCACATCACTCGATCGCGATCATGACAAGTGAACGGGCGCACATCAGAGACCCGCGCGTCCGGAAGCTGGCGGATGGGATTATCGAAGCGCAAGTGCGCGAAATCGGCGAGATGAAATCGTTGATCGCAGATCTGGAGGCTCATCCCGTCTCCGACAATGCGCCCGACCTTCCATCCTATCGCGAGCGAGGCGCCCCGCCGCCGACACAGTGAAGTGTCACACTGGCGAAACCTGATCCAAGTGGTGCTCTAGGCGAGGGTCAGCGCCCGCTTGACCTCATCAAGGGGAATTGTCCCTGGCTGCAGTTTCTCCCGCACCATGCGCGCGGCGAGTTCACAGAACCAGGCATTGGCCGGCGCTGAGATGCCGTGCAGCCGTCCCAGCAGAACAACTTCGCCGTTGAGATAATCGGTCTCGATGGATCCCGTGGACCGCGCAAGGCTTTGCGTCGATGAGCTTCCTGCCCGGCTGAAACCCGGGACGGACGCAACGTTCATCAGCTTCCCGCGGTTGGGATCGGAGTCACCGACACCCTGCCACTTGATGCCCGCAGCAGTGAAAACCATTTCCGCCTCTTTACGGAGAATGTCGGTAATGGGCGCGGTATCGCCCTGGCCCCCGCATGCAGCTTCAACGATATTCCCGAGGTTCAAAAGGAGCTTTCCATATTTGGCCTTCATCACGTCTGGCGACACAAAGGCTGGGAGGCCCGCCGCAGTGAGCGTCTTCGCGACGGCTTCATCGACACTGTCGCTCCCATGCGGATATCGACCAAGGTAGAAATATCCCGAGTGCGGTGACCCGAAGGCGACGACCTCACCAGGCGTGACAAAGTCGGTCGGCATCATGACGCTCACACCATGCACGTTCGCGAAATGCCGCAGTGCCCTGCGCTCGTTCTCGACCCCGTTCTGAAAACAGAAGACCGCCTGGTCCCGAAGGCCGGCTGCCGAGAGTTGTTCGATGACCGCGCCCATATGCTGGGTCTTCGTACAGACCATCACCACATCGTCGGGGCGAAGCGTGATCGCATTCGGCGTTTCCACGCATTCGAAGCGACGGATCTCGGTTCCCGCGGGCGTGCGCAATGTCAGCCCGTTCGCCTGGATCGCCTTCAGCTGCTCGCCGCGGGCAATCCCGACGACCTCCTCCCCGGCAGCAGCAAGTGTGACGGCAATTGTGCCGCCGATTGCACCCACGCCATGGATAATGAAACGCATGTTGGAAACCTCATATGGGCGATATGGAGAGCCCCAATCCCAGTTTGCATGCTAAATGCCGCGGACAGTCTGTGTAAAGCAGCCATGAACGATGTGATTTTCGAGGTGATCCATCCAAGGGGTGTCACTGCGGACGATCTTGAGACAGGCGATGAAGTCTCCAGCTATCCGTCATGACGTTTCCGACGTCGTCTTTGAGGGCTCGGGCAGCCTCTAGCAAGGCAAGCGATCATCCTCCTCATTCACGTGTCAGGCGATGAGAACTTGGGAGTTCTCAACCTGAGCCCTCGCCGCGCGGCTCCATCCTTGCCCCGCTGGAGCATTGCGCCATGAAGTTTGCAGGGCGTGATCGATATTTCAATGTTCTCTCGTGTCCAATAGACGATCAGCGCGCCCCCCTTGTTGCTGATCGATCCAGAGAGTTGCGCACTGGTTCTCGGGGCTTGAGCTTTCCTGCCTGTCTAACCTGGCAGGGGAGTTTTTCGGAAGCTGGCGATGAGCGTCTTCACCCCAAGCCCCGCGACCTCGGCCAGGTCGTATTTCTGTCCCGTCAGGAGCCATTCCCAGCAGGCGCCCTTCATCAGCCATTTGAGCCCAAGGGCCGCTGATGTGGCGGTCCATTGCGGGTTGAGCAGATTGGCACTCTCGGCCTTTCCAAAGATCTCGATCAATGTCTGCGTCTGCTCAGCGTCGAGGGCGTCGAAAGCCGCCTGCACGCGCTCCATCTCGCCTGTAAAATTGGTTCGGAGAAGAATGGTGAGCATGCGCTGCCGCTGCTTGTCCCTGGCAAGGAGCTCCAGCCAATCCTGGGCGACGAACTCGATGAACGACAAGGGATCGCAGCCTTTTTCCTTCGCCTGTTCCAGGTCCAGCATGCTGATCAGCGGAAGCTGGACGGCGTTGTAGACCTCAAGGAAAAGGTCCGTCTTGCTGGCAAAGTGCCAGTAGACCGCGCCGCGCGTCACGCCGGCGGCCGAAGCGATGTCCTCCAGCCGGGAGCTGGTAACCCCCTTTTCGAAGAACATCTTCTCGGCCGCCGCCAGAACGGCGGCGCGGGTTTCAGCGGCCTCTGCCTTGGTGCGTCTCATTCCCTGCTCCCATCCGCTTCTGTCCGATGGACCGGCTGTGCCGCCGGGACATCCGTCTTCTTATCAAACATCCTCATGATGAAGACAAAGAAGACGGGAACGAAGAAGATGGCGAGAACAGTTGCCGAAATCATACCACCGAGAACGCCGGTGCCAATCGCGTTCTGGCTTGCCGCGCTGGCGCCCGTTGCGATCGCAAGCGGAACAACGCCAAGCGTGAAGGCCAAAGAGGTCATCAGGATCGGCCGGAAGCGCAGCTGGCAGGCTTCCAGCGTTGCCTCCAAAAGCGACTTGCCCTCGGCCCGCAGGTCCTTCGCAAATTCGACGATCAGGATCGCGTTCTTGGCCGACAGTCCGATAATGGTGATCAGGCCGACCTTGAAGTAGACGTCGTTCGGCATGTCGCGCAGCATGACGGCAAGCACCGAGCCGATAATCCCCAAAGGCACAACCAGCATGACCGAGAGCGGGATGGACCAGCTTTCGTAAAGGGCCGCAAGCAGCAGGAAGATGAACACCACGGTCAGCCCCATCAGGAAGGGAGCCTGCGAACCCGATTGGATCTCCTGCAGTGACTGGCCGGACCATTCATAGCCGAAACCTTCCGGAAGCTGCTGCATGAGTTGCTCCATCTCGGCAATGGCGGCGCCGGACGAATAGCCAGGAGCCGCATTGCCGCTGATGCGAACGGCGGGATAGCCGTTATAGCCGACAACCTGGGCCGGACCCTTCGTCCATTGCACGGTTGCGAAGGACCGCAGCGGGACCATCCCGTCCCGCCCGTTCGGCACGTTCAGATCGAGAATGTCCTCCGGAGTCATCCGCTGGCTCTGCTCGGCCTGAATGGTGACGCGCTGCATGCGCCCGGCATTGGGAAAATCGTTGATGTAAGCGGAGCCGAGATTGGCCGAGATCGTCGAGTTGATGCTTTCGAAGGTCACGCCGAACGTATTGGCCTTTTCCCGATCGATATCGACAATGAGCTGCGCGGCGCTGGGCATGCCTTCCACACGTATGCCGGTCAGAACAGGGCTCTTGCCAGCAATCGAGAGAAGCTGTTCGGTTGCCGCCCCCAGGGCTGTCTGACCCGCACCGGCCCGGTCCTGCAGCCGGAAGCTGAAACCACCGGCATTGCCGAGGCCCTGGATGGGCGGAGGCGACAAGGCGAATGCGATGGCATCGCGGATCTGGAACAATTGCCCGTTGATCCTTTGCGCCAGCGACTGCGCCGAATCCTCCGCTCCGCGCTCGCTCCAATCCTTGAGGGTGATGAAGGCAAGCCCGGCATTGTCACCGAAGCCGGAAAAGCTGAAGCCACTGATGAGGGTTCTGTCGGCGACGGCCGGTTCCGCGGTGAAGATGGCATCCACGGCGTCCGTGACGGACGCCGTGCGGTTCGCACTGGCCTCCGCCGGTGCCTGCATATCGACGATCAGGAAGCCCTGGTCTTCGTTCGGCAGGAACGAGGATGGCAGGCTGAGGAAGAGATAGGCCAGGCCGCCCACGAGAACCAGATAGATGATCATGAAGCGCCCTGCCCGGCGGATCGTCCACCCCACGGCACCGGCATATTTGCGCGTTCCGGCGTCAAATCTCCGGTTGAACCACCCGAAGAAGCCTTTCTTCTCGTGATGTCCCTTGATCGGCTTGAGGAAGGTCGCGCAGAGCGCCGGCGTCAAGGACAGAGCCAGCATGCCGGAGAACAAGATCGAGACGACCATTGTCAGGCTGAACTGCTGGTAGATGATGCCGACGGCCCCGGGAAAGAAGGCCATCGGGATGAAGACTGCGGTGAGAACCAGGGTGATCCCGATGATCGCGCCCGAGATCTGGCTCATCGCCTTGCGCGTCGCCTCCTTCGGAGGCAGACCCTCCTCTGCCATGATGCGTTCAACATTCTCAACGACCACGATCGCATCATCGACGAGAATTCCGATCGCCAGCACCATGGCGAACATTGTCAGCACGTTGATGGAAAAGCCGCTCGCAAACATCACGGCACAGGTGCCAAGCAAGGCCACCGGGACGACCAGAGTCGGAATGATCGTGTAGCGAATGTTCTGCAGGAACAGAAACATGACGACGAAGACGAGAACCATCGCCTCGATCAGCGTGTGAATCACCTTCTCGATCGAAACAGCGACGAAGGGCGATGTGTCATAGGGGATCTGATATTCCAGGCTTGCCGGGAAAAACTGTGCCAGCTCCTCCATCCTTTCCCGGACGGCCGTCGCCGTCTCCATCGCATTGCCGGACGGCGACAGCTGGATGCCGATGGCGGCAGCGGGCTTGCCGTTGATCTTGGTGGAGAAATCATAGCTTTCCGCACCGACCTCGACACGCGCCACATCCCGCAGGCGCACCGATGATCCGTCGGGATTGGCGCGCAGCACGATCGCGCCGAACTCCTCCGGCGAGGCCAACTGGCCTTTCACGAGCACGGTGGCTGCAATCTGCTGGTTGATCGGGTTCGGACGCGCGCCGATGCGGCCCGCCGCGACCTGGGCATTCTGCGAGGAGATCGCTTGGCTGATATCGGCGGACGACAGGTTCAGCCCAAGCATCTTGTCCGGGTCGATCCAGATCCGCATCGCCCGCTGGCTGGCGAAGACCTGGGCGCGGCCAACGCCATCGACGCGCTGGATTTCACCGAGGACATTGCGGTTGATGTAATCGCCGAGCCCGACGGCGTCCAATTGGCCGTCGGTCGAGATCAGCGCGACCATCATCAGAAAGCTGCTTCCGGCCTCCTGAACCTGGACTCCTTGCTGGCGAACAACCTGAGGCAGGCGCGCCTCGACGCGACGCACCGCGTTCTGGACATCGATGGATGCCTTGGCGGAATCCGTGCCGGGTTCGAAGGTCGCCGTGATCTGCAACAGGCCGGTCGAGTTCGAGGTGGATTCGAAATAGATCAGGCCATCGACACTGTTGAGCTCCTGTTCGATCGGCGACGTCACGCTCTGGTAAACATCTTCCGGCGCAGCGCCGGCATAGGTGGCGTAGATGGAGATCTGCGGCGGCGCGACATTCGGATATTGCGCCACCGGAAGCATGGGAATTGCAAGCCCGCCGGCGATCATGATGAAAATCGCCACGACCCAAGCGAAGATCGGCCTGCCGATGAAAAACTGTGCCATCAGACGATCCCCTTCTATCGCTGCGCCGAGGATGCGTCACCATTGGCGGGTGTCGCTTCTGCATCTGGAGAGGGATCAGGAGAGGCATCTGGGGCGGCTTCAGGAGAGGCGTCAGGCGCATTGGGCGAAGCCTGCGTCTGCCATGGTTCGGGCACCACGGTTGCTCCGGGAGCTGTCTTCTGGAAGCCCTCGGCAACCACGCGGTCGCCCTCCTGCAGACCCTTGCTGATGACCGACCGATCACCGACCGCGCGCCCCACGGTGACCCGCCGCTGCTCCACCTTGTTCTCGCTATTGACGATGAGAAGGCTTGCCTGGCCGCCTGCGTCGCGCTGCACCGCCTGCTGCGGAACCGCAAAGGCGGACTTTTCGATGCCCTGCTCGATCAGCACCCGGACATACATTCCGGGAAGAAGATCGCCATCGGGGTTGGGAAATTCGCCGCGCAGGGTAACCTGGCCCGTGCTCTCATCGACGGCGGCCTCGGAGAACAGGAGGCGGCCGGCATGGGGATAACGCGTTCCGTCATCCAGCAGAAGCTGAACCTCCGCCTCGTTCGGCCCCGTCATCAGCTGCCCTTCCTGAAGCGCACGGCGCAGCCGGATGAGTTCGGCGGCAGGCTGGGTGAAGTCGGCATAGATTGGATCGAGCTGCTGGATGGTCGCGAGCTTTTCGGAACTGCTGGAGCTGACCAGAGCGCCCTCCGTGATCAGCGCACGGCCGATGCGGCCGCTGATCGGCGCCGTCACGCTTGCATATTGCAGATTGAGCCGCGCTTCGGCCACGCCGGCCTCCGCGACCGCCACCTGTGCATCCGCCTGAGCAAGCTGGGAGGCGGCTTCGTCGAAGGACTGCTGCGAGGCGACCTGTGATTTCCGCAGCTGTTCTTGCCGCTCGGCATTCTGGCGCGCCTGCAATAGAGCAGCCTGCGCCACGCGCAGGGTCGCCTCGGCGCTATCCACCCTCACCTGAAACGGGCCTGGATCAATCTGGTAAAGAAGATCTCCCTCGGACACCTGCGATCCCTGCTCGAAGACCCGCCCGACGATGATTCCGGAGACACGGGGACGAACCTCGGCAATGCGGGTCGGCGCGATACGCCCGGGCAATTCGTTGGTGATGGGCAGTGCCTCGGCGGCGACCGTCACGATCCCGACCGCGGCGGGAGGGGGTACTTGCGGAGAAGCTTGCTGCTCCGCCTCCTGGCAACCCGCCAGCAGGACCAGCAGGGGAAGAATGACAGCGTAGCGGGCTGTGATCATCGACATCGGAACTCCGCGAAATTTTCGGCTCAATATACATACATGTTGGAACGTATATATGAGGACTGCGGAAATTGTGCAATGCGGAATCGTTTCGCTGCGATCACATAAAAGCTGGGGCCGCCGTGGCGCTGAATTGGCGTCACGCCGCAGGGGCATCGGCACACGGAAATTGAGGTGGAAACCGGCACGTCTGCGCGATGCCGTCCTCACTCACGAGGCGGGCCGTGAATGTACGATTGCAGGCTTGAGGTCGAAATCCGAGAGCGCCGTTGCGGGTCTAGCCCAGCAGATCGTCGACTTTGCGCGATAGATCACCGACATAGGCGGCGATGGAAAGGTCCGAGCCGGTCGCATCCACCAGCAGCTGGCTTGCGGACTTCGATCGCCCGAAGCAATGGACATTGTCGGTCAGCCAGATTTTCAGCGGCAGGTAATCGCCGCTCTCCAGCCCCTGCTCGACCGATCCTTCTTTGAGAGCCGCAGCAAAGAACTGCGAGGACATGATATTGCCGAGCGTGTAGGTGGGGAAGGATCCGACCATGCCCGAAGACCAGTGCACGTCCTGGAGAACACCCAGCCGGTCACTTGGCACGTCGAGACCCAGCGACGCCTTCATCTTGTCGCGCCAAACCTCCCGCAGATCGGCAACCTTTATCTCGCCGGCCATCAGTCCGGCCTCGATTTCCGAGCGCAGCATGATGTGCAGGTCATAGGTCAGCTCGTCCGCCTCCACCCGGATCAGGCCGGGCTGCGCGGCATTCACCGCCCGCCAGAAGTCATCGGCGGTGACGTCCGACAGCTGTTCGGGAAACTCCGCGCGAAGTGCTGAAAAATGCAACTCCCAGAATTGCCGCGAACGCCCGACCCGGTTCTCCCAGAGGCGCGACTGCGATTCATGAACGCCGAAACTCGTGCCACCGACCGCGTAGAGATTGATGAAATCCGTGGTGAAGGTGGAGCGGGCCAGAGCGGGTGCCACGCCCTGCTCATACATGCCGTGCCCCGCCTCGTGCCAAACGGCAAAGAGCCCACCCGGCAGCCACGTATCGCGGAACCGGCCGGTGATGCGGACATCGGAGCGAGTGAAGGAAATCTCGAACGGGTGAACGGCGTCGTCGAGCCGGCCGCGCTCGAAATCATATCCGAACCGCGAGGCGATCAGCATGGAAAATGCGCGCTGACGCTCCACCGGATAGGCGCGCTCGAGGATCTCGGGTCGCACTTTGGCTCCCTTGGCCCGATCAAGAAGAGGAAGAAGCGCTGCTCGCAACTCGCCATAAAGCTTTTGCAGTTGCGACCAGGTCATGCCCGGCTCATAGGTCGCGATCAGCGCATCATAGGGATGATCCCGATAGCCAATGGCGGAAGCAATCTCGCGCTGCATATCGAGCGTTTGCTCCAGGTACGGTGCGAAGGCAGCAAAATCGTCGGCGGCCCTCGCCCGGCTCCAGGCACCCTGCGCCACGGTCTTGAGCTCGGCAGACGCACTGACGAGCGATGCGGGAATGCGCGCCAGAACCGCCGTCGCCGCCGCGGCCTGTTCCACGGCCTGAAGACGCACATCGCTGGGATCACTTCCTGCAAGGTCCGCCCGCGCATCCTCGATCGACCGCTGCAGCGCGTCACCCGTGGCCATGTCGCGCGCGATTGCGACGAGGGTGGCGATCTGTTTGCTGCGTGCATCCAGCCCGCCGGGCGGCATCATCGTGCGACTGTCCCATGTCAGAAGGTTGACGGCGCAGAGGACGTCGTTGAGTTCGGCAATCTGCTGCTCGAAGATTTCGAAATGCATCGTTGAGGATCCTGTCGCTCACAGTGGCGGCGGCGGGCCATTCAAGGTGCCGGCTTGCTGCCAAGCCCCATGCGCACCCACTCCCGGCAACAGCTCACGCACTGTTCTATTCAACAAATACGTTTTCACGCAGTCGGCGGAGTGTCAACCGCTTTACCAGAGGCAATCTTGACCCGAGCCAATCCAGATGAAATGATCGTATCATTCAGTTAGGACAGAATTTGGCATTTGCCATGCAACTCGTCATCGATCGTACATTGCCGGTTTCGTTGCGCAGCCAGCTCCACGGCCTGATCGAGTATGGGATCAGTTGCGGCGACCTGTCGCCCGGCGAGACGCTCCCATCCGTGCGGGAGCTGGCGGAAACGCTCGGCGTTGCCCCGATGACGGTCGCTCAGGTCTATGCCGATCTGAAGGCCGCCGGCCTCGTCGAGACGCGCCCCGGCGCGGGCACCTTTGTCAGCCATCGCCAGCAGGTGCACGCAGTGCCCGGAGGCGAGCTGTCGACACTTTATGGACAGATCGATGCCCTGATCGAGCAGAGCCGCAGGCTCGGCATGCGCTCGGTCGATCTCATGGCGCTGATTAGCGGGCGCGTCTCCCATGGAATCGGCCGGGATCAAAGGCGCCGCCTCCTGATGGTTGGCCTGTTCGGCGAAGCGACGGAAAGCTATGCGCGTTTCCTTGCCGACCGGCTGGGGCCGGAGGTGATCGTCGAACCGGTGACCGTGCCCGAGTTGGAAAGCGACCCGGCGATCCGGGCGCGTGCCGGCACGGCAGATCTTGTGGTGACCCTCGTCAACAAGCAACAGCAGGTCGAGGCGCTCCTGCCGGAGACCCGCGTGGTGGCGATCCGCTTTACCCCCTCGCAGGAAACCCGGCGATCTCTCGCCTCGCTGGAATCGCTGGAGCGCATTGCTGCCGTCTCCCGCTTTCCCGAATTCCTGCCGATCCTCAAGAGCGGCGTGACAAAGTTCGCTCCGCATGTCGCCGACGTGGCCGCCGACACCATCGGCAGTCCCGGCCTGGCGGAGGCGATTTCCAGGGCCACTGTCCTCGTCTATGCCACAGGTGCGGAAGCCATTCTGGCGGAGATCGCGCCGGACATGCCGCGCATCGAATATCGCCACGCCCCCGATACCGCAGATATCGAGCGGGTCGTCGTACCAGCTTTGCGTCTTGCCGGCCGAGAGCCGGGACCGGACGTGAACGACCAGTCCCATTCAGATCTCTTGCAGAAGGAAGCAACATGATGAGCCAGCCGATCGTGATCTGGGGAGCGGGCGCCATCGGCGGCACGCTGGGGGCCGCTTTCCTGCGCGCCGGGGAAGACGTGCTCTTCGTGGATACCGCGAAGGACCATGTGGATGCCATTAACACTGGCGGGCTGCGCATCGCCGGGCCCATCTTCGAGGGCGTATTCCAGGCGAAAGCCTGCCTGCCTCAGGACCTTCGCGGAGAGTTCTCGCGTATTTATCTCTGCGTCAAGGCTCATCACACCGAAGATGCCACGAAGGCGCTGGTGCAGCATCTGTCATCGGACGGCTATGTGGTCTCGGCCCAGAACGGATTGAACGAGCAGGTGATCGCGCGGATCGTCGGCGAAAACCGGGTCGTCGGATGCTTCGTCAATTTTGGCGCGGATTACCTTGAGCCGGGGCTGGTCCATTATAGCGGCCATGGAGCGGTCGTCATCGGCGAGCTCGACGGTCGGTTCTCCGACCGCGCCGAGGAAATCTACGCCCTGCTCAAGCAGTTCGAGCCGAAGGCGCTGATCACCAACAATATCTGGGGCTTCCTCTGGGGCAAGATGATCTACGGCGCGCTGCTGTTCGGGACGGCACTGACCAATGACAGCATTGCCGATGTTCTGGACAGACCGGCTGCGCGTCCCGTGCTGCGAAAGCTCGCGCTGGAGGTGGCGACTGTGGCGGCGATCAACAATATCAAGCCGGAAGCCTTTGATGGTTTCGATCCCTCGGCCTTCGGTCCGCTTGCAGAACAGCAGCAGACCGACCGCTCCTTCGACGACATGGTGGCGCATAATCGTCGCTCGCTGAAGTCTCATTCCGGCATCTGGCGCGACCTGGCGGTGCGCAAGCGCAAGACGGAAGTGGACGCCCAGGTCCTGCCTGTCGTCTCCATCGGTCAGGACTCCAGGGTTCCGACACCCATGGTGGCGAAACTGGTCGAGATGATCCACGAGATCGAAGATGGCCGGCGTCCGCTCGATTTCGCCAATCTGGAAGAGCTCGGAAAGGCCGGCGCATGAACATTTCGTTTGAGGACAAGATCGTCGTGGTGACCGGAGCGGCCCACGGCTTCGGTCGGGCGATCGCCTACGGATTTGCAAGCCGCGGCGCCCGCGTCCATGCATGCGATGTGAACGAGGCCGGGCTCGAAGAGACGATCGCATTGTGCGGCGACCGGACCACCGCCCATAGTCTCGATGTCGGCAATCGTGCCGAGGTCCAGGCTCTCGTCCCCTCCTTCGGCGCCGTCGACATTCTCGTCAACAATGCCGGTGGCGTGCGCGGCCAGATCGGCCGCCCTATCGAGGACATCAGCGAGAGCGACTGGCAGGGCATTCTCGACGTCAACCTGTCTGGCGCCTTCTTCATGGCGCAGGCGGTTGCCCCTGCCATGAAGAAGAAGCGGTGCGGCCGCATCATCAACATCTCCAGCGGCGCAGGGCTTGGCATCTCGCTGACCGGCATCCAATCCTATGCCAGCGCCAAAGCCGGCCAGATCGGCCTCACCCGCCAGCTCGCCCATGAACTCGGGCCCTGGAACATCACCGTCAACAATGTCGCCCCCGGCTTCGTGCGGTCCAACCCCGCGACGGAACGGCAATGGGAGGCGATGGGCGAGGACGGGCAACAGCGGCTCTTGAACAACATCGCGCTGAAGCGCCTCGGCAGCGCGGAGGATATTGCTGCCATGGTGATGTTTTTCGCCAGCGAGCAGGCAGGCTGGATCTCCGGCCAGGTCATCAGCGTCGATGGCGGCAAATGACGCAACCGAGGTCGCCCGAACTGGTGACCTCGGTCTCGCGGCCCGCAAGCGTCAGTCGGGGTGGAGCCGCATCACGTCCGAATGGGTGCCGACATAGAATTCGCCCTCGGGCGTCACCCAGCCGCGGAACATGCCATCGGTATTGTAGGGTGCGGTGATCGATCCGTCGGCCCCTACGGCGACGAGGCCCGCGCCGATATCGTGTTGCTTCAGGTCCTGCTGGACGAGCTTGGCGGCCGCAGCTTCCAGGCTTTCGCCGAGATAGGCGACGCGGCTGGCAATCTCGTGACCGACGGCATAGCGCATGAAGAATTCGCCCTTGCCCGTCCCCGAGACAGCGCAGGCGCCGTCCCGTGCATAGGTTCCCGCACCAATGATCGGCGTATCGCCGATGCGTCCATCCGGCTTGTTGTTGTAGCCCCCGGTGGACGTCGCGGCCGCGAGGTGCCCTTGGCCGTCCAGCGCCACCGCACCCACGGTGCCGTGCTTTTCCGCTTCGCTTGCCTTTGCTGCCGTGCCCGCGGCTGCATGAGCCTTCATCGCGGCAAGCGCCTTCGTCCGCCGTTCGGTGGTAAAATAATCCGGCTCCACCATGGCCAGTCCGGCCTGTTCGGCGAAGGCATCTGCTGCCGGCCCACCCAGGAGAAGCGCATCGCCATGCTCCATCAGCTTGCGCGCCGCCTTCACCGGATTGCGGATGCGCCGCACGAGGGTCACGGCGCCGGCTTCCAGCGTCCTGCCGTCCATGATCGATGCATCGAGCTCGTGCCGCCCTTCCGTGTTGAGCGCCGCACCATAGCCTGCGTTGAAATGCGGGCTATCCTCCATGACGACCACGGCCGCCTCGACCGCATCGAGCGATGAACCGCCCGCCGCCAGGATCTGCCAGCCAGCCTTCAATGCCCGCCCCAGATCGACCCGCGCAGCGGCCCACTCGTCCTCGCTGAGGTCGAGCTTTGCCATGACCCCGCAGCCGCCATGAATGGCCAGAGCAAGAGTTCCCATCTGTGTCCTCCCGATTGAATCCGTCAGTAAACGAGAAAAAGGCCGGGCAAAGCGCCCGGCCAATCGATGCCGTCAGGTCTCTGCCTATTGTGCCGGGCGGATGTTCATCGCCAGCGTGTCCTCATCGGAGCGCGCGACAATGGTGATGTTCTTCTTCATGCCCCAGGCGGAAATGGTCGAGGCGATCGCCAGATAGGGGCGATCTGTCGCGACGAGCGCATTGGCATCCATCAGGAACTTCTCGCGCTTTGCCGTGTCCATCTCGACGGCGGCGTCCTCGATCAGCTTGTCCATCGTCGGATTGACATAGCCCCGCAGATTGAAGGCACCCAGCTTCTTTTCCGGATCGTTCGAATGCGTCAGCGACGACAGCGTGTAGTTCGCCTCGCCGGTCAGGGTTCCCCAGCCGGACATGGTCATGGAATAGTCGCCCCGTGTATTGGCGGGGAAGAAGACGGCGCCCGGCTGCGCATTGGCCTCGACCTGGATGCCGACTGCCGTCAGCATCTGGGCGATAGTCGTGCCGACATCCTTGTCGCCCGGCAGGCGGTCATTGGTGAACGAGAAGGTCACCTTGAAACCGTCCGGATAGCCGGCCTCGGCCAGCAAAGCCTTGGCCTTGGCAGGATCAGCCTGTGTCGGCTTCACATCCGGGTTCCAGCCGAAGATGTTCGGGGTAACAAGCTGCGACTGAACGGCGCCCATGCCTTCCATGGCGATCTCGGTCAGGGCTTCCCGATCAATGGCAAGATCGAAGGCCTCGCGGACCTTGGGGTCCTGGAAGGGGTTCTTGGGCAGAGGCGACCCGTCCTTGGCACTGACCTGCGGAGGCTTGTCGCGGAAATCGAAGGCGATATTGAACAGGTAGACGCTTTCCTGGCGGACGATGGAGAGCTTGCTGTCCTGCTCCAGCGTCGGCACGTCGGACGAGGGGATGCGGGCGATCAGATCGACCTGCCCGGCCTTCAACTGCGCGACGCGCGCCGCATCATTGGGAATTTCCTTGCGGGTTACCTTGTCCCAGGGCTCCTTTTCGCCCCAGTAACCGTCGAACTTCTCGACGACCAGCTGCTCCTTCGGCGTCCAGGACACGAACTTGTAGGGGCCTGTGCCGATTGCAGCCTTGCCGGAATTGAAGCCTTCGGCGGCCTTGTCGGCGCTGGCGGAATAGTCCTTCGCCGCCGTGTGCGAGACCACGAACAGACGGATGAAGTCGTTGGGCAGGGTCGGTGCGGGACCGTCGGTCTTGATGCGGATCGTATAGGGATCGACGATTTCGATGCCACGCACGCGACGGACATAGATGGTCGTCGGGTTGGGCCCGGTGACCGCCGGGATCCGTTCGATGGAGAATTTCACGTCTTCCGCGGTGAAATCCGAACCGTCATGGAATTTGACGCCCTGCCGCAGCTTGAACTCCCAGGTCGTGTCGTCGATGGCCGTCCAGCTGGTGGCAAGCCCCGGCTCCAGTTCCAGATTGTTGCCGGATTTTACAAGGGAATCGAAAATATGCTTCATGGCCTCGGCATGCGTGCCGGCGGCCGTGAAATGCGGATCGACCGAAAGCGGACCGGCTCTCACGCCGACTGTGAGATCTGCGGCAAGCGCCGCCGACGATACGCCGCCCAGTAAGGCAGACACCAGCGCGACGCTGCGCAACACGTTATGAATGCTCATTCTTCGTTCTCCTCTATATTTATCATTGGTGGCGAGACAGGTGAATTCACGACGACCTTTGCCAGAAGCTCGGAGAGCATCAGCATTTCCGCCGGCGTCAGGGCGGAGAGCATGGCTCTTTCGCGCTCGACCATGGGCTGCATGGCAGCATCAACGATGCGCCTGCCCTCGTCCGTAATGTAGAGGACGAAGCTGCGCAGATCCGCGGGATCGACCTCGCGGCGAATAATGTCCTTGTCGATCAGCTTCTGGATGGCCCGGCTGATGGTGTTCTTGGGAAAGCCCGACGAGACGCAGATGGCGCTTGCCGTGAGCCCGTCGGCCAGCCCGAGGGAATAGAGCACGACGAATTCCGGCCGCGGCAGGCCGAACTCTTTCTCCGTCCAGCGATAGATCGGCACGTTGAACTGCAGGGCGAGGAAATTGATGCGAAACGACAGCCAGCACGGATTGTCCCACAGTTTCACCCCGACCAGCGCATCGACCGGCTCTCCCGTCGACACGGTTTTTCCGCCTTGACGAAGAAGCGTTTCGAGCGACGCCTGTTCCAGCTGCACCGTCATATCTCCGCCTGTCTGGCTCACTTTTTTGTACCGTATGGAACTTGACCGTCTGATAATTGCCTGTCAATCTCTTTTTTTAGTTCCGTATGGGACTGTATCCTTGGCGAGTGCAGTGCACTTCAGGGCTTAAATTTTGTGCGTATGCGAAAAATATCATGGACGCTGCGCGGTCAGGACGGGAGTTGCGCATGAAGATTGCCGATATGAACTGGATGCAGGTTGAAGAGCGCGCCGCCAAGGACGACCGCTGCATTCTTCCGATCGGCAGCGTCGAGCAGCATGCCTATCTCAGCCTAGCCACCGACATGATCCTGGCAGAGAAAGTCTCCGTGGATGCCGCCGAACCGCTTGGCGTTCCGGTCTTCCCGGTCCTGCCCTATGGCCTGGCATCGTCCTTCGCGACCTTCCCCGGCACGCTGACGCTCTCGCTGTCCAGCTATATCGGCATTATCCGCGACCTGATGGACAGTATCCACCGCTCGGGCTTTCGCCGCATCCTGATCGTCAATGGTCACGGCGGCAACACGCCGGCAACGGCCGTCATATCAGAGTGGCTGAATGCGCATCCGGACAGTTCGGTAAAATTCCATGACTGGTGGCGGGCGCCGCGGACCCTGGCGAAAGTGCAGGCCATCGATCCCGCTGCCTCGCATGCCTCATGGATGGAGAACTTCCCATGGACGCGGACGAATGATCCGCGACAGCCGTCAGGCGCGAAACCGCAGGTGGATTATGCCCGCCTTGCGCGCATCGATGCCGGACGCAAGCGGGAGATGCTGGGAGATGGCAATTATCACGGCCTCTATCAGCGTCCCGATGAAGACATGCTGGCGATTTGGGAGGTCGCTGTCGCGGAAACGCGGGATCTCCTGGAGGGTGACTGGCACTGAAGCATGCCGCGCGAGGAGCGTATGTCGGCATTGCAATGCCGATGAACGCGAAAGCGAAGTTCACGCTTGAAGAGCGAATCCGGAAGATCTCGATGCGCTTTGGCATGACCTGAGCGCATCCAATGCCAAACCAAGCCCGCGCAAGACGGGACGAATCATAAGGACGGGGATCCAGTGTTCGGTTTTATCCTGCAGCGCCTGTGGCAGGCATTCATCGTTGTCATTGCCATGTCGGCGCTGGTTTTCACCGGCGTCTATGCGGTGGGCAATCCCATCGACGTTCTGATTTCACCCGACGCGACACAGGATATCAGGGCCGCCGTCATTGCCCAATACGGCCTCGACCAGCCGTTATGGCGGCAGTATTTCGCCTTTGTCGGGCGTGTCTTCGAGGGCGATTTCGGGCGCTCGCTCGTCTACAACATGCCGGTCAGCGAACTGATCCTGTCCCGATTGCCGGCCACGCTCGAACTGACCCTGGCAGCCGTCATTTTTGCCAGCCTGGTCGGCATTCCGATCGGCATGTATGCCGGTTACAAGCCGTATAGCCCGGTATCGCGCGCCATCATGGCCATTTCCATTCTCGGCTTTTCGGTGCCCACCTTCTGGTTCGGCCTGATGCTGATCATGGTCTTCGCCGTCCAGTTCGGCATCATGCCGGCGGGCGGACGCGGCGAAACGGTCAGCCTGTTCGGTGTCGACTTCTCCTTCCTGACGGCGGACGGGCTGCGGCATCTCGTCCTGCCTGCTCTCAATCTGGCTCTGTTCAAGTTCTCCCTGATGATCCGGCTTGCGCGGGCCGGCACACGGGAACTGATGCTGAGCGACACCGTGAAATTCGCCCGCGCTGCCGGTCTGTCGGAATTTACGGTCCTCAGCCGCCATGTGCTTCGGCTGATCTCGATTCCGCTCGTTACCGTGTTCGGGCTGGAACTGGGCTCGACGCTGGCCTTTGCCGTCGTGACGGAAACGATCTTTTCCTGGCCGGGCCTCGGCAAGCTGATCATCGACAGCATCACCTCCCTCGATCGACCGGTCATGGTCGCCTACCTGATGCTGGTTGCCCTCCTTTTCATCGTCATCAACCTTGTGGTCGATCTCACCTATGCGCTGCTCGATCCGCGCCTGAGAAAGGGACGTGCCTGACATGCGCGACACTCTGTTTGGCCGTTTCCTCGAAGAATATACCCGCAACAAGGTCGCAACCGGTGCAGCGATCATCGTCTTTCTCATCGTCCTGATCGCCTTGATCGCACCACTGGTCACGCCGCAGGACCCCTACGATCTCGGGAGCCTTGTCCTGCGCGATGCGCGCCGCCCGCCGGGCTATGTCGGCACCGGCGGCTATACACACTGGCTCGGCACCGATTCCCAGGGACGCGACCTGCTCTCGGCGATCATTTACGGTTTGCGGATCTCGCTGCAGATGGGCGTCATCGCCGGCAGCATTGCTTTCGTCATCGGCGCGATGGTCGGATGCTCGGCGGCCTATATCGGCGGGCGCTATGAAAGCCTGGTGATGCGCATCGTCGATCTGCAGCTGTCCTTCCCGGCGATCCTGCTCGCCTTCGTCATCGCCGCATTGCTGGGACAGGGCCGCTACCAGCTCATCATGGCGCTGATTTTCGCGCAATATGCCTATTTCGCCCGGACCGCCCATGGCGCGGCCTCAGCGGAGCGGCAGAAGGACTATGTCGAGGCGGCGCTATCCATTCCCCTTTCACCATTGCGGGTGGTGGTGAAGCATATCCTTCCCAATTCCCTGCCGCCGCTCATCGTGGTCGCGACGGTTCAGGTCGCAAGCGCCATTTCGCTCGAGGCCACCCTCTCCTTCCTCGGCGTCGGCCTGCCGCCCACAGAACCCTCGCTCGGAATGCTGATCTCCAACGGCTTCCAATATCTGCTGTCAGGCCGCTACTGGATCTCCATCTATCCCGGCGTGGCGCTCATCCTCTTCATCGTGTCGCTGAACCTCGTTGGCGACCAGATCCGCGATCAGCTCAACCCGAGGCTCCGCCGATGACCGACACGCAGCCGCAGACCATCACGACGCCCTTGCTCGAGGTCGCCAATCTCGTCACATGGTTCCCGACCGCACGGGGCGAGATCAAGGCCGTCGACGGTGTGTCCTTCTCTCTGGCGCCGGGCGAGGTTCTGGGCCTGGTCGGCGAATCCGGCTCCGGGAAATCGATCACCGGCTTTTCCATCATCGGCTTGATCGACGAGCCGGGGCGCATCCGCGAAGGCTCCATCAAGCTGGAGGGACGCGAACTGATCGGACTGTCGTCCAGCGAATTGCGCGCCATCCGCGGCAAGACCATCTCGATGGTCTTCCAGGACCCGATGATGACGCTGAACCCGGTGCTCAGCATCGGCACGCAGATCAAGCTGGCGCTCGAAGCGCATGAGACGATCCGCGCAAGCGATGCCCGCGCGCGGGCCATCAAGGCGCTGGCGCAGGTTCGCATTTCCGAGCCCGAGCGCAAGGTGGATTTCTTCCCGCACCAGTTCTCCGGCGGCATGCGCCAGCGCGTCGCCATTGCCATTGCCCTCCTGCACCGCCCGAAACTGATCATCTGCGACGAGCCGACCACCGCGCTTGACGTCTCGATCCAGGCGGAGATCCTTGCCGAGATGAAGGAACTGGTCGCCGAACTCGGCACGGCGCTGATCTGGATCAGCCATGATCTGGCGATCGTATCATCCATCGCAGATCGCGTGGCGGTCATGAAGACGGGCAAAATCGTCGAAATCGGTCCGGCCCTCGGCGTCTTGACCAGGCCACAGCATGATTACACCCGCGCATTGCTGGATGCCCTGCCATCCAGGGCCAAACCCGGGCAGCTTCTTCTGCGCGGCACCGGCATTGCCGATGCCGCACCTCCGCCGCGGAAGGCCGCAACCGCCAATCTGCCGCCGCTCGGCAGTCCCTATCTGGTGATCGATCAGGCGGTGAAACGGTTCGAAAAACCTGCGGGCATCATGCGCCGGCTGGCGATGAAGTCGGGCATTGCCCAACCGGTAACGGCTGTCCAGGCAGTCGACGGCGTCAGTCTCGTCCTCAAGCGCGGCGAGGTGCTGGGTCTCGTCGGCGAATCCGGATCCGGCAAATCTACCCTTGGCCGCATGGCCGCCGGCATCACCGTTCCGACCGCCGGCACCATTCGTCTCAATGGACAGCCGGTGATGAGCGGCGGCCGCAGCCCCGCGAAGATCACCACCCGCATCCAGACGATTTTCCAGGATCCCTTCGCCTCTCTCAACGGCCGCATGCGCATTGGCGATATCGTGGCGGAAGGACCGCTCGCCCACAGGCTCGTGACCCGCGCAGAAGCCGCGCGCTATGTGGCGGACTGGCTCGCGGCCGTGGGGCTTGATCCCGCCTTTGCCAATCGCTTCCCGCATCAGTTTTCCGGCGGGCAGAGGCAGCGGATCGCGATTGCCCGCGCGCTTGCCATGCAACCGGATGTCGTCGTCTGCGATGAGCCGGTGGCGTCGCTTGACGTGTCGATCCAGGCGCAGATCATCAATCTGCTGATCCGTTTGCGATCGGAACTGGACCTGTCGCTGATCTTCATCAGCCATGACCTGTCGGTCGTGCGCCATCTGTGCGACCGCGTTGCCATCATGTATCGCGGGCGGATCGTCGAAGAGGGCGATGCCGGCACGATCTATGCCGATCCACAGCACGATTACACCAAGCGCCTGCTGGCGGCGGTACCGGTACTGCCGCAGGCTGCCGAATAACGAGAGGGAGAGTTGAATGGAACCTTGGGAATGGGATGAGGCGACCTGGCGCGGCAAGGTCGAAAAGGTACGCGCCGGCCGGTCGCTGAAGCCGAAGGCCTGGCAAAATGGCGCCCGCTGCGCCGTTGCGCTCTCCTTCGACAGCGACCACGAGACGAACGAGCTGCGCGATGGCGGCGAATCCATCGGCCGCCTGTCGCAGGGCCAGTATGGCAACAGGGTCGGCATCCCGCGTATCCTCCAGACGCTGCGGGCAGCAGAGATTCCTGCAACCTTTTTCGTGCCGGCCGTTGCCGCTCTCCTCTACCCGGATGAACAACGACAGGTCATCGCCGAGGGCCATGAAATCGGCCTGCATGGCTGGATCCACGAGGTCAATACCAAGGTGCCGCCGGAGAAAGAGCGCGAACTGCATCTACGCGCCGCCGACACGCTGGAAAAGATCACCGGCGTGCGCGCCGTCGGCATGCGGACCCCGTCCTGGGACTTCTCATCGGTGACGCTCGAGATCGAGCGCGAACTCGGCCTGCTCTACGATAGCTCGCTGATGGCCGACGACGATCCGTATGAGCTGGTTGAGGATGGCGAGCCGACGGGCATGGTGGAATTGCCCGTCGAATGGATTCGCGATGACGCCGTCTATTTCAACATGAACCGGTTTACCGCGCACAGGCCCTATACGCCGCCCCCCGCAGTGCTCGACATCTTCAAGCGCGAATTCGACCGCGCCTATGAGGAAGGCGGTCTCTTTCTGCTCACCATGCACCCGCATGTGACCGGCTATCGTTCGCGCATCTTCATCCTTGAAGAGCTGATCCGTCATATTCAGGGTCATGACGATGTCTGGTTCGCCACGCATGCCGATATTGCCCGCTTCGTGAAACAGGGCCATTAGGCGCAGGAGGTCAACGATCCCGGTCCGGAAGCCGAGCTCCGAGAGCAAGCGCTCAAGGATCAGGGCCGCCTTGCGAACCGGTCAGCCTTCTTTGCGTGCGGTGAACAATAGTCCTGCACCGGGCACCTGTATGGCGTGTCCGCGCGTGACACATTTCGGCGGGTCAGCCTCTGCCGCCTGTCCTTCTCCAGTCCGGGGGAACTTCCGGATGTGACGCCTGTTAGAGCGCCGCCCCTTAAGATGGAGATAACCATGAACCGCCGACATATCATGAAGGCAGCTGTTGCGATCGCCGCCGTCCCCGCACTGCTGTCCTCAACATCCGCCTCAGCGCAATCGGCCAGTGCGCCGGGCGAGGCCGAAAAGAAGCATGCAATGGCGACCAAACCGGTCGGCGCGCTCTCGCTGGCGACAAGCCGACTTGCCACGAGCAAGGCAACCGATCCTATGGTCAAGGCCTTCGCCAAATGGGAGGTCGCCGAGCAGGAAACCATTGCCGACATTCTGAAAACGATGGAAGCGGCCGGAAAGGCCGAAGGGGCGCTGAAGCCGCCATCCGATCAGGAGGTGGAAGCCATGCTCGATGCCGAGGGCAAGGCCGCGCTCGACAAGCTGAAAGCCGCAAGCGGCGCCGAATTCGACAAGGCTTACGTCACGGCGCAACTCGATGGACACCGCAAGCTCCTGACGATCCAGGAAGATTACCTGAAGGTCGGGCAGAACCGCGAGCATCTGAGCGTCACCAAACTGGCACGCGGACAGATCCAGGAACATATCGATCATCTGGACATGCTGAAATCCAGCCTGGGCTGACGATTTCAGGCGATCGACAGACGGAGGCCAGGGCGCCTGGCCTTTGTCGAAGCTTCCGTGTCTTGTTGCCGTATCTGCGGACGATCTTGAACCGGAAGGCGTGCAGCCGACTGAAGATCACGTTTCCCTGGATGCGGACTGGCGCCGCCTGAGCATCGAGATCAGGGGCGATATCCAGATCAGAAGGGTGATGGCGCCCAGCGATGCCGCGATCGGCCGGTCGAAGAAGGCGAGCAGCGATCCGCCGGACTTCATCATAGAGGTGAGGAAATTCTGCTCAACGAGCGGCCCGAGGACGATGCCGAGAACGAAGGGCGCAATCGGAATGCCGTTCTCTTCCATGAAATAGCCGACGACACCGAAAGCCAGAGCCACGCCGACGGCCGTGATCGTGTTCTCCACGGCGAAGGAGCCCACCATGCAGAACACCAGGATGATCGGCATCAGAATGGGAAGCTTCACCTTCAGGATCATCCGGCCGCAGCGGATCGCCGCCCAGCCGAGGGGAATCATCAGCAGGTTGGCCAAGATGAAGGCCATGAAGATGCCGTAGACGGTGACCGGATTGTTGAGGAAGATGGTCGGCCCTGGATTGACGCCCTTCATGAACAGCACGCCGATGACGATCGCAGTGATCGCATCGCCTGGAATGCCGAAGACAAGTGCCGGCACATATGCACCGCTGACGGCGGCATTGTTCGCCGCACCTGCGGCGGCAAGGCCCTCCTGCGAACCGCGCCCATATTCCTGAGGGTTCTTCGAGAATTTCTTGGCAAGCGAATAGGATACCCAGGCCGCGATATCCGCTCCAGCGCCGGGCACGATCCCGATGATCGTTCCGAGAACATTGCCTTGCGCGATCGCCCTGCGCTGGCGCCACAGGATGCGGGTCTGGCCTGAAAACACGCCCTTGAGCTCCACCTGTTCGAGCGGCAGCTGCGGATTGCGGCGGGCATAGAAGCGGAAGATTTCGGCAACGGCAAAGACACCGATCATGACCGGGACAAGCGAAACGCCGCCGATCAGGGCTGAACTGCCGAAGGTGAAGCGCGGCACGCCGCTGACGGGATCGATGCCGATGGTGGAGACCAGCAGACCGAGGGAAAGCGAGATGATGCCCTTGATCGGCGATCCCTGCATGATGAAGGCGGATGTCGTCAGGCCGAGCAGGCAGAGCCAGAAATATTCGAAGCTGCTGAACTTGAGGGCGATTGCCGCGAGAGGCGGCGCGAAAACGGAGAGCACGAGGGCGCCGAAAATGCCGCCGATCGCCGAGGTGAGCAGGCAAATGCCGAGCGAGACATGGGCAAGCCCCTTCTTGGTAAGAGAATATGCATCATCCGTGTAGGCGGCCGAGGCCGGGGTCCCCGGCATGCGGAGCAAAGCCGAGGGAATGTCTCCCGCAAACATCGCCATGGCGGACGCGGTCACCATCGCCGCCACTGCCGGTACCGGGTCCATGTAGAATGTCACAGGGACAAGCAGTGCCGTCGCCATTGTCGCGGTCAGCCCCGGCACGGCGCCCAAGAACAGGCCGAACACGGCGCTGCCGAGGATTACCGCCAGCACATAAGGAGAGAAGAGTTCGGCAGCTGCCGCAAGGATATTCGCCATCATAGCCAGAGCGCCCAGGGTTGGAGCAGACCGCGCGGCAGAGGCACGAGCAGGCCCTTCGAAAACATCAGATAGATGATGATGCTGGCGAGCAGGGAGAGCGCGATGGCCTTGGGAAACCGCATACCGCCGAAGATCAGCAGGATTGTGAGTGTCGCGGTCGCGAGCGGAATGAAGCCGATCAGGTCGCTGAGATAGATATAGGAAAGCATCGCCAGGAGGACCAGAACGGGTCCGCCGAGCCTTGGGGCCTCGGCAGGCGCGGCTGCGTCCTCATCCTCGTTTTGCCCTGCATCCGGCTTCACGACGGCGAGTGTCACGCCCGCCGCCACAGCCGCAACGCCAAGCAGAGCCGGGAAAAATCCCGGGCCGTAAGTGATGTGCGTGCCCGACATCGGCTCCGGGAGCTGCAGAGACATGTAGATGATGACGATGCCGACCACCGCCACGAGAAGGCCAAGCCTTCTGTCCCCAAGATTGGTCATGAAATCTCTCCCGACTGAAGAGGTGAAGCCACCGGCCTCACCTCTTCAGTCTCCTTCGACGTCACTTGGTTTTCAGCGCATTGATGACCTTCGTCGTCTCTTCGAAATGCTCGCCGAGAAAGCTCGTGAAGTCCGCATGATTGCGCCAGGCGACGCCGAAGCCGCGGGCTTCCATGCCCTTCTTGAACGTCTCGCTTTCGACCACCTTCTGGACCGCCGCTTCGATGCGCGAGACGAGTGCCGGGTCCATCTGGGCCGGCCCGCCTATGCCGCGCCAGGTGCCGCCGACATAGGACTTGCCGAGCTGTTCCTTCACCGTCGGCACGTTGGGATCTATGGCGATGCGTTCCTCGCTCATGACCGCCACCGTGCGCACGACCCCGGCCTGTGCAAGGGCCGTCGTTTCCGGAATGGAGCAGAGAACGACATCGACACCGCCGGCCGCCAGCTCTTGCAGCGCAGCCGAAGAGCCGGCTCCGGGAATGAGGTTCAGCTTGGTGACGTCAACCCCCTGATCGAGCAGCATTGCGACGAAGGGAATGTCCCAGCTCGCATTGCAGGCACCGCCGCAATGGATCTTCAACTTGCCCGGATCGGCCTTGATGGCCGCGATCAGTTCCTTGGTGTCCTTGAAGGGGGAGTCCTTGGCAACATGGATCGCGGAAGGATCGGCATTGAACTGGGCAATGGCCGTGAAAGTCTCAGGCGTGAAATTGGCCTGCCCCAGCAGCTTGAACTGCGCAATCGGCGAGAGCTGACCGAGCGTGTGGCCGTCCTTGGCCGCATTTGCATAGGTCGTGTAACCCACGATGCCGGAGGCCTGGGCCTGGTTGACGATGGTGAAAGGCTTGCCGAGTTCGGCCTCGAGGCCCGCGCCGAGAAGGCGCATCGTGTAGTCGCTGCCGCCACCGGCACCGGCAACGACGATCATCTGAACCGGCCGTTCGGGCCATTCCGCCAGGGCGACGGAGGCGGACAGAATGCCGCCGGCAGCAGCCAGGCTGCCGAGAAGGCGCGAAAATGTTCTGGAAACGTTGTTCAAGATTTCCTCCCTTGAAACGGTTGTGGGCTTCATGCCCGGATACTTCTCCATCTGCAAGCCGGCGGCATACCTCCCTGCCGCCGGTTTCGGCGTCAGCGCTTATGCGGCGGCCTTGAAGGGCACGTCGAGGCCTTCGAAGGCTGCGGCGATGCGGCGCTTGCGGGCTTCGTCCGGCATGCGCATGGGCGCACGCGGCAAAGCGAGCGGCACGCCCTGGAGCGACTGGGCATATTTGATGCAGGCCGGCAGGTCGTCGCAGATCAGCGCGTTCCAGAAGGTCAGCAGCTTGCGGTGCAGGGCGAGCGCGGCCACATGATCGCCGGCCTGGACGAGATCCCACAGCTTGACCACGGCGGCGGGCGCTGCCGCCGGATTGGCGGCGATCGTGCCATGCGCACCGAGCGCGAAACTCGGATAGAGAAGCGCATCCACGGCCGTGAAGACGAGCTTGCCCTCCGGCACCTCCTGGAGAAGATCGGCAAGCAGCTTCAGGTCGCCATTGCTCTGCTTGACGCCGATGACACCCGGCACTTCCTTCATGATGCGGATCAGCAGGGCGGGGCTCAGATAGCACCACGGCACGACGTTATAGATGAGAACCGGCAGGCCGCTTTCCCCGGCGATCGCCTTGAAGTGATCGACGATGGCGTCGTCGGACGGGCGGAAGACATAATGCGGCGGCGTCACCTGCAGGGCGACCGAACCGGCCCTTGCGGCCATCTTGCAGCGGTCGACGGCCTGGCGGGTGGAGTTGATGATGACGCCGGCGATCAGCGGCGCCTTTCCGGCAAGCGTTTCGGCCGCCGTCTCCAGAAGAGCCTGAAGCTCGGACATTTCCAGCGTGTGACCCTCCGCCGACGAACCGCCGACGCAGATACCGTGGACGCCGGACTCCAGCATGAAGCGGATCTGCGTCTTGAACTGGTCGAAGATGATGTCGCCATTGGCGTCGAAAGGGGTGGTGGTTGGCGGAATTATGCCAAACAATTGCGGTGCGGACGCCATGCTTTCCTCCATTATGCGAACATAATGTCTGAATAGTGGACATATTCTTCATCGTCAAGCGCCGGCATGCAATTGCGGCCTTTTATCTGACCAATTTTTCGTGAGAGCGCAGGCACCAGACGATAGCGCGGCAAAAGCAGGTAAGCATCGCTATGATTTTGTTCTCATTGATGAATTTCGGCAGAGCAGGCATGCGCCATCGACGTCGGAACGGTTTAACGAGACCGGACCGAGCGATGGGCTATCGGTGGACCGTGCGGCGACGTCTTGGGGTTCACTCTCCGTTGCGCTCGTATCCGAGGCGGCGCGAGATTTTGTCCGCCTGTGCGACAACCAGGCTGGCATATTCCGGGATCGTCTTGTCGGTGAAATTCTCTTTCTTGCCGGTCACGCTGATCGCCGCGAAAACCCGTCCGCTGGCGTTTCGAATGGGAGCCGCGACGCAGCGGCGCCAATCCTCGTATTCGGCATCGTCGATGGAATATCCCCGTTCACGGATCGCGGCGAGATCGTCCATCAACTGTTTGCCGGAGGTGATCGTGTTCGGTGTCAGCGCGGTGAACCCATGCGATATGATCCGGTCCACGACCGATTGCGGCTGGAAGGCGAGGGCTGCCTTGCCGGTGGCACTGCAATAGGCGGCCGCGCTTTCGAGCGTGACGACCCGGTTCACCTGCCCGACCTTCGAATCGGCGCGTTCGACCATCACGATCTCAAAGCCGTCGAAGACCCCAAGATGCACCGACTGGCCGGTCTTGTTGACGAGCGTCGCAATGCTCTCGCTCGCCTCCCTCTGCACATCCATATTTGCAAGAACCGTATTGCCGAGCTCGAAAAGCTTGAGGCCGAGGCGGTATTTCTCGCGGTCGCGATCCTGGTCGATCAGACCGAGCGAACGCAGAGAACCGACGATGCGATGAACCGTCGTGCGCGGCAGTTTGGTGCGCCTGGCGATTTCCAGAACGGAGAGCGAGCGGTCGTCACGCGAGAAGCAGTCCAGCACCGCCAGCATCTTCGAAAAGGAAAGCATCTGGCTGGAACTGCGTTCGTTTTCCGCTTCGGATTGTTCGATCTGCTTAGACATTCCCGCTCCTGATCAGCATCCTCTTGAACGTGGGTTATCACGCTTTGCCGATCGTTGAAATGTTGCCGGAGGCGACCGCATCAACCCATCATGCCACCGCTTTGCACAGCTCTGCGAAGGCAAGCATGCCCGGATCGTCCAGCCCGATGGTCTGGTCGGCAAACATGCGGGCGCGGCCGATCTTGTTCGGCCTGCCGCGAAATTCCAGAAGAGCGGCCTGCGTCGCCTCGACGGCCAGCCGCTTCGCCTCCTGCGGATCGCCGACCCCTTCAAGGGCCCGCGCCACGGCATCGATCGCGTCGAGAACTGTCTTGTCGCCGAGCGTTGCCCCGCCCCGCGCCATCATCGCGTCACGCGCTTTGGCAAGCAGCGGCGCCAGCTCGGAAAGCGGCACGGCTTCCTGACCTTTGGTGCTCTTGGCGAAGGTCATCAGCGCCGTGGCAAACAGGGTGCCAAGGCTCGATCCGGTCGCGACGGCCGCCGCTTTTGCGTAGGCTGAGAAGCAGGCGCCAACATCCTCGTCGGACGCTGCGGCCGCCGTGTCGATCGCGGAAATGACGCGCGCCAGCATGCCGCCAGTATCGCCATCGCCGAGCTTGGCATCGGCGGCATTCAGTTCCTGCTCCAGCTCCACCATGGCGGCGGCTGCCTTGCTGACGATGGCCTTGACGTCTTTGACTGCGAAAGTGCTCATCCGACCCTCCAGAACGGGCAATAGGCGGGTGCCGCCAACAGTGATTTCAGCTCCTCGTCGAGGAAGCAGAGGCTGATGGAGGCTCCTGCCATTTCCATCGAAGTGACGAAGTTGCCAACCAGCGGCTGGACAATGGTCAGATCGGCCGCGGCCAGCTTCCGGGAGGCGTGCCGGTAGAGAATGAAGAGTTCCTCCAGCGGTGTTGCGCCGAGACCGTTGACCAGGATCGAGACCTCGGAGCCGGCATTTTGCGGCGCCTCCGCGAGAAGCCGATCCAGCATTTCGTCGGCAATTTCGTCGGCGGACGTCAAAGTGTTGCGCCAGATGCCGGGCTCGCCATGAATGCCCATGCCCATCTCGATCTCGTTCTCGCCAAGCGTGAATGTCGGCTTGGCCGAACCCGGGACCTGGCACGGAGCAAGCGCGACGCCGATGGTGCGGGTGGCGGCGACCGCCTTTGCGGCCGTAGCCGTCACCTCGTCGAGGTCGGCGCCGGTCTCAGCCTTCGCACCGGCGATCTTGTAGGCATAGACAATTCCCGCCACGCCGCGGCGCTTGGCGCTTTCCTCGGGCGAGGCGCTGGCAATGTCGTCGGTGCCGAGCACCGTCGTGGTGCGGATCTCGTCCTCCAGCATTTCGCCGGCCATGTCGAAATTCATGCGGTCGCCGCCGTAATTGCCGTAGAGCCGAAGCACGCCGCGGCCGCCATCGGCAAGCTTGATCGCATCCATGCAGGAACCGACATTCGGGCCTTCGAAGACGTTGCCGATCGAGCAGGTGTCGAGCAGTCCCTGGCCGACATAGCCCGTGAACAGCGGCAGATGGCCGGATCCGCCGCCGGAGGCAATGCCGACCTTGCCCTTGCGCGCGCCTTCCGCCCGCCGGATGACCCGACCATTCTCGCCATCGCGGACGATGGAGGGATTGGCCATTGTCAGGCCATCCAAAGCCTCATCGACGAAATTGCCGGGTGCATTCATCAGTTTCTTCATATCAGTGGTCTCCCATGCCTGAAGGCAACATCTTGCCGGGATTCATGATCCCATTGGGATCGAGTGCAGTCTTGATCGTGCGCATGACGTCGAGCGCCACGCCGTGTTCGGTCTCCATGTAGCGAATTTTCCCGATGCCTATGCCGTGTTCCCCGCTGCAGGTCCCGCCGAACTGGATGGCGCGCAGGCTGACACGGCTCGCAAGCGCCTCGGCCCTTCTGCGGTCCTCCGGATCTTCGGGGTCAAACAGGATCGCGAGGTGGAAATTGCCATCGCCGACATGACCGACCAGCGGTGCCGTCATGCCGCTTTCTTCAATGTCCTTCTTTGTCGCCTCGATGCAGGCGGCCAGTTCCGAAATCGGCACGCAGGCGTCGGTGCCGATCAACCGGTGGCCAGGGATCAGCGCCACATTGGCGAAATAGGTATTGTGCCTTGCCGTCCATAGGCGGGAGCGCTCTTCCGGGCGGTTGGCGAACTGGAAGCCATTGCCGCCGAATTCTTCCGCAAGCGCCTGCATGGTTTCCGTCTGCTCGGCAACAACCGCGGGTGTGCCATGGAACTCAAAGAAGAGGGTCGGCTGCTCCTGAAATTCGTCGAGTTTCGAATACCGGATGCAGGCGCGCATCTGCATTTCGTCGGCAAGTTCGATCCGCGCCACATTGATGCCGATCTGTAAGGCGGCGATGACGGTGCCGACTGCGCTCTGCATATCCGGAAACTGGCAGACGGCTGACGAGATCGTTTCGGGAATGCCGCTCAGCTTCAGCGCGACTTCCGTGATGACGCCGAGCGTGCCTTCGCTGCCGACATAGAGCCGGGTCAAGTCCAATCCGGCTGCGGATTTGCGCGCCCGGCCACCGGTGCGGATGATGCGGCCGTCGGGCGTCACGACGGTGAGGCCGAGCGTCACTTCGCGCATGGTGCCGTAGCGAACGGCATTGGTACCGGAGGCGCGCGTGGCGGCCATTCCGCCGAGCGTCGCATGGGCGCCCGGATCGACGGGGAAGAACAGGCCGCTGGCGCGCAGCTCGGTATTGAGCTGCTCTTTCGTGACGCCCGCCTCGACCCGGCAGTCCATGCTTTCGGCATTGACCGCAATGATCCGCGTCATGCCGGACAAGTCGAGGGCCACGCCGCCGAAAAGCGGGACGACGTGGCCCTCCAGGGAGGATCCGGCTCCGAAGGGAATGAGGGGCGTGCGGGTGTCGTTGCAGATCGCGGCGATCGCGGCAACCTCCTCCGTCGTGTGCGCAAATGCGACCGCATCGGGCATGGCGCTGTCCGGCAGGCCCTCGCCATGGCCATGCTGTTCACGCAGGACCCTGGAGATCGAGATCCGGTCACCGAGAAGAGCGGCAAGCCTGGGCAGGACTCTGGCTTCGAAATCCGACGATGGTTCTGTCATTGGCTGCATGGCACGACCTCAGCGCAGGTATTGGAGCGGCACGGTGACAAGCTCCGGAAACAGGACGAGCAGAAAGAGCACGGCAATCTCGGCGAGGAGGAAAGGCGTCACCCCGCGGATCACCAATCCGAGCGGAACCCGTGCGACGCCCGCCGCAACATTCAGCACCGTGCCGACCGGCGGCGTGATCAGGCCGATCGCATTGTTCATGATGAACAGCACGCCGAAATAGACCGGATCTATGCCCGCCATCTTGATGACCGGCACAAGGACCGGCGTCAGGATGAGGATGGTCGGCACGAAATCGAGCGCGGTTCCGATGATCACGACAAGCACCATGATGACGAACATCAGCATGATCTTATTGTCCATGAAAGGCTCAAGAAGGCGTCCGACCTCGGCGGGGACGTTGGCGATCGTGATGAGCCATGCTGAGACAACGGCAGTCGCGGCAAGGAACATCACCACCGACGTGGTTTTCGCCGCCGACAGGAAGACTTGGTAGAGGTCGGCGATCTTCAGTTCGCGATAGATGAACAGGCCGACGAAAAGGGCGTAGACCGCCGCCACGACGGCGGCTTCCGTCGGCGTGAACACGCCAAGCTTCAGTCCGCCGATGATGACGACCGGCAGCAGGAAAGCCCAGAAACCGTCAATGACCGTCTTGCGGCGCTTGGCCCAGCTTGCCTTGGGCGTGGTGGCGACCTGGTCACGGCGCGCGACCGTCCACCACGTCGCCATCAGCGCAATGCCCATCAGGATGCCCGGCACGATGCCGGCGAGGAACAATTGACGGATCGAGACATTGCCGGACACGCCGTACAGCACAAGGCCGATCGACGGCGGGATGATCGGCGCGATGACGCCACCGGCCGAGATCAGGCCTGCCGAGCGGGGAATGTTGTAATTGGCCTTGCGCATCATCGGGATGAGAAGCGCGGCAATGGCCGCCGTATCGGCCACGGCCGAACCCGACAGCGATGCCATGATCACCGAGGCGATGATTGCGACATAACCCAGACCGCCGCGCCAGTGGCCGACCCAGGCCATGGCCGCCTCGACGATCCGGCGCGACAGGCCGCCGGCATTCATGAGTTCGCCGGCCAGCATGAAGAAGGGCACGGCCATCAGCGGAAAACTGTCGGCGCCGGTGAACAGGTTCTGGGCAATGATCTGCGCATCGAAATTGTTGAGGTAGACCATCAGCGCAATGCCGGTGACCAGCAAGGCGAAGGCAATGGGCAGCCCGATCGCCATGGCGCCGAGCAGAGCGGATACGAAGACGACGACGGTCATGGATTTTTCTCTTGCGAATGCATGCCGCCGGAGGTCGACCCGGTTTTGCCGGCTGCCGCGGCCTCGATCGCCAGCGCTTCTTCGGCGTCGATGGCGCCAAACAGATCCTCGTTGCGGATCCTGCCTTTGGCGAATTCGTAAAGGCGCGCCACGGTCAGCGCGATGATGCCGATGCTGAGAACATAGGCCGAGGCGTAGATGTATTCCATCGGGAGGCCCATGACGGGCGAATAGTTCTGCATATTGATCGAGTGACCCCGCAATGTGCCGATGAAGATCAGCGAGCAGCTCCAGATGATCAGCAGCGAGCAGATGACGAAGCAGATCTTTCTGCCGAGCGGCGGCAGCGCGCTGACCAGGAAATCGGCGCCGAGATGAGCGCGGTCGCGAAAGCCGACCACCGTGCCGAGAAAGGCCAGCCAGATGAAGGCGAACCGGGAAAGCTCTTCGGAAACGGTGATGCCGGAATTGAAGCCGTACCGCAGCACGACATTGCCGAACACCATCACGACCATGCAGCCGAGCAGGATGACGAGGGCGATTTCAAACAGGCGGAAAAGCCAGTCGACGTAGCGCATGGATCGATCTCCCGGGAGGTGGAGCCGGAGGCGTGCCCCGGCCCCGCCACATCCTCAATTGCCGCTGCGCGATGCTTCGATCGCCTTGATGTAGCGGTCCGCGAAATCCTTGCCGGCAAGCTCCGAATGTTTGGCGATCACCGGTTTCATCTGCTCGGCCATGCGGGCCAGCTCGGCATTGTCGACCGGATTGGACGTCATGCCGCCCTCCTCGATCGTCTTCAGGAGGCCTGCTTCCATTTCGGCGAACTGCTTGCGTTTCCATTCGACCGCATCCTTCCCGGCGGCAACGATCAGCTGCTGGTTCTCCGGCGTCATCGCGTCATAGGTCTTGCGGCTCATGACGATGATTTCCGAGTTGACGGAATGCCCCGTCAAGCTGATGAATTTCTGGACCTCGTAAACGCGCATCGCGTTGATTTGCGCAAGCGGCGCTTCCTGCGCGTCCACCGTGCCGGTCTCCAGCGCGGCGTAGACTTCCGAGACCGGCATCGGCGTCGGATTGGCTCCCAGTGCGGAGAACATATCGATATACATGGCGTTCGGGATGACGCGGACTTTCAGGCCCTTGAAGTCCTCCCATTTGGTAATCGGTTGCTTGCTGTTGGTCGCATGGCGGAAACCGTTATGCGAAAAGCCGAGAGCCACCCACCCCTTCTCATACAGCTTGGCGGCCAGTTCCTTGCCCATTTCGCCGCCCAGCACACCGTAAAACTCGTCAGAATTGCGATAGAGGAACGGGAATTCGACGACGGCCATCTCCTTGACCTGTGCGGCGAGGCCGGCGGCATTGGCCGTCGAGATATCTTGCGTGCCCGACTGCACCTGCTGCTGCATCTGCCCGTCATTGCCGAGCGTGCCGTCGGTATAGACGTTGATGTTAAGCGCGCCGGCGCTTCTTTCCTTCACAAGTTCGGAAAGCTTCTTGAGCACCATCGCCGATGGATGGGTCGCCGCCATGCTGGTGCCGGCGCGAAGATCGGCAGCAAAAGCGCTCGCGGCGAGGAGCGTCACAAGGGCTGCGGCGGATGCGATGACATGTAGTTTGCGAAACTGGAACATTGTTTCCCTCCCAGAAAAACAAGAATTGAGACAGAGCAGGCGTCGTCATTGCCCCCGCCGCGGTGGACGGGGGGCAGTCATGCATTTGTGCCGCCAGGTCCGGCAACCTCCCTGCCGCCGGTTTCGGCGTCAGCGCTTACGCGGCGGCCTTGAAGGGCACGTCGAGGCCTTCGAAGGCTGCGGCGATCCGGCGCTTGCGGGCTTCGTCCGGCATGCGCATGGGCGCACGCGGCAAAGCGAGCGGCACGCCCTGGAGCGACTGGGCATATTTAATGCAGGCCGGCAGGTCGTCGCAGATCAGCGCGTTCCAGAAGGTCAGCAGCTTGCGGTGCAGGGCGAGCGCGGCCACATGATCGCCGGCCTGGACGAGATCCCACAGCTTGACCACGGCGGCGGGCGCCGCCGCCGGATTGGCGGCGATCGTGCCATGCGCACCAAGCGCGAAACTCGGATAGAGAAGCGCATCCACGGCCGTGAAGACGAGCTTGCCCTCCGGCACCTCCTGGAGAAGATCGGCGAGCAGCTTCAGGTCGCCATTGCTCTGCTTGACGCCGATGACGCCCGGCACTTCCTTCATGATGCGGATCAGCAGGGCGGGGCTCAGATAGCACCACGGCACGACGTTATAGATGAGAACCGGCAGGCCGCTTTCCCCGGCGATCGCCTTGAAGTGATCGACGATGGCGTCATCGGACGGGCGGAAGACATAATGCGGCGGCGTCACCTGCAGGGCGACCGAGCCGGCCCTTGCGGCCATCTTGCAGCGGTCGACGGCCTGGCGGGTGGAGTTGATGATGACGCCGGCGATCAGCGGCGCCTTTCCGGCAAGCGTTTCGGCCGCCGTCTCCAGAAGAGCCTGAAGCTCGGACATTTCCAGCGTGTGACCCTCCGCCGACGAACCGCCGACGCAGATACCGTGGACGCCGGACTCCAGCATGAAGCGGATCTGCGTCTTGAACTGGTCGAAGATGATGTCGCCATTGGCGTCGAAAGGGGTGGTGGTTGGCGGGATGATGCCAAACAATTGCGGTGCGGACGCCATGCTTTCCTCCATTATGCGAACATAATGTCTGAATAGTGGACATATTGCGTGCCGTCAACTGCTCATCGCAACGGGGCATAGAAACGCGCTTACTTTCTGCTGTCTTCGAGCGGGAGAAACTTGCACCGCGCTCAGTCTTCCCGCATCGGCACGTCCCGGATTGGTGCCGGAGGGATGATCGTCGCTGGATCGGGCATGGGCGTGTAGGCGTAGGCGTAGGACACACGCGCAGACGCCTACAGGTCGAGTTGCAACTCCGTGTCTTGCTCTGCAGGAACGGAGCAGCAGATCAGCGCCTCGCCGCCTGCTCTTGGATAGCCTGGCTCTGTGCGATAGCTCACATCACCCTTGACGATCCCTGTCCGGCAATCGCCGCAAGTGCCGGCCCTGCAGCCATAAGGCGGAGCGAGGCCGCATTGTTCTGCAAGTTCCAGCAGGGAGCCACTGCCCGGCGTCCAGCGCGCCTCTTTTCCCGATCGGGTGAAGACGACGCGGGTCGGAGCCTGCGCCGGGGGCTTGGCCGGCAGCGCAGACGCGCCGGGCTCAGGATCACGCCTCAGGCCGGACGGGCCAAAGGCCTCTGCACGTATACGCTCATCCGCGACATCCAGCCCCCGCAGTCCGTCATACAGGGACTGCATGAAGGATGCCGGCCCGCAAATGTAAAAATCATAGTTTCCAAACGGCAGATGCGCCTGCAACAGCGGCACATCGATCCGGCCGGCCGATTCGAAAAGGCCCTGGCTATGGACATCGGGTGCTTTGAGCACCCTGATATCGTGAACCGTCCCTTCGCTTCGCGCGACCAGGTCGCCGATTTCTCGATCAAAGGCTCTTTCCGCCAGGTGCCGCGAGGACCGGAACAGCCATACCGGCCGGCGATAGCCGGTCCGGTCACCCGTTTCAACGACGTGGCGCAGCATAGACAACAAGGGCGTAATGCCGATGCCAGCCGCCAGGAGGACGGCCGGGCGGGCGCGTTCCATTGCGTCTAGGGTAAAGGCTCCGGCCGGCGCCATCGCCTCGATCTCTTCGCCTTCCCGGATCGTGTGCAGCAGGCTGGATGCCAGTCCCTCACGCTTCACGCTCAGTCGGTAGAAGCGATCCGATGGCGCACTGGAAATCGTATAGCTGCGGCGGAGAATGTCCTTGCCGTTCTTGATGCTGACCGACAGATGCTGGCCCGCCACGTGCGGGATGAGTGCCCCGTCATCCACAGGCGCCAGGTGCAGCGAACGGATCGTCTCGCTTTCCTCGACCGTTCGCTCGATGCGAAAGCGCCTCCATGTCCCGGTCTTTGCCTGGTCCTTGGCCGCGTCAGGACGGCGGCTTGCCGCTTCCCGCCAGTCGCCCGTCGTCAGACTGCTCGGAGACATGCCGTCTTCGAGAAAGCGCCAGCGCAGCGGCAGGGCATCCTTCCGCAGCACCACCGTCTCCGGCATCACACGCCAGAGACGCTCGGCGCCCTGAAAGGCCGCAATCTCGTCCGACTCCAGTATGACGTCGACACGGCCGGCAATCTGCAGCATGTCACCCGTTTCGTAATCAACGAAGAGGAGACCGGCGCGTGGATTGATGACGAAGTTGCCGAGTGTGTTGAAGAAGAGGTTTCCATTGAAATCCGGCACGGTCAGGCCACCATCGGCATCGACGCGAACGAAACCGGGCCGGCCTCCCCGATGAGACACGTCGACCTGCCGTCCCTGATCGCCGCGATCCACATAGGAGGCAACGAAGAAGGTATCGGCCGCTTCGATGATGCTCCGTTCCTGTGCGTTGATCCGATCCGAAACCAGCACTTCGGACGGCGTCGGCCTTGCCGGATCGCGGACAAAGCTGAATTGCCGGTTCTGGATGTAGCGCGGACAATTGCCGAAGCTCTGCCCGACCGCGACGGAAAAGCGATCGCTGCTGCTGCGGATGACAGTCCCGTTCATCCGATTGCGGCGGCGCGTGATGAGATCGACGCCGACCAGACCGATCGGATCGCCGTCGTTCATCCCGGCTTCGGCGGGATCATCAGCATCCCTGGCGGCACGAATATCCAGTCTGTGGGGATCGGGCGCCTGGAGGAAGCCGGGCTCTCCGCTGCGGATCGTCGCCCATGGCGTGCCATCGCCATCGACAGATCCGATGACGATGAACGGCAGCAGCGGGTAAAATTCCCGGTGCTGGTCGAGCAGGAATGTCCGCAAGACCTTGCGTCCCACCGGGTCCATCTGCTCGGCCACGCCGGCATGGCGCTGCAATCGCAGTTCGCCTGCATGCCAGGGCGACGAGGATTTCAAGTCTTCAGCAGGCATTGGAAATTCCTTTCAGGACGCGCGACCGCAACAAGGTCCCGGCCGCAAGACATGTCAGGCCGCGAGGCCGGCTGCCGTTTTCGGAAGAGCGACAAAACCGGGCAGAGCTTCGATCCTGGCCAGCCAATGTCGGACCTGCGGATGCGGCGTCAGATCGACATTGCCTTCCGGCGCGCCGGCGATGTAGCTGTAGAGCGCGACATCGGCGATGGTCGGCGTCTTGCCGAGGATGAACATGCGATTGTCCAGCTCGGCATTGATGAGGCCAAGCACCCGGTGAGCGCGCGCAATCACCTCGTCGGCCCGGAAATCCGCGCCGAAGACCGTGATCAAACGGGCCGCGCACGGGCCATAGGCAATTTCCCCGGCAGCGACGGAGAGCCACTTCTGTATCTTCGCAACAGATGCCAGATCATCCGGCAGCCAGTCCTTGCGGCCGAGCTTCGTGGCCACATAGACGAGGATGGCGTTGGAATCGTTGACGACCACTTCGCCGTCCTGCAGCACCGGGACCTGGCCGAAAGGATTGAGCTTCAGGAATTCGGGCGTCTTGTGCTCACCCTTCGCCAGATCGAGATCGATGATCTCGGCTTCCACATTCAGCAAAGAAAGGAAGAGGCGGGCGCGGTGCGCGTGTCCCGACAAAGGAAAGTGGTAGAGTTTCATGACTGGCTCCCGTAAGGCGCCGGATACCATCATCCGGTGGGAGAGACCTAGCGACATCCATCTTTCTGGAGTAGACCTTTAGTTCTGGAACCATCCTCTCGATTTATGGAAGGCAGATATGGATCGTCTTGATGCCATGGCACTTCTCTTGTCCGTGGTGGAACAGGGAAGCCTTTCAGCCGCGTCGCGCGCCTTGCACACGCCGCTGCCGACGGTCAGCCGCAAGATTGCCGATCTGGAAGCTCATCTGGGGGTTCGCCTGATCACCCGCACCAGCCGCCGCATCCTTTTGACGGAGGCCGGGAAGGATTATGTCGCCGCGGCGCGCGAAATCCTCGAGCGCGTAGAAGAGGCCGAACGCCGCGCCTCCGGAGAATATGCGGCACCGAAGGGAGAGCTGACAGTGACGGCGCCCATCGTCTTCGGTCGCCTGCACGTGCTGCCGATCATCACCGACTTCCTGAAAACATATCCGGACATCAACATCCACCTGACGATGAGCGACCGGTCGATCAGTCTTGCCGACGAGCACATCGATGTCGCCTTGCGCATCAGCAGGCTTTCGGATAGCAGCCTCGTTGGGATCCGTGTGGGATCGATCCGCACGACGACCTATGCCAATCCCGACTATCTGGAGCGACATTCCCGTCCGTCACATCCTGAGGCACTCAGGGATCATGATTGCATTGCGTTCAATGGCGTGCTTTCAACCCAGGCATGGACCTTCCGCGACGGAGCGAAGGATCTTGCGGTGCCGATCCGCACGCGCCTGTCCGTCAACACGGCAGAAGCGGCGGTCGACGCTGCAGCGGCCGGCCTCGGGATAACGCGCGTGATGGCCTATCAGGCAAAGCCGGCAGTCGATGCCGGCTTGCTGGTGCCGCTACTGGAGGAGTTTGAACTGGAAGCGTCTCCTGTTCACCTCCTCCATCTATCGGAGGGCCTGATGCCGCTGAAACTCAGGACCTTTCTGGACTTTGCAACGCCGCGACTGAGAGTCCTTCTGAAATAGCGCAGCTCTTAAGCTTCCGCCCCATGTGAAACGCGGTCGCATTCCTGGTCCTGCCTCGTCACGTCCGGGACGATTCGAAGCGCTTCCACACCTCTTCGAACTCGTCAAACGTCGTGATGCCGCTCCGCATCGGCTCCAGGACGACGCGTTCCGATCTGCGGAGCTTTTCGACTGCGTCTGCAAGCTTCGGGATGATATCCGGCGGAACGACAACGGCACCATGGCGATCAGCGTGAACGAGATCGCCTTGAGAGACCTTCAGTCCCAGAACGTCGACGGTTTGGCCAAGGCTGACGACATGAACGAAGCCGTGGCTTGGCCCGACGCTTCCGGCGATGACGGGGAAGCCTGAAGGCAAATCCCCAAGATCGCGGACCACGCCATTCGTCAGGGCTCCCGACATGCCGAACGCCTTGTGGATGGTGGTGTTCACCTCTCCCCAGTAAGCGCCGATGGCGTCAGGATAATCGAGATCCTCCACCACGGCGATCGACGGTTTTTTCGCATCATACATCGCACGGTAATACGCCATGCGGCGCGCGCGGACCGTCTCGGCCGGCTCCGTGGAGGGGGCGCGGGCGGCAAGCTGCGCCGTGACGGCATAACCGACAATGGCAGGCTCCGCTGGCGCGCTGCACACCATGGTTCCGCGCGTGAAGTTGGAAAAGCCCCGCTTTCCCTGTGCGACCTCGATCGCGTTGCAAACGGTTGGCGTGTCGCAGCCACGCAAAAGTTCTAGAAGCGCCTGGTCCATCATTCCTCCAGCCAAAGGGCAAGTGCCGCCATTGTATCGATCGGGTTTTCCAACGGCGGCAGATGGCCGGCCCTTGGAACAATCACAAGCCGCGATTGCGGCATAAGGGCGTGCATGAGTTCATGCCGATCCAGCGGGCAGAGCCGATCATCCTCTCCCATTAGCACCAATGCCGGACGATCGAATGTCGTCAGGACATCCCGCCTATCCGGTCGATCCCGAAGCGCGCTCGACTGCCGGACGAAGATCTCCGGCCCGAGATCGAGGGCCATCTGCATGCAAAGATCGAGGATTTCCGAGCCTGCCGCCTGCCGCCAGAGGTAGTTCGGCTTCATCTCGTCGCGCAGAACAGCGTCGAGATCTCCCTTTTGCACCCGCTCGATCTGCCCAGCCCGGCGCTGCTTCACCTCGTCCAGTTCGGCCCGCGGGTTGGTGTCGAGCAGAGCCAGCCGTTCGACACGTGCTGGCGCTTGGGCTAAGATCTCCATTGCCACGATACCGCCCATGGAAAGGCCCGCCAGCGCGAAACGCGGCGGAGCATCGCAAAGTATGGCCGCCGCCATTTCAGATGTGGAGAAGCCCTCGGTCGGCACCGCGTGACGGATCTCCCGATCCGCCGCAAGCGCAGAGAGGTCCCCCCACATGCGGGCGTCGCACATCATGCCGGGTATGAGCAGGAGCGGTGTCATCCGACGCATTGCGCACCCTGCTTCAAAGCCGCAAGCTTGGACCAGGCGATCTCGGGATCAACGGCGCCGAAGCCTGCAAATGTGCCAAAGCCACAGTCGGAGCCCGCGACGACCCTCTCCTTGCCGACGATGTCCGTGAACCGCTCAAGCCGCTGCGCGACCAGATCGGGATGCTCCACGAAATTGGTCGTGCTGTCGATCGCGCCGGGAACCAGGATCTTGTCGTCCGGGATCTCGTCTGCACGGTCGCGGAAGACGGTCCATTCATGTCCGTGCCGGGGATTTGCCGTCTCGAACAGGATGTAGGTTGCCGGGACGCTCATCAACAGCGGGAAAACCTTTGCCATGTCGATGTCGCAGACATGCGGCCCCTCGTAATTGCCCCAGCAGATGTGCAGCCTGATCCGCTCACGCGGCAGACCGTCCAGCGCTTGCTCGAGAGCCTCGACATGCGTGGCAGCGACGCGAAGGAATTCCTCGTCCGACAGATCGGGAAACAGCATGTGGCGACTGAGGGCAAGATCAGGGCAGTCGAGTTGCAGGTCCAGACCCGAGTCGATGATCGTGCGATATTCCTCCCGCATGGCTTCCGCCAATGCCTTCAGATAAGCGCCTCGATCGGGATAGTACGCATTCTGCAGGAAGAGCGAGATCACGCCCGGCGAGGCCGCGTTCATGAAACCTCGTTCCACACCATGCGCCGCCATTGCAGATTTGAGGTTCGCAATGTCCTTCAGGAGTTCGTGCTGCCCCCTGGACTGTACCCTGTCGATGCATTGCGGACGCGCATATTGCGGCGTGCCCCCAGCCTTGGCAAGGCGCTCGAGGAAGGAGGGATACAGCTTGAGATCGGCCGGGGCATTGCGTGGGCTGTCGCCGCCAAAGCCGGTATAGCGATCCTTGACATAGGTTGCATAGCTGATCTTGGAGCACTCGCCGTCGCTGACGATGTCGATGCCGACCTCCTTCTGACGCCGCACATTCTCCATCACCGCGTCAGCCATACAGGTGTCGAATTCAGCGGTGTCGTAATCCTCCCCGCGCTCCCGCGCGAAGAGGAAATCGACGACCTTCTGGGATCGCGGCAGTGAGCCGACATGCGTCGCCAAAAGCGCCATGGTTGTTCTCCTTAAAGCAAGTGCCCGGTGAGGCCGGCCTTGTCGTCGGTGTTGATGACCCGGTAGAGGCTGGCCTCGCCCGTCATCGACGGTGCAAGCGAATGCTTCAGCCCCGGTGGGATCGCAGCAGTATCGCCCGGATTGAGCGTGGTCGTGCCGCCATCCCAGGTCAGTCGCCAGTGACCGCGGACCGGCATCAGGATCTCATGCCTGTCGAGCGTATAGCTTTCATCGCTGATAGAATTGCGCGACAGAAGCTCCACCTCAAATCCCGGCCGGTCCCTCAATCTGCCGTTTTCTCCAATGACCTTGGCCGGCTGCCGGTCGGAGAGCGCCATGAGGTCCCAGTAGCGCGCGACGAAATTCGGCACCACGTCGGCGGTCGTCGGCTCCGGATAGGCCTTCAGCTCCTCGTCCGTCAGCGTCGGCATGGGGGCAACGCCCTCCGGCAGGCTCTGGCCCTTCTTCGTGTCGTAAAGCTTGCCGTTCTTGCCCAGCACGAGGCCGTGGTCCCGGGCGTCCTCGATCACCTGCGGTGCCCAGACGACGCCGCCGCCGGCATCGTCTCCGCCAAGAATGGCCATGATCATTCCGTAGTCGGTGCCGATATTCTCGAAGCCGCGGAAGATGCCCGTCGGGATGTTGAAGATATCGCCTTCTTCCAGCACCACTTCGCCGGCATTGCCCCAGCGGCCCCAGAAGAAGCGCCAGCGACCCTTCAACACGAAGAAGACTTCCGCCGTGCGGTGGATGTGCAGACTGTTGCGGCATTTGGGCGGCTGGCCGGCAGCACCGATATTGAAGCCCGGCGTTTCGCGGATATGCACGTGCTGGTCGGGGCTTTCACTTACGCCGCCGCCGATGATGGTGAAGTTTTCCTTCTGGTTCGAGCCCGGAGTATGGGCGTCGATGAAGGCAGTCTTGCAGGGCCGGAGGTCTCCGTAGCGTACGATACGAGCTTCCATTTCGTCACGTGTCATAGATCACCTGTTTTCAAGAGGATTTGTTTCCAGATCGCCACTTCGTCGAAGAGCGTGAATTCCCGACGCAGTCCGATGCCATCGGGACCGAAGGGTCCGTATTCGACATGGGACATGCCCATGACATGCACTCTCGCCCCGGTGGGACTGCCGAACATGCCCCAGCCGTCATGCGTGCCGTCGAGCGACCACCGTATGGCTGCGCGCGGCGGCATCATTTCGCTTTGCATGCCGATCCGATGATGGATCTTGAAATCAGCGGAGGGAAAGGATGACCGGAGTGCAAGCCAGAAATCAGCGAGCTTGCGCGCTCCGAGCAGACTGCGGCCTCCCGCCATTTCGCCGATCGCGGCGCGGTCGTAGGTGCAAAGAGCATGAGCCAGATCAGCCTTCATGATGCGCTTCAGCGTCTCGGCATAGCGCTCACCCCAGGGATCATCATTGCCGCGCGCGGTATAGTCCCCTGCAATGTCGGTCTCCGGCGTAAAGGGCCGCGAGGCCTTTTCCGGCCCTCCTTCACGCATGATCAGGCTTCGTGCGAAGGCTTGCGGATCTTCTCCGAGCTGGCGCACCAGGCCGCCATTGTCTCGAACCAGCCATTCGTCGAAAATGGTGCCCGCCTTGGCGGCACAATCGGCGATGACGCGGACCGTGAAGCCTTTGCCGGTGGCCTTCCCGAAATAGCCGTCGCCGGTATGCGTCCCCGTGGAAATGATGCGATGGGAGGACAGAAAGCCCGTCTCGTCATTGCCCGACCAGATCACGTCTTCGCCGAGAAGCTCACGATCGGGAAATTCGTTCAGCGTCGCCATGGTCGAGGCGATCACACCCTTGTTGCCCCTGGCAACGCCCATCGGCGTGCGCACCGGAATGTCGCTGCTGTAATAGTGCTCGAGTGTCGCGAGCCCGCGATCCTCCCAGATCTCCTTGGTGATGCCGAGGATATAATCGGGAAAATCGTCCCATCGGTTCCAGAAGGGTTTCATGCCTCCGCCTCCCTTGGATTACGGGTCGATCCACGCACCATGAGCGGCCCGTCGATACGGATCTTGAGTGGCGTCGCGTCGCCGGCGAGATGCCCGAGCAAAGCCTCGACTGTGGCTGAAACCATCCGGTTGACCGGCTGGCGGATGGTCGTGAGGTTGTAGGCCGGCCATTCAGCCATGGGTACATCGTCATAACCGACAACGGAGACATCTGTCGGGACCGATAGACCAAGCCCGAAGCGAAGTTCGTCCATAACGGCGAACGCCATGTGATCATTGCCGACGAAGATGGCGTCAGGCCTCTCGTCGCCGCTGCAAAGCGCCCGCGCTGCCGCCGCAGCCGTGTTGCGGTCATACATGCCTTCCACCATGCCGAAGGGTCGAAGCCCCGCACCGGCCAGAGCCTGGCGGAAGCCTTCGGCACGGTCTCGACCCGTCGATGAACCCTGCCAGCCCATGATATGGGCAATGCGCTTGTGGCCGCCGGCAATGAGATATTCCGTCGCGCGGCGCGCGCCAGCGATGTTGTCCGATGTCACCTCGGCCAGCCTGTCGTCATCCTGGCCTCGGTTGAACATGACCACCGGTATGCCGAGCGCTAGAAGCCTGGCCGTGATGTCGCTGGAAAGCGCGACCGATGCGGTGATGATCCCGTCCACCCGGTAGTCGATCAGTTCTTTGACGACTTCCGTAACTTGCTCGGTGTGGTTCTCCGCCATGAAGACGAGGATGTGATAGCCCTTGGCCTGGAGCGCCCGCGACAGCCTCTCCAATGCCGTGGGATAGAATTGGTTTTCGAGATAGGCGACGACCAGGCCGATGATCCTCGTGCGGCCGGTGATCATGGCGCGCGCCAGCGGATTGGGTCTGTAGCCAAGCGTTTCCGCTGCGGCCAGAACCTTTTCGATGGTGTGCTTGGAGGCGGAAGCGCCGGGCGTGAAGACACGGCTGACGGCCGACTGGCTGACCCCTGCGAGCTTCGCCACATCGAGCGCCGTCACGGTCGTGGTGTTCTGCTCGCTCATTCGGCTGTCCACCCACCGTCGATGATCAGATGCGTGCCGGTCATGAGCGCCGATGCCTCGCCTGCGAGAAACACGACAGGGCCCATGATGTCCTCGATCTCGCCAAGCCGCCCGAGCTTGATCTTCGAGAGTATCCAGGCCTTGCGCTCAGGGTTGGCAAGTGTCTGCTCCGCAAGCGGCGTGCGGATGAAAGTGGGGCACAGCGTGTTGACGCGGATGCCGTGATGCGCCCATTCCAACGCCATCGCCTTGGTCATACCTTCCAGCGCATGCTTGCTGGCCGCATAGACCGCGCGGTCGGGCCCGCCGACATGGCCCATCTGGGACGAGATATTGATCAGGCTGCCTGGTCTGGCGGCCGCGATCAGGCCGCGCGCGACCTCGCGGCTCAGAAAATAAGCCGCCCTCAGATTGAGGTTCATGACGGCATCATAATCCTCCGGCCTGGTGTCGACCGCGGGGCTGTGCCGCGCCAGTCCGGCGGAGTTGACCAGAACATCGAACGGCTCCCGGCTTTCCAACGCCGCCTTCATCTCGTCCAGCGCGGTGATGTCGATTGCTAGCACATTGGCCTTGCCGCCCCGTTCCTGTATCTCGTCACGAAGCGCAGCCAGTGCCTCTTCCCGGCGTGCAACCAGCGTGACTTCCGCACCAGCATCGGCCAGCGCAACGGCAGCGCCGAGACCGATGCCGGAGGAAGCCCCGGTCACGAGCGCACGCTTTCCGTCCAGCCGAAATGAGGGGGAGCGAGGCAGGCTCATTCGGCGGCGACCCCATAAGGCACGTTCTTGCCGCCATAGCGCCGCACGCGAATATTGCACTGCTCGGCATGTCCGACAAATCCCTCCAGCACGCAGAGGCGCGATCCGTATTCCCCGATGAGGGTCGCGGCCTCGTCGGTCGTCACCTTCTGATAGCTGTGGGTCTTGAGGAATTTTCCGACCCAAAGACCGCCCGTGTAGCGGCCGGCCTTCCTCGTCGGCAGCGTGTGGTTCGTACCGATCACCTTGTCGCCATTGGCGACATTGGTGCGCGGACCGAGGAACAGCGCGCCATAGCTCTGCATATTTTGGAGAAACCAGTCGTCCCTGTCGGTCATCACCTGAACATGCTCGTAAGCCATGTCGTTGGCGACCTGCAGCATCTCGTCATAGGTGTCGCAGAGAATGACGTCGCCGTAATCCCGCCAGCTGATCCGCGCCGTCTCGGCCGTCGGCAGGATGGCGAGGATGCGGTCGACTTCGCTGAGGGTTTCCTCGGCGAGCTTCTTGGAATTGGTGATCAGGCAGGACGGCGAATTATAGCCGTGCTCCGCCTGCCCGAGCAGATCGGTCGCGCATAGCTCGGCATCCACCGTATCATCCGCGATCACCATCGTTTCGGTCGGACCGGCGAACAGATCGATGCCGACGCGGCCGTAAAGCTGCCGCTTGGCTTCGGCCACATAGGCGTTGCCGGGGCCGACAAGCATGTGAACCGGCTCCATGGTCTCGGTGCCGATCGCCATGGCTCCAACGGCCTGGATACCGCCAAGCACGTAGATTTCATGCGCGCCCCCAAGCTGCATCGCCGCGACGATGGCCGGGTGCGGCGCGCCGTTGACGGGAGGAGCGGCGGCCACGATGCGCGGCACCCCGGCAACGCTTGCAGTCAGAACCGACATATGGGCAGACGCCACCATGGGAAACTTTCCGCCCGGCACATAGCAGCCGACGGATTGCACGGGAAGGTTGCGGTGGCCGAGGATGACGCCCGGCAGGGTCTCGACTTCGATATCCGTCATGCTGGCACGCTGCGCCTCTGCGAACCGGCGGATCTGGTTCTGCGCGAACCGGATGTCCTCCATGTCACGCGTCGACACCTGCTGCATCGCGGCCTCGATCTCCGACGCAGTCAGACGGAAGGATGCGGGGGAATAGTTGTCGAACTTCGCGGACAGCGCGCGGACCGCAGCATCTCCCCGCTCCTCGATGTCCTTCAATATGCCCTCGACCGTCGCGCGCACCTTGGCATCGTCCTCGGCGCGGGCTTCTTCCGGCTTGCCGGATTTGATGTGCTGTATAGCCATGATGAAGTCCTCAGGGATGAACTTTGTTGTGGGAAGAGGCCCATTCGACGCGCTGGCCGGATTGGGCATCGAACAGGTGGCAGATGGATGCCGGGATCTTCGCCGCCAACGGCTCGCCGATCCTTCCCTGGAAATCCTTGGCCGCCTTGATTGCAACCAGCCCATCGCCGGCCTGGACCGTCGCCATCGACGCATCGCCCAGAAGCTCCATCGAGTAGATCCGGGCCTCGATGTCGCCTGTCTGGGCAATCGTCGCATCCTCGGCGCGGAAGCCGAGCTGAAACGGTCCGTCCGGCGCGCCGGTAAAACCTTCGATGCGGACGTTGACGCCTTCGAAGACCCCGTTGCGGATCTCACCCTTCAGCAGGTTCATGGCGGGATTGCCGATGAAACCCGCAACGAAAACATTTGCGGGTCGATCATAGATCTCAAGCGGCGTCCCGACCTGCTGGACCACGCCCTTGGACATTACGACAACCCGGTCGGCGAGCGTCATGGCTTCGATCTGATCATGCGTGACATAGATCGTCGTGGTCTTCAGCTCGTGATGCAGGTTCTTGATCTGCGCGCGCGTGGAGACGCGAAGCTTGGCATCGAGGTTCGACAGCGGCTCGTCCATCAGGAAGACCTTGGGTTTACGCACGATCGCGCGGGCCAGGGCGACACGCTGGCGCTGACCTCCCGAAAGCGCCGCCGGCTTGCGCTCGAGAAAATCGTTAAGTTCCACGGTGCTGGCCGCCCGCATGACCCGCTCGTGATGCTCTGTCTGCGGGATCTTGCGCACCTTGAGCGGGAAGCGGATGTTCTCGTAGACGGTCATGGTCGGATAGAGGCCATAGGACTGAAACACCATGGCGATGTCGCGGTCCTTCGGCTCAAGGTCGTTCACCCGTCTTCCGCCGATCAGGATATCGCCATCGGTTGCATCTTCGAGCCCCGCGATCATCCGCATGGTCGTGGTCTTGCCGCAGCCGGACGGCCCGAGCAGGACGAGGAATTCACCATCCGCAATATGGAGATCCATCGTCTTGACGCCGATGAAGCTGCCCCAGCGTTTAGAGATGCCTTTCAGTTGGATATCGGCCATGTGTTAACCTTTCACCGCGCCAGCCGTGAGGCCGGAGACGATCTGACGCTGGAAGAACATCACCATGAGGAAGAGCGGCGCGGTGACCGAAATCACCGAGGAGACGGCGAACATGACATTGCCTTTCGTCTGCGTCGTTCCGAGGAAGCTGGCAATCTTGGGGACCATCGTCTGATTTTCCTTGGAGAGAAGCATCGCCGTGACCGCGAAGTCATTATAGGCGAGCAGGAATGAGAACAGGCCCGTGGTGATCACGCCGGGCCACATCACCGGAATGATGACGTGCCGGAAGGCCTGGAAGCGCGAGCAGCCGTCGACCATGGCGCTTTCGTCGAGATCCTTCGGGATGTTGCGGAAGAAGGATGTCAGCATCCACAGCGTGAACGGCTGGTTGATGGCGACGAGCACGATGATGGCTGTCGGCAGGTGACCCCACAGATTCCATTGGAAGAATGGCAGGAGATAGCCGGACACCAGGGTGATCGGAGGCATGGCGCGGAAGATGAGCGCGAGGATCAGCAGCCAGAAGGCGTATCGATGCGGCGAGCGGGACAAAGCATAACCGCCAAGCGTGCCGAAAGTCAGTGAGATGCAAACGACGCAGACGACGACGATCAGCGTATTGATCGCGGCGCGCCAGAATTCCTCCTGGACCCAGGCACCGTAATAGCCCTCACCCGTGAAACGCCCACCTGTCTCGATGACAGTGAGCGGGCCTGTCAGGGCATTGATCCAGTCGGCTTTGGAGAAGAAATCTCCCTCGACCTTGAAGCTGCCCCAGAGCGTCCAGAGAAACGGGAAGGCTGCAACAATGATCCAGATGACCAAGAACAGTGTCATGGCGATTTGCAACACCGCAGGGCGGCGGTCGGCGACGCGGGCACTCATGCGTGTGCCTTTCCGAAGGTGCGCCAGGTGCGGACGAGCACCGGCGAAAGAAGGATGATGACGCCTGCTATGGTCAGGACCGAGGTCGCTGCCGCAGACGACAGAAGCCGCGTCTCTCCCCCAAGATCTGAATAGATGAAATAGCTCAGGGACTTCGCGTGGGCGCCCGCCGAGAAGCTGACGATCGGCTCGAAGACGCGGAAATTGTCCATGATCTTGATCAGCGCCATGAAGGTGGTAAGCGGCAGAAGGTGCGGAAGGATGACGTAGCGGATGCGCTCCCAGCGGCTTGCTCCGTCGATCATCGCGCTTTCCAGCGTGTCGCCGGGCACCGTCTGCAGCCCGGCATAATAGATCACGAAGGCAAACGGCGCAGATGACCAGACGCCATAGACGATCAGCATGATCCACATCATCGGCGTCGACGCTTTGACGGAGAGGCCCGGATCGCCTGCCAGCGCCTGCACCGCCGCTCCCAGAACCCCGCGCGAATCGATCATCCAGAAGAGGATGAGAGCGCCGACGAGTGGTGTCACGATCATCGGCAGAAGCGACACGAAGATCACCGGCCCCCGGAACAGGCGCGGCAAACCGTTCACGGCAAGCGCGATCGCCAATCCGAATGCGAGGGAAAGAGGGGTCACCAGCGCCGTATAGGTCAGAGTGAAGCTCAGCGCGTCATAGAAGGGCAGGTTCAGCACCTGATGCACGAAGCTGCCTATGCTCGGCGAATTCGCCCAGATCTCGCCGATCTCCGTGATGGCCAGATGGTTGCGATCCGTATAGATCCCCGGACCGACGAACCGACCCATCGGCTCAGCCTCGCGCAGCGCGCGTGTGGCCTCCTGATCGATCTGCGTTGCCTTGGTGCAGCCGAAAACCGTGCAATTCTCAACTTCGCGGATCACCTGCTCATGTGGCGCATAAACGGACTGCGTCAGCACCGAAACGATTGGCATCGCGATGAACAGAAGCATCGCCAGTGCCGAGGGCAGGAAGAACCACATGAATGTCTTGTGCTTCATGGTTCAACGCTTTCTGGATGCGGGGAGCCAACGGCCGGAGTCTTGTGGGGCCGGCCGTCGGCGAAGCGTCCTACTTCAGGAAGCCTTTTTCCTTGGCCGCCGCGCTATAGGTGGCTTCAATATCGGAGAGCGCGGTCTGCGCATCCGTCTTGCCGCTCAGGTAGCGGGCAACGTTCTCGCCGATGGCAGCATGCAGCAATCCCATGTAAGGCAGCATCGGATAAGGTCTGGCGCCGCTGGCCATTGTCTGCATGACGCCCTGATTGACGGCCGCAGGCTTGTAGCCCTCGATCATCCAGACGGCCTGGCCCATCGTGGTTTCATTGAGAAGTTTGGAGCTCGTGCCATTCTTGAGCGCAACGAAGGTTGCCGCAGCGTCAGCGTCCGAGATGTTCCTTGCCACCGTCCAGCCGTCCCACCAGAGAGCGGATGCCGGGGTCTTCCCGCCAGCCACCGTCATCGGCGCCCCGACCTTGGTATTCTCGTAAACCTCCGGCGCTGATCCTACCTTGTCGACCAGGACACCTGTGCGAGAGCCCCAGAAGTTCATCAGCGCGACATTGCCGGCCTCCCATTCGGCGGCGGTGGCATTGGAGTCATGCGTCAGGAAATCCGGGTTCATATAGCCCGTCAGCTTCTTCATCAGCTCGAGCGTCTTGACGCCCTGCTCGCCCTTGATCGATGCCGTCGCGGTGCCGTCCTTGAAGAACTCGCCGCCCATTCCGTTATAGATGTTGATGAATTCGAGGCCGAGATTGTAACCGGTGGCATAGGCGCCGCCGACCGGGTTCTTCATGATCCCGGCTGCGCGGATCTTTTCCGCCGCCTCCAGGAATTGTTCATAGGTCTTCGGCGGCTCCATACCGACCTTCTTCAGCACATCGTCGCGATAGACCAGATGCTGGGCATTCGCCATGAAGGCCACGGCGATGACTTTTCCATTGGCCGTGATCAGCTGGCGTTTCGGAATATCCTGCCCATATTTTGCAATCAGATCGTCGAGCGGACGGATAACGTCCGCATTCATCAGAGGGACGATCGAGGACGTCGCGACGATCGCAGCCGTGTATTCGGCCGGATTGCCCTGCATGCCGGGCAGATTGATCTTCTGGTGGTCGGCCGTGAGGTTCGACTTCACCGTGACTTTGCCACCTTCGCAGGCAGCCGTTGCGGCCTTCACCACAGAATGAATGGCCGGGAAATCATTCCCGACAATGGATACGCGCCCCGCGACGTCGCCACAATCGGCAGCGGCGCTGAAAGCGGAGATGCCGAGAATTGACGACGAAAGCAGCGCGGACGCAACGAAGCGCATTGCAAAAATGGTCATGTGATTACCTCCCAGTAACATGCCCGAAGATCCCTCTTCCGTCCCATCGGAAAGGATCGATGCAGCCATGTTGCAATTTTTGCAAACGTATGCAAGATTTTTTTGTGGGCGTAGGGCATGTGCAATTCGGGAGGAAATTTCGGTATGGCTTCAGCTTCAGCGAACGGGGCGGGCCCGTCATCCGCGCAGCGCAGAGCATTCCTCTCTTCGCTGCAACGCCTGGCGGAGGCCAGGCCTGAGGCTCTCGCGGATGCCCTATCGCGCACCGCTTGCGAGACTGCCGAATGGCGTGTCGCCCATCCCATCAACGCCTTGCCCGGCAATGACGCAGCCCTTTCGAAGCTCTGGACCCCCCTGAAGGCGGCCTTCCCGGACCTGGAGCGGCGCGACACGATTTTTGTTGGCGGGTCCTACGAAGGTCGAGACTTCATTGCCGCAGTCGGCCATTACTGCGGAACGATGCGCGGCGACTGGCTCGGCATCCCGGCTACGCACAAAACCGTCTATCTTCGCTACGGTGAGGTTTGGCAGATCGATGCAGACGGCCGTGCCATTCAGGCAAATCTGTTGTGGGATGTCTTGGATGTGATGCGGCAAGCCGGCGTCTGGCCGCTCGCGCCGTCGCTGGGGGTCGAAGAATTGTGGCCCGGCCCCATCACGGCAGACGGCGTCCGCCTGGAACTCTCACCCGCGAGGCTGGGAGAGACGAGCATTGCTCAGACGCTGGCGATGCATAAGACCCTGATGGAGCACGACGACCGCAACAGCCTCAACCGGCAAAGCCTCATCGACATGCCCCAGCGAGAGCACTGGCACGAGAAAATGATGTGGTACGGTCCGGCGGGCATCGGCACGACACGCGGGCTCGATGGGTTTGTCGATGGCCACCAGTTGCCCTTCCGTATCGCGTTCCATCGGCCGCAGGGCACGCATGATGAAGTCATGGCGGAGCGGCAACGGCATGGAGCAGGCCACTATATCCGCATTGGCGATGGCCCCTATTCCGTCACGGGAGGTTGGCCTTCCGTCTATGCCATGCACAAGGGCGGAGATTTCTGCGGCCTGCCGCCAAGCGGAAAACCCGTCTTCATGCGGGTCATGGATTTTTATCTGCATCATGAGGGGCTGATCCGCGAAAACTGGGTTCCGCTCGATATGCTCCATCTGCTGTTCCAGATGGGCGTCGATCCCCTCGCCCGCATGAGGGCCTTGCTGCGGCAATAGATGGCGGGCATTGACTGCCACCGGTGGCTCCTCAAACCTCAGCCGTTCCACCTCATCTCAGGCTCCATCACCATTGCTCCGGTAATAGCTTGGGCTCTCGCCTATCACCCGCTTGAAGGCGCGACTGAAGGAGGCTTCCGCATCATAGCCGAGCTTTTCTGCAACCGCAGCAACGCGCATCCCGTCCTTGAGCCACAGGCGGGCCTGGTGCATCTGGATCTTGGCCACGTAGCGGGCCGGCGTCACGCCCACAACGCGGGCGAAGCGCTCTGCAAATCCTGAGCGGGAAGCCCCCATCAGCTGGGCAAGTTCGGCCACGGTCCAGTCCCGATCGGGCTCCAGGTGAATTGCCGCCAGCACGCGGCCGATTTCGGGATTGCGCACAGCGGCGATCCAGCCGTTCGTGTCGCCGCAGCCGTGTTCGACCCACGTCCTGATGATGGTTGCCGTCAAGACATCGGCCAATCGTGCCAATATGCCTCCGGCGCCGACGCGATCCATATCCACTTCCCGTGCCATGGCTTCCAGAAGATGAGGAATGGCCGGCTCGCTCTTGGCAAGATCGCTGGTCATCATCACATCCGGCATCATCTGCAGAAGCGGGTGCATCTTGTCGATGTTGAAGCGCATGGACGCGGTCAGGGCGACGGTATCGCATGTCGTCGGAGAGCACTGCAGATCAAAGACGCCGCGGCAAACCTCCTTGCGACCATACCGGTCGAAGGGCAAAGGCTCGACATCCTCAGCACTCGCAATCACATGCGCGTCGCCCCGAGGCAATATGATGGCATCACCGGCATCCAGACGAAGCCAAGCTCCCGAAGGCGCCCGCAGCAAGGCTGAGCCGGACGAAATGAAATGAAAGCGCGCCGCCTCCTGCGCCGGGAAGGTCGTCGCCCAAGGCGCCGCCAACCGGCAACGGCCATATTCCACCCCGTCCAGCCTCAAACCACGCAGGATTTCGGACAGGGGATCAGCCGGAACGGCAGCAGCGAATTTGGAGGAAGTGTCAAGCATAACGGATTATCTAGCATAGAAGCGCCAGGCCGTCACGGATAATGATCGCTCCATCATCATTGTGAGATTAGGATTTTTCCATGCTCGGCACCTCTTCATCCCCCAGCGACGAGAACCAGACGGGACACGGCGTCGCGCATTGGGGCGCCGTCGTGTCCCTCACACTCGGCGTCTTCGGTCTCGTCACCGCAGAATTCCTGCCCGTGAGCCTGCTGACCCCGCTTTCCGCCGATCTTGGCGTCAGCACCGGTCTGGCCGGGCAGTCGATCACCACGACAGCCGTCATTGCTGCGATCGCAGGCCCGGCGGTCGTGATCGGCACCGGCAAGATCGATCGACGGTGGACGGTCCTTGCCTTGACGACGCTCCTCATCGTCTCGAGCCTCGTCGCGGCGGTCGCCAATGACATCTACACCGTTTTCTTCGCCCGCATCCTGCTGGGTGTCGGGCTTGGCGGCTTCTGGGCGATGTCGGGAGCGCTTGCCATGCGCCTCGTCCCGCCGGCTCTCATGCCCCGCGCCATGGCCATCATCATGGCGGGTGTTTCGCTCGCCACGGTTTGCGCCGCCCCGCTTGGAGCCTGGATCGGCGCCACGATCGGCTGGCGTGCCGCCTTCTATCTCTCCGCCGGAGCAGGCCTTGTCGCCCTCATGGCCCAGGCAGCCACCCTGCCCGCTCTGCCTCCGACAGGACATGCCGGGCTTGCGACGCTTGCGGCTGTCATGCGCCGGCCCGCAATCCGCACCGCCTTATTCACCATCGTGCTGTTCGTCGCAGGCCATTTTGCAGCCTTCACCTATATCCGCCCCTTTCTGGAGCAGGTACCACGGCTCAATGTGGAAACCATTTCGCTGATCCTGCTCGGCTACGGCATTGCCGGTTTCATCGGCAACGTGCTCGGCGGCATGGTGTCCGAACGCAGCCCTCGCCTTTCGATCGCGCTGTTCACCACCCTTGTTGCAGCATCTGCAGTCATGCTGACCGTCGGCGGCGCGTCGCTCGAAGTGGCGGCAACGGCCGTTGCGCTCTGGGGCCTTGCATTTGGCGCCTTTCCGGTCAGCGTTCAAAGCTTCGTTGCCCGCAACGCACCGGACGAAGCAGAAAGCGCCGGCTCGCTCGTGGTCACAACATTCCAGGTCGCGATCTCCAGCGGCGCTATTCTCGGCGGCGTGCTGATCGAAACCCAGGGTCCTGTCTCGGTTGTTGCCTTCCTGGCCGTTGCGGCCCTTCTGGGCGCCTCAGTCATGGGCGCGCGCAGCTACCCGGTCGCTCTTCACGGCAGCGGGTCCAAAATGTAGCGCCGCAACGTGTCGCCGATGACGGACACCAGCCTCTTGTGCTCGATCTCCGTCGTTGGAAGGCCGATAACGTAGCGCGTATAGGCAAGGCCCAGGATCTGGCTGGCAACGAGATAGGCCCGCTGGGAGGCAGTTTCAGGATCCGAGAGCGCCTCGATCATCGGCGTTACCTGCCTGCCCAGCACCTCTCTTATCCGCGCGGCGGCATCGGGATTGGTGGCGGCCGTGCGGATCAGGACGCGAAGCAGATCATCGTGCTCGTCTCCCTCCCAGCGCTTGAAGAAATGCATCGCAAGCGTGGCGCCAACGGCCTCCCGTCTTGTTTGAGAGAGATCCGGAAGAGCAAGATCGATCGAGACAGCCTCTGCAAACAGTTGATCTTTCCCGCCGAAGTAGCGGTTGATCAGGGCGGGATTAACCCCTGCAAGAGCGGCGATCTCGCGGACGGTGGTGCCGTCGAAGCCGCGCTCGGAAAACATCGTGCGAGCTGCAAGCACCAGCCGCTCCTTCGTCGCTTCGGCATCCCGGCCCATGATTGCCCTCAAGTAAACAAGCGTTGACATATACCGCATCATTGCGTAGTAAACGTCTGTTTACATCCTTTAAGGGGAAGTTCAATGGCCAGGTCATCCACCAAGGTATTGATTGTCGGCGCCGGTCCCGCCGGATTGGCAACCGCCATTGGCCTTGCGCAGCGAGACATAGACTTCATCATCATCGACGCCTTGCCGGAGGCCCGGAACACGTCGCGCGCAGCAGTCGTTCATGCCGCAACACTCGACAACATGGCCGAGCTGCACGTCGCCGACCGGATGGTCGCCCAGGGGATCAAGGTCCCGCACTTCCGGATCAGGGAAAAAGATCAGGTTCTGCTCAATCTGGATTTCGGCGTCCTGCAGAGCCGAAACCCCTATGCTCTGATGATCCCGCAGGACGAGACGGAACACATCCTGGTCGAGCGGCTGCGTGCGCTTGGACATGCCGTTGCTCGGCCGCGACGCTTCACGAGCTTTGACCGGCAAAACGGCAGGCTCCGTGCTGCTCTCGATGGAGAAGACGGCTCGACCATCATCGAGGCTCACCTGATCGTCGGTGCCGATGGGATGAACAGCGCCGTCAGAGATTGTGCGGCGATCGGCTTCCCCGGCGAGACCTACGGCTCCTTCCTGCTTGCAGACATCCGGATGGATTGGCCGTTAAACAAAGATGAGGTGACGCTGTTCTTCTCCCAGAGCGGGATGCTTGTTGTCGCGCCTATGTCTCATGGACGGTACCGTGTCGTCGCCCAGTGCCCGGATGCGCCGCAAGTTCCGACGGTGGCAGATATTGAAGAGGTGCTGCACGCACGCGGCCCGTCTTCCGGGGCTTCCGTAACCGATCTTCTCTGGGGATCTCGTTTCAAGGTTCATCACAAGCTTGCGGACCACTTTCACAAGGACGGAGTGGTCCTGGTCGGCGATGCCGCGCATGTTCATAGTCCTGCAGGTGGGCAGGGGATGAACCTCGGTCTTCGTGATGCTGTCGCGCTTGCTCAAGCGCTATCGGATGCGATCGACAGCGGGAGCAAGGATCCGCTGGTTGACTACGATGTTACGAGGCGAGCCAAGGCGCAAAAGGTTCTCCAGCGTACGGACAGGCTGACAGGGCTTGCGACAATGTCACTCCCGATTTCCCGCTGGGGGCGCAATCGGCTGATCGGGGCAGCAGGCGCGATCCGGCCTGTACAACGATTCATCGCAGGAACTCTCGCCGGGTATACATGAGATCGCGAACGAGAGAATGCGAGGCCCTGCCAACAGCGACCCATCCCTCTCTTCTTGCAGCGATTCAGACTTATTTAACTTCGTCCTTTCAGTCGTCTGTAAGTTAGATCTTGTAAAGGAGTAACTAAATCAATCGACGTAAGCCTTGCTGCGCTTGCCGAAGAGCCTCGCTGTGAAAGAAGCCATGTCAGAGCATACGTTTTCCGGGAAAGAAACAAGACGCCTCCAGGAACTTGTGAAATACAGATTTCTGCGCTCCGGAAATAATGCATCCTTCGATCACATCGTTCGTCTGGCCTCAAAAATCTTCAATGTCCCGACATCGCTGCTGTCGTTTGTCGAGACGGACATTCAATGGTTTGCGGCGCAGACCGGTTTCGAGCCTTGCGAGACGTCCCGGGATGTCTCCTTCTGTGCGCACGCCCTTGAAGGATCGGACGTGCTCGTCGTACCGGACGCATTGGAGGACCCCCGTTTTGCCTCGAATGCTCTCGTGACCGGGGCGCCCTTCATCCGCTTCTATGCCGGCGCGCCTTTGATCACGTCGAACGGCAACGTTCTTGGCAGCCTCTGTGTCATTGATCAGAAGCCACGGCCGGATTTTTCGCCAGAGGATCAGGAAACGCTGCGGGGACTGGCGAAACTGGCCATGGACCAGATGGAAATGAAGCGCCTTTCCGAAATGCGGCGGGCTGCTCTGTGCCTCAATCGCACCTCTCCGGATGCCATTCTCCACATCAACGCCGCCGGAACGATTACTTATGCCAACCGTGCTGCGCTCACGATTTTCGGCTACAGCAAAGACGAATTGATCAACGCGTCCATCGACCGGCTTCTACCGCCGAATCTGCAGCGGAAAATGGCGGCCGTCGTTCGGAAATTCAGACGGACCCAGACCGAATTCCTATCATTCTCGCCCATTGAATCCATTGGCCTGCACAAGACCGCGGGCGCAATTCCCGTCGAGTTCTCGGCCGGCATCTGGACGAGCGATACCAGTTTCTGCATGGGGGTGATTGTTCGCAATATCGCCAATCGCAAGCGGCGTGAGGCCTCTTTCGAGTTGTTGTTCGACCGCAACCCCATTCCCATGTGGATCTTCGATGCTGAGACGCTGAATTTCGTGGCATTCAACGATGCCGCCTGCGCCCTTTACGGCTATTCCCGCCATGACGCCTTGACGAGGAACGCTCTCGATATTCGGCTTCAAGAGGAACGCGAGGCTATCCGCCGCACGATTACCGAATTCGGCGAATTTTATCATTCCGACCGGGCCGGAACGCATCTGACAGCGCAGGGCGAGCGGTTGAAAGTTCTCACCTTTGCCAGGCGCTTGCGTCATAATGGCAAAGACTGCGTCGTCGTCGCCAATATCGACGTGACAAAGCGAGAGGAAGCAGAAAGCGAGCTGGCGAGCACAAAGATCTTCCTGAATGCCGTCGTCGAAAGCATTCCATCAATGGTTTTCGTCAAAGAGGTAGACAATGGCAGATTTGTTCTCCTCAACAGATCCGGCGAAGATCTATTGGGCGTGAGCCGGCATGATCTGATCGGCAAGACCGACTTCGATCTGTTCGACGCGATCGACGCCGAACGCTTTCAAGATGCAGATCGGGAGGTTGTCGCCTCAGGCGAACTGGTGACGATCGAAAACGAACGCGTCGTCACGCCCGCCGGCATCCGAGCGCTCCGGACGCAGAAAGTCGGCGTTCCAGACGCGGACGGCACGCCCCGCTACCTGCTCGGCATCTCCGAAGACGTGACGGAGAGACTGAAAGTGGAAGAGCATAATCGGCATTTGTCTCTGCACGACATTCTCACGGATTTGCCGAACAGGCATTCCTTTCAGACGGCTCTGCAGCAATTGCTGGCCGGCATGTCGCCCTTTGCTCTCGTGATGATCGACCTTGACCGCTTCAAGGCGGTCAATGACACGCTCGGCCATCACGCGGGGGACGAATTGCTGCGCCAATTGTCTCGCAGGATACTCTCCGTCATAGGCGAGAAAGACATTATTGCACGGCTTGGTGGCGACGAATTCGGAATGGTCCATACCGGTCAGGGCGTCAGCGAGGAAAGCGTCAGACATCTTGCTGAACGCGTCGTCTCGGCCATCACACAGCCATTCGTGGTCGATGGCCATACCGTGTCCATCGGCTGCAGCCTGGGGGCGGTCCTCAGCCCCGATCATGGCACGAAGATGGACGTGCTGATCAAACGCGCCGATCTGGCGCTCTACGCTGCCAAGTCCTCCGGCCAGGGTGGCTCCCGGCTGTACGAAGCTTCGATGGAGGAAAAGGCGGATCGAGAGCGGCTGCTCCGCGATGAACTGAAGTCGGCCCTTCGAAAAAACCAATTTTGCCTTAACTTCCAGCCCGTCGTCGATGCGCTCACGCAGAAGATCGTCTGCTGCGAAGCCCTTCTGCGCTGGCATCATCCCACGCTGGGGCCGATTTCGCCGAGCGAATTCATCCCGGCCGCGGAATCGTCTGGCCTCATCGTTCCGATAGGCCAGTGGGTTCTCGAACAGGCATGTCTGCAAGCGATGCAATGGCCGGAGGAGATCAAGGTTGCCGTCAACCTGTCTCCCAGGCAGTTTACGGGCTTTGCGCTGGCGGCCGGCGTGGCCCAAGCCCTGTCACGATCAGGGCTCACGCCCGATCGGCTCGAACTCGAAATCACCGAATCCGTATTTCTCTCCGACAGTCAGGACAACATCCAGATCCTGAAAGAGCTGAAAAGCCTCGGGCTACGCATCGCATTGGATGACTTCGGCACCGGATATTCCAGCCTCGCCTATCTCAGGAAATTTTCCTTCGACAAGCTGAAAATCGACCGGTCATTCGTCACCGATATTGCGACCTCGAAGGAGAATTTGGCGATCATACGCGCCGTCATCGGACTGGGAAAAAGTTTTTCTGCAATCGTAACGGCAGAAGGCGTCGAAGACCTTGAGCAATACGAGTGCTTGAAGGCCGAGGGCTGCGAGCAGCTCCAGGGCTATCTGTTCGGCCGCCCGCTGGATCCGACCGCCTTGAGCGCGCTGTTGTTGACCGGTGGCCGCGCGCGTCGGGCTGAGGCAAGACGCTGACTCTCCGGCGTGAGCGTAAGACATTTGCCTATGTTGCAAACTCGGTCGTTGGGGCGTCGACCTGAGCTGCAGGTGCGTATAGATTCGCGCGAGCGACCACCTGCAAGGAAGTTTTTGGTGAAATCCTCCGGCAAGTCCTCCCTGAAGCAGCAGCCAAGCCGTTCCCTCGAGGCGCGGATCTATGCGGTCTACTCTTCCTTCACACCGGCCGAAAAGCGCCTTGCAGATGTCCTTCTGCAATATCAGATGGAATTGCCAAGCTACACGGCGGGAGAATTGGCGCTGAAGGCGGATGTCTCCAAGGCGACCGCCGCACGACTGATCCGCACGCTCGGCTACAAGACCTATCCGGATGCGAAGCGGCAGATCCGCGCCGACCAGCATTGGGGCTCGCCCCGTGCCGGGCTTGCAGATCCAGACCGGGCGCCGTCGGAAAAGGTCTCCATCGCCACGACCGTGCAGATGGATATCGATAATATCCGAACCACCGCAGAAGGCCTCTCGCCGGAAACGCTGGAAGCCGTCAGCAATGCCATCGTCAAGGCGCGACGGGTCTGGATCATGGGTTTGCGCAGTGGCTACGGTCTTGCCCATCAGGCCGCACATTACCTGACGCTGATGAAGAACGATGTCCAGGTCCTGCCGGCTGGCGGTGCCAGCTATTCCCACGAGATTGCCTCGATCGCTCGGGGCGATGTCATGCTCGTCATCGCCTTTCGCCGCCGTCCACGCCTCTTGCCGACGATCATCAAGGAGGCACGCGCGGCCGGTGCCATCACGGTCCTGATCACGGACCTCAGTGCTGCGGCCAGCGCCAAAGCGGCCGAGCATGTGCTGCGTTGCCGCTGTCAGTCGCCCTCGCCGTTCAACTCCTTCGTGGCCGCGCTATCGATCATCAACTACCTCTCCTGGAGCGTTGCGACCGCAATGGGCGAGGAAAGCCTCAAGCGCTACGAAAAGATCGACCGGCTGGTCAAGCTGCTGGACGATGTCTCGACCCCGCAGACCAATACCGGCCGCTGAGCCTCTGCCCTCAGTCACTGCCGAGCACGTGCATCCGGGTTGGCGGCGCCCAGATACCGGATTTGGATGTCGACAGACCGCAGCGCACCAGCATTTCCGCCAGGCCAACGGCAGCGCTGACGCCATCGACCACGGGAATGGCGTGTTCACGCTGCAGCCCCTGGGCGAAATCCGCCATGCCGGCACAGCCGAGCGAAATGCCTTCGACACCCATGTCCTTTGCCTTCACGATCATGGCCGAGATCATTTCCACCGCGCCGCTGGCGGGATTTTCGAGCTCCAGCACCGGAATGTCGGTGGCAAAAACCTTCCGGCAGCGGCGGCCAAAACCGTAGCGGTTGATATTATCCTCGATCACCGGCGCCGACCGCGACAGAGTGGTGACAACGGCAAAGCTGTGGGCGACAAGGCTGACCGCGTGGAACGATGCCTCCCCGATGCCGATCACCGGTTTCCTGGCCACGGCGCGGGCCGCATCCAGCCCCGTGTCGTCGAAACAGGCGATGATATGAGCATCAACCCCATCCGCTTCGGCCGCGACGATCTCCTTCAGCAGCCTCGGCACAGACAGCGCACCGTCGAATGGCCCCTCGATCGCCGCTGGTCCGGTTGCAGGCTGCCGGCCGATGATTTCGGTTGCAGGGCTTGCAACGCGGCGAGCTGCCTGCGCAATCCGTTCCGTCATGGAGGCGGTTGTGTTGGGATTGATGACGGCGATGCGCATCGTCATGTCCTTTCGGTCAGCGTGTCGCGAGGGCGGCGGTTGGCCGGCTGTCGATCAGAGCGTCATAGGCAATCGGCGCTGTGGTGAGGTGGCCGTCATGAATGCCGGTCTGCCAACGGGCATAGGCATCCGGATCGATACGCGGCGTAGTCCACATCCCGTTGGCCCGGTAGATATTCGCCAGCCTCACGAGGAAATCCGGCTTGAACTTCGGAAACGTGCTTGCGAGGAAATCGCGGTAGCGCTCTGCATCATTGGCCATGATCCAGTCCATGCCGCGCCCGAGCGCGCGGGCAAACCGGCTCTGCGTATCGAGCTGCGCCGCGTCGCTCTCGCCATCCGTGTAATAGACGCTCCAGGGCACATTGCCGCCGGTGATCGACAATTCCTGCACCAAATGGCCCCCGCCGGCCGCTTCCAGCGTTACGGCGGAGGGATAGTCGATGACCAGGTAATCACCCATCCCGCCTACGAAAAGATCACTCAGCATCTTGCCGTCGAGATCCTGCACGAAGCGGACGTTGCGCGGATCGACACCGTTTTCGCGCAGCAGCAATTTCATGAACAGGCCAACGCTCGCGCCATTACTGCCCTTCATCGCGACCGTTTTGCCGGGCATGGATTGCCAGTCGAAATCCGCGGGCTTTTCTCGGCCCATGACCGCCAGCGGCGCCCGGGCGGCAACCTGCGCGAAGGGCACATAGCGTTTGCCGCGGCCATGGAACATCGACGGCACCCAGATGCCGCCGAGCGCTGCCTGCGCCTTGCCTGCACCGATATCGCTCAGCACCAGATCCCAGGGCGAGGGCACGCTGGCGGTGACGTTCAGCCCCTCTTCCTCAAAGAAACCCTGCCAGACGGCGACATATTCCGGCAGATAGTTGAGGCTGTGGCCGGTGGCGGAAACATGGAAATTCTGCATGGATGGATCTCTTACGTCAGAGGGATGCGTTCGCCGCTGTCGCTGTCGAACCACAGCACGTCCTCGGCTCGGTAATCCAGCGAGCAGGACTCGCCGATCCGCATGCGGGGATTGCCGGACACGCGGACGAAGACGAGGTCCTGTTCGATCAGCAATTCGTCGGAAGCTTTGTTAGTCATCAGGCTGCAGCCAATCACCGTCTCGGCGCCCAGCCGTTCGATGACGGAGACGCGCGCGGGAACGCGGCCCTCGCCCTCGGCCTTGAGTTCGATTTTTTCCGGTCGGATACCGAACGTCGCCTCGCGGCGGGCGGGCATGGCGGCATTATGGGCGACGGCGATTTGGCCGGCCAGTTTCAGACCCTCGGCGCGGATCGAGGCGGGGATGAGGTTCATCGGCGGCGAGCCGATGAACTTCGCCACAAACGCATTGGCCGGATTGTCGTAGATTTCGTCCGGCGTATCGACCTGCTGGACGATCCCCTTGTCCATGATGATGATGCGGCTGGCCATGGTCATGGCCTCCACCTGATCATGCGTCACGTAGACGAAGGTTTTCCCGACCTTGTGGTGCAGCGCGGAGATCTCCGAGCGCATCTGGGTGCGCAGCTTGGCGTCCAGGTTCGAAAGCGGCTCATCGAGCAGATAGAGCGCGGGATTGCGCACCAGCGCGCGCGCCAGTGCCACGCGCTGCCTCTGGCCGCCGGAAAGGCCGGAAGGGCGCCGGTCCAGCAGCGGCTCCAATTCCAGCTGACGCGCCATCTGCAGCGTTCGCTCGGCAATGGCCTTGCGCCGCATCAGCCGGTGGCGGGCGATGATGTTGACGATCGGCAGGTGATACCACTTCTTGAAGGCATCCATGATCAGCGGGAAGGCGATGTTCTCGCGCACCGTCATGTGGGGATAGAGCGCATAGCTCTGGAAGACGAAGGCGACGCCGCGCTGTTTCGGCTCCCAATCGTTGGCGATCGCCTTGTCGAACAGCAACTGGCCGGAGGTGATGTCGCTCAGGCCGGCGATCATGCGCAGCAGCGTGGACTTGCCGCAGCCGGACGGGCCGAGCAGGACCAGGAATTCGCCGTCGTGGATCTCGGCATTGAATGCCTTGATGACGGTGTTGTCGCCGAACGATTTCGAGACGTTGTTGAAGGTCAAAGCGGGCATGGATTATCCCTTGACGGCGCCGGCGGTGAGGCCTGCCACGATCTTGCGTTGAATGAGGAGGAAGAAGACAATGGCCGGGACCGAGAATACCAGGGCGGTTCCCATGACAGCCGACATGGGCGTCTCGTATTGTCCGACGAAAGAGGCAAGGCCGACGCTGGCCGGCCAGTTGGCCCGATCCGACAGGAAGGTGGAGGCGAAGAGGAATTCGTTCCAGCCGGCGAAGAAAGAGATAACGGCGGCAGCGGCAATGCTCGGCGCGATCAAGGGCAGGATGATCATCGTCAGCACGCTGAAGCGCGGGCAGTTGTCGATGATCGCCGATTCCTCGATCTCATAGGGCACCGCATCCATGGCGCCTTTCAGGACGAAGCAGGCAACCGGCAGCGAGAAGCCGACATTGGCAAGCACCAGCCCGGTCAGGCTGTTCAGCAACCCAAAGGTGATGAACATCGCATAGAGCGGCACCAGGATGAGTGCTTCCGGCACGACCTGCGTCATGAACAGCAGAAAGCCGACAATGCCGCGGCCATGGAACTTGAATCGGCTGAGGGCATAGCCGGCCAGTGATCCCAGCGTCAGGCTGAGCACGGTGCCGCCGGCTGCGATCAGCAGCGTGTTGAACAGCCACTGTCCGGTCGGCACCTGTCCGAGTTCCGTCACCAGGCCGAAGATGTTCTGCGGCTGCAGCAGGAACCGCTGGCCTGTTCCGTAGAGTTCCGCATTCGGCGACAGCGCGGTGGCGGCCATCCAGTAGACCGGGAAGCCGGCCATGACGACCAGGATGCCGATCAACAGATACCGCAGCGTTTTGAGGGTGAGGGTCTTCATGGTCATCAGCGTCCCATCCACTTCATGCGGCGTTGCTCGACGGCGTAGTGGATGGCGGCTACCGCCAGTGCCAGCACCAGGCCAATCGCGCCATAGGCACTGGCCATTCCGAGTTCGTGGTTTTCAAACGCCGTCTGGCGGATCTTCACCACCAGCGTGCTGGTGGTGCCCACAGGGCCGCCGCCCGTCAGCAGGTAGATGATGTCGAACCGCCGGATCGACCAGACGCAGACGAGAAGGGCGGCAAGCTGAATGGCCGGCCGTATATGCGGCAGGGTAACGGCACGGAAAGTGCTCAAACCGTCGGCTCCGTCGATGCGGGCAGCTTCCCTCACCTCTTGCGGTACCGATTGCAGCGCGGCCAGTACGACCAGCATGACGAAAGGTGCCACCTGCCAGACCGTGGTTGCAAGAATGGACGGGAGCGCCAGATCGACGCTCGTCAACCAGCCGAAGCGACCGACGCCGAGCATTTCCGTCAGGCGGTTGAAGACGCCGGAGCGATCATTATACATCCACAGCCAGATCAGCGAGGCGGCGACATTGGGCACTGCCCAGCCGAACAACAGAATAGCGCGCACGATCGGGCGACCCTTGAAGGGACGGTCGATGGCAAGCGCAGAGATCGTTCCGAGGGCGACGCCGAAGATCACCGCCAGCACCGCATAGACCAGTGTCGTCTTCAGCGAGAGGTAGAAGGCCGGGTCTTCGAACAGGCGCTCGTAATTGCCGAGCCCGACGAAACGGCCTCGGTTGGGATTGATGATCCGCGTGTTGGTGAGGCTCATGTACATCTGGCGGCCAAGCGGCCAGAACATGAAGACCATCAGGTAGATCATCGGTGGAAGAATGAATGCATAGGGCACGAGGCGCGTCATGCCGCTGCGGATTTTAAGGCCTGTCATACCCGTTGTTCCGATCCATGGAGGCAGGGGGTCGGAGCGCCTGAAGACCGGGCGCTCCGGGGACGGGATCAGAACTGCTTGTCGATCGTGGCCTGCGCCTCGTCCAGTGCCGTCTTCGGATCGGCATCCGAGAGGATGACCTTTTCCACTGCCTGCATGACAAAGCGCATGATCTGCATGGTTTCCACCTCATAGCCGGGGATCAGCGTGCTGCGCGAGGTCTCCGCGAGTTTGACGAAGGCCGGCGCCCAGGGGTTGGCCGCCGCATAATCGTCGCTGACGGGAACGTCCGTTGCCAGAGCATCCGGTCCGGAGGCTTCGCGAAGGGCCTTCTGGGCGGGTTCGGTCAAAAGCCAGGTCAGGAACTTGATCGATTCCTCCTGCACCTCGCTGTGCTTGCTGACACCAAGGAAGATCTGCTGGTGGGCGCCCGGGTTCTTGAACGGCATGGCTGCACCGCCAATATCCTTGCTGGCCAATGCACCGCCCGAGGCGATGTTCAGCGTGCCGCCGGAATTGTCGATCGAGAAGGCGACGTGCTTTTCCTTGAAGCGGGTGCGCTGGGTCGGCATGCTGTCGCCGACCGGGATGATGCCGGAGGCGTAGGTTTGCTTGAAGGCCGTGACGGCGGCGACGGCTTCCGGCGTGTTGACGGTCAGCTTGCCGTTCCCGTCAGTCCAGTTGACCCCGTAGCCATAGGCCCAGCTCTGGAAGTCCATGTACCAGCCGCTGAGATCGTTGATCTGGTGCCGGGCACCGAAGCCGATCACGCCGGGCGTCTTGGCAGACGCGGCCTTGGCAGAAGCGATCAGCTCTTCAACCGTGGTCGGGACCTTGGCGCCGGCGGCCTCCAGAACAGGCTTGTTGTAGATCAAGGCATAGGCCGCGCGCTGCCAGGCAATCCCGTAGCGCGTGCCGTCAATCATGCCATTGTCATTGGTCTTGTTGAGTTTCACGCCCTCGGTCGCCGCACCGATATCGACGAGGAAGCCGGCATCGGCCATCGCAAAGAACAATCCTTCCTGCATGATGGCAATATCCGGACCCTGGCCGGCACCCATTTCCGTGGTCAGCTTGTCAGCAAATTCGGCCGATGGAATGGCCACCTGCTCCAGCGTCACATTCGGTGCGACCTCCTGGTATTTGGCAATGGCGGCCCAAAGGTTCTTGCCGCGCAATGCATCAAGCCATTGAGAATTGGCGATCTTGATCGTGACCTTCGACTGGGCATGGCCGATGCCGGGAACGGCAGAGGCAAATGCGACGGCCAGCACGGCAACCGTGGCGAGGAATTGGCGGCGCGAGGGGGAGTTCAGCATGTCAGTTCTCCTTCTGGGGTCTGTTTTTATTGGTTTATTGCAATTTTCGTAAGCGTCAGGCTTTGACCCGGTAGGGGGCAAGCGGCGTGTGATGGCTGAGGTTTTCGTGGCCGTCGGCTGTGACGAGATAGCAATCGCCGACATTGCAGCCGGCCACTTCCGGCTCCAGCCATTGCGAATGCAGCACGAAGGTCATGCCCTCCTCCAGCGTGTCATGATTGTTGGACTGGATGTTGTAGGGCGGGAATTTCTGCATGGACACCGAATGTCCGACATTCGGATTATGCGGCCCGAGCGTGGCGGGATAGACATGCATCAGCTTGCGGCCCTGGCGCTCCCAGTCCTCGTCCACCACATGCTTGCGGGGAATGAGGCGAGGCTTGCCGTCATCCTCCGACACCCAGTTATAGGGCATGGTGCGACTTTCTGCGGATGTCAGGTAGCCACGGCTGATATAAGGTTCGAAGGAGGCGTTGGCGACGTCGGAAATCAGTGTGCCGGGCTTGACCAGCGCGGCGGCCTTTTCAACGCCGTCGACGCACATCTGCAGGACGTCCTCCTGCTTGTCGGTAATTTCGCCGACCGCGATCATCCGGGCGATCTGGGCTGTGTAGCCCTGATAGATCACGGCGGAAATGTAAAGGTTGATGAGATCGCCATCGCGCACGATATGGCCATAGGGCTTGCCGCAATGGGTGCCATAGCGGTTGATGCCGATCTGGTAACCATCGCCGGTCTCGCCGCCCCTTGACATCTGCGCATAGGTGAAAGCGGCATAGATCTCGAAATCGGTCACGCCCGGCTTGATGACGTGATAGGCCGCCTCGATGCCGATGCTGGCCAGTTGCGCGGCAGCTCGCACCACCGCCTGTTCCTTTGGCGAGCGGACCTTCTGCATCCGGTCGATGATCGGCTCGGCCGGCACGAAGGCGCTTTTCGGCAATCTGGTCTTGAGCCCGTTCCAGTAGCCGGTCGAGGTGGCATCGCCGATGATGCCGATCTGCGCCGAGGAAAGCTTGTTCTTTTCCAGAAAGGCCGCGACAGCATCGCTCACCTTGTCGACGGTCTTGCCGGGGCGGTTATAGGTTTCGCGCCCCCAGGTGCCGACCTGCCAAATATCTTCCACCAGCACCGGCTCGCCGGCCGGCGGAAGCAGTACCGAACTGCTGAATATCGAAAACAGCGTCAGCGGCTGGTCGTCATCGGTCGGGATGACCAGCACGCCTTCGCGCGCCCAGTCGCAAACATAGCGAAGATAGGAATTCGACACCTTATAGGAGCCGATCGAATCGGCATGGATCAGGATGACATCGTGGCCCGCGACCACAGCCTCACGGCGAATGCGCCGCAGCCGATCGACGAACTCGCTTTCCGGCAAGGGGCCGACCGGCTCGAATTCGAAGGAAGGCCTGAACCCGTCGAGAAGTCGTTCGAACCGTTGATCGGATTGGAAGGAAGGCGTGAGGTGGGATGAGGTCAAGGCTGTCATGGCGTCTCTCGTGGAGAATACGAATGAAAACCAGCTTACCCCTGAAATTTATTTTGCAAAGAGTGCCAGGCTCGGTTTTGGATTAGCATTTGCCTACAAATCATGCAGCTTTTATCTTTTAGGCAGAACACCGGCCAAAAGTGCGCAGGCCGGCAATATCGGCGAAGCCAAACAGCTATAGAAATCAAGTTTAACCGCAGACACGGCACCAGAAGCTTTGAAAAAAAACTTTCAAAATAAATTCGAAAATCGTCAAGACGGATTGGACCGCATGCCTGGAAAAGCGGCGCTGCGTGGCAGGACATCCGCTCCCGGTGGGCATTTGCCTAAAGCGGCGTCAGCTGCAGCCCCGCGGAATGGTCGCGCCGGAGGGTCGCCCCGGATAGCCGCCACGGTCAGCCAGCGCCGCACCGAAATGGCGCTGACGATGCCCCCCGTCAGCCGGCCGAAGAAGGCCGCGCAGACCGCGCAATTGCCCTTTGCAGTCCCCCGCACAGCTCCCATGCCGAGCGCTCCGTGAAATCCTTCGCGCCTCGCTACACTTTTCGATCGCCGGTGCTACCTATCCCTTCGCAACCTTAGATGCAGGCGAGGAAGCACTGATCAATCGTCACGGCAGGACATTGGAAGACCGCCGAGCGAGACAGTTCTGTGGACCACGCGATCGCCTTCGGCGGCGTTCTCTCAAGCTTCACCAGGCTTTTGGGGAATTTGGCAAGATACCGGGACAGGAAGACGTCATGACCGATGCGCAAGCGACCACCGACACAGCCAGGCGCCGCATACCGCCGGCCTTGATATCAGGCTTCTGGCTGATCCTGCTGCCGCTGGCGCTTGCCGGGTTCGGCATTTGGCAGCTGGATCGGTCCGTCGACGCCAGACAGGCGGTTCAAGCCAATGTACAGGACATCACCCGCTCACTCGATGAAATCCGCCCGATTGCGGCCGACGCGCCGGGAACGATGATCCGCTTTGAAGGCGGGCGTTCTTTCCCGGCCTCGATGGCCGTTGCGCAGCTGGAAAATGCGCTTGGTGAGACCGAGCTTGTCCAGACCGTCGCAGAAATCCGGCATCCCTTTGCCTATGTCACGATAGCCGGGGGAGTCCTTGCCTTGCTGGGCGGCGCGGTCGGCCTGCTTGGATCAAGCCTTGCCGGCCTCTCGGCGCGCCGCTCGCGCGACCAGCTGGTGCGCAGTTTCACCTGGCTGAGGATCACGCTGCCGTTCTTCCTGGCTGCCGTCATGCTCGGCCTTGGCTTTGCAGGCGTCGGCGCCACCGTCTTCGAAACCCTGACGCTGCCATTCTGGGGCAATCTCTCAGGCAATGCCGTAAAACTGGGGCTGATCGGCATCATCCTCGCCGGCGTCGCGCTGTATTGCGCCATCACCGCCGTCCGCGGCTTGCGCCGCGTCTTCGCGCTGGTGGAGCCGGAGCCGATCATAGAAAGGGCGCGTGTCGTGACCGAGCACGAGGCGCCTGCGCTCTGGACATTCGTCCGCAATCTGGCGACACGCATGGAGGCCGGCGCGCCGGACACCATCGTCGTCGGCCTGACCAGCGGCTTCTACGTGACCGAGAGCCGGCTTCTGCTTCTTCCCGAGGAGCGGCTGATCGAGGGGCGGACCCTGCACATGCCGGCCCCTATGCTGGAGCTTCTCGACACCGCCGAGATCGCAGCCATTGTCGGCCACGAGCTTGCGCATTTTGCAGGCGAGGATACCCGGTATTCGCAGCGCTTCGTGCCGATCTATTCCAGCCTGCAGCGTTCGCTGGACGCACTCTACCGGGCTGATATCAATGGTGATTTTGGCATCGCCGCGGGCCTTCGCCTCGGTTACCACGCCCTGTCCCGCTTTGATACCGCTGTTGCCCATTGGAGCCGGCTGCGCGAGTTCGAAGCGGATCGCCACGGCAGCGCGGTCAGCGGCACAGGCGGTGCCGCGTCCGCGCTGGTGCGCGTCCATATTGCCGACCCTTGTGTGCATTTTGTCTTGAACGATGCCTTTCGCGGAAATGAGGGGCTTGGGCCGGATCTTGTTGCGGCCATCGCGAGTGTGGCCGCCAATCAAGGCTTTGTCGATCCGGCCGCGCATCTGGAAGACCGCCAGGCCCACCCGACCGATAGCCACCCTCCGACGATCCAGCGCATCCAGGCGCTCGGCGTTTCAGTTGATGACACGCTCCTTTCGCATGCGACCCGACGCCCTGATCCAGGCATGGCATCTTTCGGCAGACGGGCATTCCCGTCCTGGGATCAGCTTTGCCGCGAACTCTCCGCAGACTTCCTGCGCAATGCCAGCGCCGTTCGCACGGAATACCGGGAGGAACTGAAGACGGCCGCCGCCGGGGTGACCGAGCCGGAGCTGGTGGTCCATGAGAATACCGGGCCGATGGCAGGCGCCATGATCTTCATCATCGTACTTTTCGGCGTCTTCCTCGCCTGCACCTATCTCTTCCCCTATGAGATGGGATTCGGCGGAAATGAGAGCCACAGGGCCATCCTCACAGGGGTGCTCGGTTTCGGTATGCTCCTGTGCCTTGCCGCTGTCGTCTTCTATCGCCGCCGGGCCGCCCGGCCATTGATGGTTTTCACGCCGGAATTCTTGCGCTCGCCCTGGCTGAGCGAGCCTGTACGGTGGGACGCGGTCAACGGCTATCAGGTCTATGCCTCCACCCGCTTCGCCCTGCAACTTTACCTGGACCCAAACGAGCCTCTGCCCAGCCGGACCCGGTTTTCCTTCTACAACAAGGTCAAGCCGAAGCGCCACATGATCGAGCTGGACGCTATCGGAATCCGCGGCATGAAGGCAGACGCATTCTCGGATCTGGTGGGCCGCTATCTTGTTGCGGCGCATGCGCGGCGGGCGCTCCAGGAGCAGGGCTTGGACGCCGTGGCGGTCGAGGCTTCGCCGCGCACGGCTGGCGAAGGTTTGACCCGTGGTCAGCCTTCGCCCGTTTGACCGTCACGGCTTACTGAGCAAGGCCGAGCTCTGCGAGATAGGCGGCAGAGGCCTGGATCTGGCTCTTGTCGCGGATCTCGATGATCAGGCGCGGGTTGGAGGTGATGACGGCCAAGCGTGCGAAGACGGCACGCCAGTTGATGTTGCCATGGCCGAGCGGCCAATGACGATCCGCATAGCCGTCGGCGTCCTGAAGGTGCACGTGTTGCAAAAGATTGCCGGCGTCATGGGCGAAGTAATCGACCGGCGGCGCACCGGTCGACCCGGCGGCATAGGCCGCATGACCCGTATCAATGGATAGAGCAAATGCGGGCGAGTTGAAGTCTTCCACCAGACGGCGGCGTTCGGCGGGATCCTTGTCCTCGATATTTTCCAGCACAAAGACGCAACCCTGGATCTCGGCGCGCTTTACAGCGGCATCCAGTGTCTGGTGCGTCATGTCGATCACCCGCTGGCGCTGATCCGGCCAATTGTCGAGATTGTTGTGCATCCAGGTCGTATAGGGGCTATGGATGACGATCTGGGTGATGTCGAGCGCAGCCGCCACGTCAAGCGCCTGATCCATGCGGCGCGCCACCACGGCCCGCACATCCGGATCAGCGGAGGCGACATTGAGGCCCATGAAAGGACCATGCATGCCAAGACGGCCCTGATGGCCATCGAGAAGCTGCTTCGCGCGCTCCACCAGCGGCTGCCAGTCGCCTGTCAGAACCTCGGCTGGAACGAAATCCTGCAGTTCGAGATCGCGCGGCTTTTCCAGCAGCCAGTCGCGGTTCAGTTCAACGTCCTTCAACGTCATGGCGGCGCCAAGAATGGGCAGGTCAGACATGGGTGTAGTCCTTCTTTATGTGAAGCAGAATGCTGTTGAGGGTGGCAGATCAGGAAAGGGTCGGATCGAGCCGGTCGCGCAGCCAGTCGCCGAGAAGCGAAACACAGAGCGCGGTGGTGGTGATGACGAAGGCCGGCGCCAGCATGATCCAGGGAGCCGAGGAGAGATATTCGCGACCAAAGCCAACCATGTTGCCGAGCGAAGTGTTCGGCGGCTGAATGCCGAGACCGAGGAAGGAAAGGCCGCTTTCCAAGAGAATGATCTCAGGGAAGGCAAGCGTCATCGAAACGATCAGTGTGGAAGCTATATTGGGCAGGATATGGCGGCCGTAGAGTCGCCAGGGCGACGCCCCCAACTGATGTACGGCCGCGGCATAGCCATGCATCCGGCCACTGATGGCAAGGCCGCGGGCGATGCGCGCATAGCGCTCCCACGCATGGAAACCAAGCAGGCAGACAAACAGCACCAGCGAATTGCCGAAAAACGCAAGCACAGCGAGCGCCAGCACAAGAAAGGGAATGGCAGCGGAAAAATCAACCAGCGCCAAAAGCGCCTGCTCGACGATACCGCGGAAATGTGCGGCCACGAAACCCAGCGTCACGCCGATCACGGCGCCGATAATGGTCGCGCCGAACGCAATCAGCAGGCTCATGCGTATCGAAGTGATAAGTCTCGACAGAACGTCGCGACCCAACTCATCCGTTCCAAGCACATGCGCCCAGCTACCGCCCATGAAGACCGGCAGGCTCAGGCGGTTGCGGAGATCCATCTGGGTGAAACGGTATGGGGAGATCAGGTCGGCCGAGACGGCAACCGCCAGCATCACAACAAGCCACAGGACGGCAATGCTGATCAGGATCGGCATGCGTTTGACGCGCTCCAGCAGTGCTGTAGGCCTTGCTGCAGGAGAATTCTCGGCCGCGACGAGTGAAGAGGTGGCTTCGACCATGGTTTGCTCCTTCAAGTTCTGAGCGGGCAGCGACGAGACAGGTTCAAGGCGGCGAGGAACATCATCACCGCGCCGGCCTTGCCTGCCCATGCATGCGCGGATCGACCAGGCCGTAGAGAACATCCACGATCATGTTGGCTGCGACCATCGTCATGGCGATCATCAGGACGACGGCCTGCACGACGGCGAGATCCCTGTTGGCGACCGACACGACGAGAAGCCTTCCAACCCCCGGCCAGGAAAAGACACTCTCAACAACAACGGCACCCGCGACCAGGCCGCCCAGCATGAAGCCGATGATGGTGATTGTGGGGATAGCCGCGTTTTGCAGTGCATGACGCCAGACCACAGCCGACCACGACAGGCCCTTGGCACTCGCTGTGCGGATGTAAGGCTGGCCGAGCACTTCCAGCATGGCGCTACGGGTAAAGCGCGCCAGAAGTGCTGCGCCGCCAAAGCCCATCGTCGCAATCGGAAGAATGGCGTTCACCCAGCTGTCCTGCCCTGCCGATGGCAGCCAGCCGAGACTGACAGAGAAAATCAGCACCAACAGCATGGCCAGGATGAACGAAGGAACGGCAAAGCCCGTGACCGCCATCACCATGACGAGGCGGTCAATGAACGAGTTGCGGTGGAGTGCGGCATAAACGCCGGCAGGTACACCCACAAGGAGGTTTACCAGAAAGGCCGGAATGGTCAGGGCCAGTGTCGAGGGAACTCTTTCCAAAACAACGGACACCACGTCGCGGCCATCGCGCATGGAGCGCCCGAGTTCGCCGCTGAAAATCGCCTCGAAGAACGAGAAATACTGGATCCACAGTGCCTGATCGAGACCCCAGGCCTTCCGAAAGGCATCAATGGCCTCCGGCGGCGCATCGGCACCCATGATCACCATGGCCGGATCGCCCGAAAGGCGCAAAACCACGAACACAAAGGTCACGACCATGACGATGCTGACGGCGGCCCGCAGCAGCCGGAGCAGTAGATAATGCAGCATGTCAGCAGGTCTCCAGCGAAACGGGGGTGCGGCCAGGTGCAGCCTCCCCATGCACCACATGACAGGCGACGCGTCGGCCATCGCTGCGGCGAGGTTTCAGTTGCGGCACTTGCTCGCGGCAAGTCGCGGAAGCGACAGGACAGCGCGGATGAAAGGCACAGCCTGCCGGGCGGTTGGCGGGATTGGGCGGATCACCCTGCAGGACCACACGGCTCGCCCTCTTCCCCGGGTGGGGAATGGCCGAGACCAGAGCCTGCGTGTAAGGGTGGGCCGGATCGTGCAGCACCGCGTCCGGATCGCCCTCCTCGACGATGCGCCCGAGATACATCACCGCAACACGCTGGCTGATCTGGCGCACGGCTCTCAGATCGTGACTGACAAACAGCATGCCCATCTTGAGCCGCTCCTGCAGATCGCTGAGCAGGTTCAGCACCAGGGCCTGAATTGACACATCGAGCGCGCTGATCGGTTCGTCGCAGACGAGAAGATCCGGATTGGTGACAAGTGCACGGGCAATCACTGCGCGCTGACGCTGCCCGCCGGACAGCGATTGTGGATGACGGGCGGCATGATGCGGCTGCAAGCCGACCTCTTCCATCACGGCCGCGATTCTTTCCTCTCTTTCCGAAAGAGTGCCGATCCGGTGAATGTCCAGCGGTTCGCCGATCTGCACACCGAGGGTCAGACGTCGGTCCAGAGCGGCCAAGGGGTCCTGGTAGACCAGTTGCATGCGTTGGCGGAGGCTCGCCCAAGCCTTGGTGCCATCCTGCGGCAACGCCATGCCGTCGAAGGTGACGGAGCCGGTGTCGGTTGGTTCGATGCCCAGCACCAGCCGCGCCGTCGTCGATTTTCCGCAACCGGACTCGCCGACCAGTCCCAGCGTTTCCCCACGCGCCACCGTGAGCGAAACATTGTCCACCGCGCGAACGGGATGAGGTCGCCCCAGGACGCCGCGCCGCATCGAGTAGCTGCGCGAAAGATCACGCGCCTCGAGCAAGGCTGATGCACCCATGCTCATTGCATTGCCCTTTCGCGCGCATTGTGTGCGGACTTGAACGCTAGCTCATCCGCAGCCTGATAAGGCCGTGCATGAATGCAGGCGGCGCTATGCTCGTGCGTCAGTGGCAGGGGCACCGGGTCCACTTCCGTGCAGCGATCGGTTGCCGCAGAACAGCGAGGTGCGAAAGCGCATCCCTGCGGCATATGCGCCGCTTCCGGCACACTGCCGGGAATGGCGACCAACCGCCTGCGTGCCCCGTTAAGCGGCGGCAAGGCTCCCATGAGCCCGCGCGTATAGGGGTGACTTGGACGGGCGAAGATCTGTCCGCTCGGCGCCTCTTCAACGATCCGGCCAGCATACATCACAGCAATGCTGGAACAGGTTTCCGCAACGACGCCCAGATCATGCGAAATCAGCACCAGCGCCATTCCGGTATCGCGGCGAAGCGTTGTCAGCAAATCGAGGATCTGTGCCTGGATGGTGACGTCGAGCGCTGTGGTCGGCTCATCCGCCACCAGAAGATCAGGCTCGCCCGCCAGCGCCATGGCAATCATCACGCGCTGGTTCTGCCCACCTGACAACTCGTGCGGATAGGCATTGATGCGGTTCCTTGAATCGGGGATCCCGACCAGATCCAGCAGGCGCATGACCTCGGCCCTCGCGCTCTGGCCGGTCAAGCCGCGATGCAGGCCAAGCGCTTCGGCGATCTGGCGTCCGATGCGGTGGACCGGATTGAGGCTTGCAGCCGGATCCTGGAAGATCATGGCGATCCGACCGCCGCGCACCGGCTCCAACCGTGCCTTCGGGGCACCAAGAATTTCGCTACCGTCAACGAGGACGGAACCACGCACCGTAGCCGAAGCAGGCAGAAGGCCGAGTGCTGCAAGCCAGGTTACGGATTTCCCGCAACCGGACTCGCCAACCAGACCGACTGCTTCGCCACGCTCTACCGAGAGGTTGATGCCACGGAGAGCTGGCGCGCGACCGAATGCGACCGTAAGGTTCTGGATCTGGACGAACGCCATGACCTCAAGCGCCCCAATTATGGCGACGGAAATCCATCACGAAAGATTGGGCGGGTGCCCAGTTGATATCTGCCCGCTTGGCCGTGAAGGACGCATTGCGGTGCAAGACCACATAGGCCGGATCTTCGATCTCGATAATCTGCAGCATGCGTCGCCACACCGCGATGCGACGGGTGCGATCCGTGCTGGAACCGAGTTCCTTCGAGAGCGCACCAAACTCCTCGTTGCGCCACTGGTTGTTCCTCCATGGAGACCCGGCAGGACCCCAGGATCCGCTCATCTGGACATAAGGGTCAGGCAGGGTGGCGGCCGCCGACCAGTCGTGAATGCCGCGGGTTTCCGGCCCGCCTTCGCTGATCTGGCCCCAGTTTTCCACCATCTGCAGCTTGATGTTGAGGCCGACAGAGCGCCAGTTTTCCGTATTGATCTGAGCGGTGGCCGTCTGGGCGGTATAGTAGTCGTTCAGGACTCGGTAAGGGATCGGCTCGCCATTGTAGCCGGCCTCGCGCAACAGCGCTCGTGCCTTATCCGGATCGTAGGCGGGATTGTCGTGATCGGCGATGTAGAAATCGCCATAGAAGGTCCATTGTAGGCCCCGTGGCACTTCGGTACGGCCGCTCCACAGGGCTTCGACGATCAGGTTTCGGTCGACTGAGTGGGTCAGAGCCTGGCGAACCAGCGCATTGGCCAGAACCGGATGGGATTTATTGAACACAGTGTAGCGGGTGTTGTTGATCGGTCCTCCGACAACCTTGAAGCGTTTATCGGCTTCCACTGTCGCAATCTGGTCAGGAGGAATGTCACAAGCGAAATCAGCACCACCGGAACGCAGGAGGTTGATGCGCGACGCCGTCTCTGGCGTCTCGACGAAGCGGATCTGGCGAAGCGGCGGGCGGCCTTCCCAGTGATCATCGAATGCGGAGAGCGTCAGCACGGAATCAGGCTTGTATTCGGCAACGGCATAAGGACCCGTGGTGACTGGCTGTCGTGCCCAGTCCATCCAGCTCTTGGCTGCCAGGAAGGCGCGCTTGTTGACGATCATGCCGATCGACGCCGAGAGGCGGCCTTCCAGGACAGGATCTATGGCATTGTTGTGCAGACGGATCTTGTGCGGCCCGAGCACCTCGATGCGCTCGAAGGCCGGAAGAGCCTGGCGCGCGACCGCCGTGACGTTGGCGGGAACCTCAAAGGTTCCGCCGCCCCACATCCGATCGGGGCCATAAGAAAAGGCCACATCTTCGGCAGTCATCATGTCGCCATTGTGAAATCTCACGCCCTCCCGCAGGTCCACATCGACCGTCAGATCGTCGATGCGGTTCCAGCTGATCGCCAGTTGCGACTTCAGCGACATGTCGCCGATCCAGTCATTACCGAGCAAGGTTTCGGCATAACTCGTGTAAATGCGAGCGCCGACATTTGACTGTTCCGTCAACATCTCCAGGGTGTTGGAATTGGAAATGCGCTGGACTGCCACCGTGACGGCAGGACGCTCGGCGGATTGCGCCCTGGCAAAGCGCGGTATGGCAAAGGCGGCCGTTGACGCAGCCGAAAGGGAAAGGAGATGGCGGCGGGTAAATCCAGTCATTGTCTTAACCTTCTTGAAAACAGCGAGCAAAGGGCGTGCCGCAACGACGCGGGGAACCCGCGTCCGGCGTGATGAAGCGTCGGCGATAACGTGACGATGATCTGCATTTGCCGGGCGGTATGTTCACTCTTGGCCTGGCCGCCTCGATAGGGATTTGTTTAGGGACTCATTGTGAAATGCACATGACAGCTGTAGGTACAGCTCCAGGAAAGCAGAGTCGGAGTTGATGGATGGAGCCGCAATGGTTCAGGGTTTATCAGGCGGTGAAGAAGGCCATCCGCTTGGGAGAGCTGCTGCCCGGCAGCCAGGTCCCGCCGGAATTCGATCTTTCGAAACAGTACAGCGTCAGCCGAAACACTGTGCGACGCGCCTATCTGGCTCTGTCACAAGAAGGATTAATCCGGAGTGTGAACGGTCGCGGCTCCTTCGTCATGCAGACGGGCCTAACCTATGAGGTAGATGCCACCTCCCGGTTCCGCGATGTCCTGGATCGACAGGGTGTCCGATCCGCAATCCGCATGATGGACAGCCAGGAAGTTCCGGCAGATGACGAGATGGCCCATATACTGCGTATCGGAACCGGTCATCCTCTGTTGCGCGTCACCGCGCTCATCCTCGGCGACGAGGTGCCGTTCATCCTGACGGTGCGCCACATCCGCGCAGACCTTGTGCAGGACCTGGACCAGAAACTGAAAGAAACGGACTCCCTGACTAAGATCGCTCTGCGCGAAGGGTTGGGACAGCTGCGCCGCGTATCGACAACCGTGGCGGCCGGGCTACCGACAGAAAGGGAAGCCGCCCTTCTGCAGTGCCCAACCAATGCGCCGGTCCTACTGGTTCACTCAACCGGTCGCATCGACAATGGGCTGCTTCTTGAATGCCAGAGGGCGGCGATGAACAGTCAGCTTATTCGGCTGTCTTTCAAAAGCGAGTGAGCCGAATCAGGAGACGTAAGTGCCACGGCATCAGAAGCGCCCGGTGGCGAGCAAGTTTCAGTCCCTGCAATGCCTTCGAAACCGACACGAGAACTCCGGTCGCTCACATCTCCTCCGCCGTAAGAAAAGCGGCATCGATCCGCTTGTGGGCAAGGCAAGGCCATACGCATCGCATCGCATCGTCCGCTACACTGTCGCGCGCGGCCTCACCCACAACGCCCGACATAGCCCGCCTTCGGCGGCCTAGGACACAGCGCCTCCCCTCACGCCATTGATGAGCCAGGGCCAGGTTCTGTCAAAATGCTCTTTGACACTCCCGCTGGCATCGAATGCGTGACTCCCCGTCATCGCCGCGGCCGTCGGCAGCGCGACAAGACAGTGTATCAGATGGCTGGCGATCGCTTTGGCGTCACCCTCGGCGATTGATCCCGCCGCTTGTGCCTCAGCGACTGCATCCACGAGCTTCTCCATGATCGGATCCGGCTGCGGCGGTATCGGACCGTCTTTCTCAAAGACAACGGCCTCGCTGAAGGTGATACGCTTCAACGCAATGAGGTCGGGCTCCATGTTAATATGCAGCATGGCTAGCATCAAGGCTTGAAGCCGCTCAAGCGCGGTGCCGCTGGCCGCGGGCATCGTTTCGAGCCTGGCAATGGCGCGCTGATGCGCGTGGTCCACAACCGCTTCGAACAAGGCCACTTTGGATGGGTAACGGCGATACACCGTGTCCTTGCCTGCGCCAGAATGTGCGGCAACCTGCTCCATGGAGGTCCCGGCAAATCCCCTCGTGGCGAACAGGTTCGTCGCCGCGCCGATGATCCGCTCCGCAGCAGCGTCCTTGTCTGCTTTGGAAGGCCGACCGACACGCCGCGGTACCTGCATGACGTGAGATGTCATTTTCTTCCTCCTGCAATTGCAACAGCGCATTTTGGAGCGCGGCCCGTGTCTTGCCAATCCAAATGTTGACTGTCTCTTTCATATTTACTGGACAGGACGGTCCCGTTTGATTTATGGAAGTAGGCGATGCGGCAGGCTTTGACCATGGGGAAAATCGTGGGGCAGATGTTTCGATGCAAATCTTTCATGGCGGGAACCGCCATCCTTCTCATCGCTTCGGGAGGATGGGCTCAGGAGCAGACGACCCAATTGGCGCCCGTCTTGGTGCAGGGCGACGGCACGAGTGCTGACACGTCGGACAGCATTGTCGCCAGATCCGCCCGCTCCGCAACCAAAACCGTGACGCCGCTGACAGAGACGCCGCAATCGGTCACGACCGTCACGCGCAAGCAGATCGACGACCAGAATTCCCAGACCGTCAGCGAGGCGCTGCGTTATACCGCCGGCGTCCTTTCCGATCGGGATTCAAATTCGCGCTATGATTCGGTGTTTCTCCGCGGCTTCGGCGCATTCGGCACCGCCACCAGCTATATCAGCTTTCTGGATGGCTTGAGAATGCAGCGCGGGCAAGCTTTCGCTACTCCATCCATCGATCCCTTCTTCCTGGATCATGTGGACGTGCTGAAGGGGCCTTCCGCCCTCCTCTATGGGCAGATCAGCCCCGGCGGCCTCGTCAATCAGGTGAGCCGGGAGCCGTCCGACATCCAATCGAATGAGGTGCGGCTCGAGGTGGGACCGGACGGACGGGTCCAGAGCGGACTGTACTCTACCGGACCTGTCACCTCCGATGGCACGGTGCAGTACGGGCTTGCGGTCATCGGCCGGTCTTCCGGCACGCGCTATGACCATGTCGACGAGCAGCGCCTTGGCGTGATGCCATCTCTGAAGTGGCAGCCGGACGCAGACACGTCGCTGGTGATCTCCGGCTATTATCAACGGGATCCGGAAGGCGGCTATTTTAATTCGCTGTATCCGAGCTTTCTGGCGCCTGCAGGCTATGCCGGCTTCTTGCGCCGCGACCTCAATGTTGGAGATCCAGACTATGACGCTTTCGAGCGCACCCAGTATGGCGTTGGCTATAGGCTCGAGCACAATTTCGATGACCAGGTGACGGTACGCTCGAACTTCCGCTATTCGGGCGTTGACACCGACATGCAGTCGCTCCAGATGAACGGCCCGATGTCGGCAACCGGTATTGTCCCTCGCTGGGCTGTGCATTCCATCGAAGACGCGCGTGGTTTTTCTTTTGATAATCAGGCGGAGTTCAACCTTGAGACTGGCGCCGTGCGTCATACGCTTCTTGCAGGCCTCGACATCCAGCGCTCCACCAGCAGCTGGAAGTATTTTCTCGGTGGCGCACCATCGCTCGATGTCACCAACCCCGTTTATGGTCAGCCGGTCGGCCCGTTCATGGCTGCGGTCGATAGCGATCAGACGCTCCGCCAGACGGGTATCTACCTTCAGGACCAGATCGAAATCGGCAGCCTGCGCGGTGTCTTCGGCGTCCGGCACGATTGGGCAAATCAGGATACGGATAATCGCCTCACCCGCACGTCAACCGAGCGATCTGACAGCGCGACGAGCTATCGAGCGGGCCTGCTTTATCTGTTCGATAACGGTATAGCGCCTTATGTCAGCTACTCCACCTCATTCGAACCGACGACCAGTCTGGGAGCGGACGGCAATCCCCTGAAACCGACGGAAGCGGAACAGTACGAGGTAGGGATCAAGTACCAGCCGGCGCGGCTGGACGCCGTCTTCACCCTATCCGCCTTTGACATCCGCCAGCAAAACGTCGTCTACTACAATGCTTCAAGCGGCTTCAACGAACAGCAGGGCGAGATCCATTCGCGGGGCGTGGAGTTCGAAGCCAGAGGTAATCTGACCAGCAACCTTGAACTAATAGCGGCCGTCTCTCTGCTCGACACAGAAGTTTCCGAATCCGGCATCGCGTCGATCATCGGCAATCGTCCACAGGCCGTGCCGCGCTACCACGCTTCGCTCTGGGCAAACTACGTGATCGAAACCGGCGCGCTGGAGGGTTTGAGCCTTGGCGGGGGCGCACGCTTTGTCGGCTCCAGCTACAGCAACGACGCAAATACGGTGAAGGCCGATGGCTACACGCTGCTGGACGCCGCACTCCGTTATGATTTCGGAGCGAAGAACCCAAGCCTGAAAGGGCTTCAGGCAACGCTCAATGTCACGAACCTGCTCGACAAGGCATATTATTCCTCCTGCAGTTCCGACTATTATTGCCAATACGGCAACAGCCGCACGGTGCTGGCCGGCCTGAAATATAAGTGGTGAGGCGTCAGTGACGTTAACAAGACGCCTTTTGTGCACATCCCTCGCCGCCGCCGGCATCCTCTCGCAGATCCGGCCCGCGACGGCTGAGGGACAACCAATAAGCGTGACGGACATGGCTGGGCGCGAGGTGCGACTTCGCGCTTTGCCAGAACGGATCATCCTTCTTGAGGCACACGATCTTGTGACCATGTCCCTCTTGCACGAGGATCCCGCCTCGCTCGTCGTGGGCTGGGCGGCTGTCGATCGGATCGACAGCGAGCGCCTGCAAGAGCGCCTGACCAACGGCTATCCCGTTAGCACCGTCGGCAAGCAGTCTCCCGATACGGTTTCACTGGAAGGGCTAATCGCCCTGGCACCTGATCTCGTTGTCACGACTGCCTTCATGACGCCGCAGGGCGATGCGGATCCAATGGTGGAAAGGCTGAAGCAGTTCGGTATTCCCGTCGTCTTCAGCGATGCATCGAGCAATACCAACGCCGGCGAGCCCACAGCCGGTCCTGTTGCCGAACTCAAGAATGCTATGAAAATGTGGGGCGGACTGCTCGGCACATTGACAAAGGCGAACGCGTTCATCGCCTTTTATGAACGAGAACTGGCAGGGATAACGGCACGCCTTGAAGGCACGACACCGGTCACGACCTATCTGGAAGTCCAATCCACCCTTGACGATTGCTGCTGGGCGGCAGGGCGAAAAGTCTGGGGCGATCTGCTAGCACTTGCCGGCGGACAACCCTTGCCGGGCGTGACCGCTCCGTGGTTCGAAAAGCTCTCGCTCGAATATCTACTGTCAACGCCCCACGACGTGTACATAGCCTCTGGCGGCGGATGGGCCTCGGGCAGCCGTCCCGCGATCGGACCTGGCATCGACCCTGCCCTTGGCCGGCAGGGTCTGCAGCGCCTGATCGACGGAAGGCCTGCCTTCCACCACTTGGCGAGCGTTCGCGCACAGCGCGTTCATGGGATCTGGACCGGCCTGATCACAAATCTTCCGCTCAACATCCTGTTCGTCGCGCAAGCCGCGAAATGGCTGCATCCCGAGCGATGCGCCGATCTCGACCCTGCAGCCATCCTCGATCGCATCAATCGCGATTTCGCGGCATTTCCTATTGAGGGGCCGTTATGGGCCTCGATTTGAGTTCAAGGAGCAATCCGGATGTCACTGGTTATGAACAAACGATATCGCGCAAGCGCAATGGTTCGGTTTGAGAACATCAGCGAATATGTGGAGCCGATCGTCGAGTCGATCGCAACCCACGATATGACTGTTGAAGAAGCCGCTGGAGTTCATCATATCCGCTCACCGTTCGGCACTGCCACGTTCGAAGCGACCGCAAAGGGCTTCAAGCTGACGGCCGAAGCCAACAACGCAGGCGGCCTCAATCGGCTAAAGCATGCGCTCGTCGGACCGATCGGCTTCATCGCCGCCCGCGAGAAGCTGGAGATCCGGTGGGAAGGAGATCATGCCGAACCGGCCCTGCCCGCTGATCTTCGTATTCTGCATGTGAAATCCGTCGAAGACATTGCTCCCCGCGTCCGCCGGATCGTGTTCCGGGGGAAGAACCTCAAACGGTATGATCGCGACGACCAGTTCCACTGTCGACTCATCTTCCAGCCTCGTGGCACAGATGAACCGCGATGGCCGATGCTCGACCACCGCGGCCATGTCGTGTGGCCCGACGACAAAGCCGTGCCGACACGGGTCTACACGATCCGGCATATCGATGCCGCCGCCGAGGAAATCACGATCGACTTTGCGCTTCACGCCCATCCCGGTCCGGCAACCCGTTGGGCCATGGAGGCGCGCCCGGGTAACCTTGCCGGCATCCTCGGCCCCGCCGCCATGGGCCCAAAACCCGCAGAATTTCATGTTCTGATTGGAGATGAGACCGCTTTGCCCGGTATTGCGAGGGTCCTTGAATCCCTGCCTGCCACCGCGGCCGGCCAAGCCTTCATCGAGGTGGACAGCAAAGCCGACGAGCTTCCCCTTCGCTGTCCGGCCGGCATGGCGGTTGTCTGGCTGCACCGCAACGGCGCTGCCGCCGGCACGACGACCTTGCTGGAGGATGCGATACGCACGGTCCGATGGCCCGACCAGCTGGACAGGGCCTTTGTCTGGGGCGGATGCGAGCATCGGGCCTTTAGTGCGATCCATCGGCATCTCAAGAAGGAACTCGGCCTTCCCCGCGATCGCTTCGTGCTCTACTCGCACTGGCACAGGCATCTCAGCGAGGAGGAGATCATCGCGAAGGGCGGAGAGGCCTATCTGCCGCAGTAACCGCCGGGCGGGCCTCAATCGGTCTTGCCAAATATTGGGCGTGCGAAATCGCCTTGTCCTCATCCCCGACCCCTGGCCGTCTTCGAAAAGAATAAGCCTAATGTCGCGGATCATGCGCCCCGATGACCGTGTCGCCTTCGATACGGATCATGCCAGCCTGCCCGGCCAGCGGGCTGAGCGTCGGCAAAGGGCTGATCTGATGCCCCAGGGCGGCCAGCTCGTCTTCGATGCCGCTGACCTCGATCTTCAAGCTTTCGCCGCTATCCGAGAAGGTCTTTCCCAAAAGAAAGCGGGGGGCCGCGAGCGCTTCTTTCGGCATCAGCTTGTGGTCGATCGCCTGGCGCAAGAGGACGGTCAGCGTCTGGGGCTGGCCATCGGCCCCCTGGGTTCCGTATAGAAGCCAGGGCACGCCGTTGCGGGTTGCAATTCCAGGGTTGAGCGTATGGAATGGCCGCCGGCCCGAGGCAAGTCGATTTCGGCCTGATCCAAGCGAGAAGCCGGCGCCCCGATTATGCCATATGATCCCGGTGCGGCCCAGCCTGCAACCACTCCCCCAATCAAAATAGGTACTCTGCAATGCGGAGACGCAATTGCCATTTTTATCGCGCGCGGCGAAATAGACAGTGTCGGCCTCCTGGAAAACCTGCGGCCAAGGTGCAGCGCGAGCCGGGTCTACTGCCTCTGACTGCCTCACCAGATGCGTATCCGATAGAAAGGCCTTGGCCAGAGCCATGGCTTCCGGTCCGTCGTCGATAAGGCGACGGTCCAGGAAAGCCCGTTTCACCGCCTCGACCATCAGGTGAACCTCGTCTGCCCTGGATTTGGGAGGCGCCAGCCGCTCAAGAATGCCCATGATCTCCAGCGTGGTCACGCCCTGGGTTGGTGGCGGCGGCGCGTGGAGCACGCTATCACGGTAGGCGAGCGACAGCGGTGCCTCGTTCAGACAGTCGAGCGACGCCAGATCGGCGGCGGTGGCATCGACACCAAGCATATGAAGATCAGCCAGAATCCGCGCCGCCAGGCTTCCTTCATAGAAGCTGCGCAAACCTTCCCGCGCAAGGATCTCCAGGCTTTCGCCCAGTTCCGGCTGAATGAGTTTAGAACCGCAGCGCGCGTCTGCAAAATTAGAAAAACCGGGCCAGCCAGACATTTCGGCGTCACGCTTTTCGCGCCAGAAATCCTGTGAGGCGGTCACGATGATGCCATCCCGCGCTGCCGATATGGCGGGTTGCAGCAGCGCCGCAATATCCGTGTCGGAACGGCCGCTGGCTTCCAGCGCCGTGATCCAGGTGGCGACTGCACCGCACGTGGTCAGGATCGATCCCGGTCCCCGCGTCGCAATTCGAGTGACCTGGTCGCTGAAGGCAAATGCACGCCCGATGCCCGACAAAGCTCTGACATGTCCACCGGCATCGGCCAACATCCAGACCGCATCGCCGCCGATTCCGCAAAAGTGCGGCATTGCCACGGAAAGATGGGCCCCCATGGCAACCGCGGCTTCGGCAGCACATCGACCCTCCGCGAGCAGGCGATTGCCGATGTCCGTTGCCTGGGGGTGGGGACTGACTGCGAGCGAAGTGGACATCACAGGCTCCGGCAAATGGGTTGGACGGGCGCCCAAAGGCGCATCCGTCCGCTGCGGATCACGGCAGTGACTGGAGCGTTGCGACGGATCGCTTCTGCCGCGGATCGAGCTTTGACCAGGATGAAGTCTGCCGCAGCGCCAATCGCAAGGTCCGGCAGGGCAAGACCGGTCATGCGCGCCGGTATATCCGAAATCATCGCATGCACGCGATCGAGTGAATGATCGGCGGCCAGTTGCTCCAGATTGGCGTAAAATTGCGCCATCCGCAGCAGGGAGGCATCGCCGAAGGGCGTGAAGAAATTCTCGACATTATTCGTTGCGATCGCCACATCCACGCCGGCCCCGGCAAGGTCGGAGGCGGGCGCCAGACCGCGCGGCCTCATCGGGTCTGAGCGATCACCATTCAGAAAAGCGTCTGTTGCTGGCAAGACGACCAGCGAAATGCCTGACTCTCGCATTCCGGCAGCGAGCCCGGCACGTCTATCGGCCGAAAAGGCCGCGAATTTGGTCGCGTGGCCGACCACGACACGGCCATGATAGGAACGTCGGTCCGTCTCCGCGATGATCTTGGGAAGGATCGAATTCTCCGGATCAAGATCGAAGTCGACGTGGAAATCGACATCAACGCCAAACCGTTCCGCAAGATCGAAGATGAGCTCGACATGCGCATGCGGATCAGCGTCGGTATAGGGACATCCGCCGACCACTGTCGCTCCGGCTTCCAACGCTTTGGCAAGCAAGGCGAGCGTTTCCGTTTCGTCGGTAACACCCTCCTGGGCGAAGGCACAGATCTGCAAATCGATGAGATGGGCCCAGTCTGCGGCAAGCCTGCGGATAGCATCGAAACTCCGCATGCCGACCCGCGGATCGACCTCGACAAAGGTTCGCATGGCTCGTGTGCCCGACCGGAAGGCCATGTCGAGAACCTCTGAACCGCGCGCGTAGACATCCTCCTCCGTGAATTGCGATTTGCACACTGCCGTCAGGCGAACCGCTTCCTTCAAGTTCCCTTCGCAGATCGGGCATCGGCCGAGGAGCATTGCCTTATCAAGATGAATGTGCGCGTCCACAAACCCAGGCAGCAACAAAGCGCCCGCGGCGTCGTAGGTTTTAATGCCGGTCCTTGATCCCTGGCCGATGGCGGAAACCATTCCGCTCTCGATCAGGATAGGCTGCACGGACCCCATGCCGGGGAGGAGGACATTGTCGATCTGGAATCTTGCCTCAGGCATCCATCGTCTCTCGCTGTGCAAGTCTCAGTGCTTCCTGCTTTAGCTTCAATTGCATATTCTGGGGCACTATGACACCAGGCTTATCGAAGGTCTCCAAATAGGGAACGAGGTGCTCTACCTGCTCGTCGAACAGTCTTTCCATCAATGCATCCACCAGTTTGCGCGTGCCAAAGCGAAAGGCACCGATGGAAACGGCCGAGAGCCCGCCCATGCTCATGGTTGCAAGGGCGTTGAAGGCAAAGACGCGATCGATGCCAGGCGCGGATCCGGGAACCCGCGGCGTGAACCGGTAATGCCTGTCCAGATAGGGGAAGTTCAGTCGGGGGCTGTCGACGTCTCCATCCATGGGAGTGAACCGGTCTCGCCAAAGGGCAGCCAGTTCATGCAGTCGGGACAGTTCGGGCCGCCGGCTCATGTCAACCGTGACACCCGTCGCGGCAAACACATGGTCGCAGCGCCATTCCCGCCCTGGAAGCTCAATCCGGATTTCCGATCCCGTCCAGGACACGCTATTCCAGGGTGATCCCAGGTGGATGTTGAAGTTCTCATAGCCGCAGGCCTTGTGGAAATGGTGTTCCGCCGGCGCTTGGCTGAGCCCGCCAGGAACAAGAAAGCTGGCCGAAAACGTGATGAGCCGCTTCCACACGCCGGCCATTGCCGATCTCGGACAGGCACGGTCTGTGGAGGAAAAACAGGCGCTCCACTGCGCAGCTGCCGCTGCAAACCGGGAAACAAGCGGTCTGGAATTGCCTCCTATAGGGCCGGTGCAGTACCAGCGCCTGCCGATCCCACATCCCCCTCCTTGTCCTCCTCCACCGGCCGCCCGCATCGTCTTTCTCCAGGTTTCAAGTACGGCCGCCGGGATAAGAGCAAAAATAACCAATGCTCACGCGACGGATTGCAAAAATATGATATATCGAGCCTCTCCCGGTCACAGGTCGCACCGTTTTGAAGAGCGTTTACATCCTAGCCTTGCTCGCCTATGCGGCATTTTCCGTCACTGATGCCAGCGTCAAGGCGGCAGGCAGCCATTTGTCGATCTTCCAGGTCGCGTTCATGGTCAATGTCTTTGCAGCGCTGTCCGTGCTGGCCACGCGGCATCCTGGCGAACGATGGCGTGACTTCTGGCGCACCCCTCATCCTCTTGCCGTGCACGGCCGCGCCATCTGCGGCGTCGTGGCAAGCGTTTCGGGCGTCTACGCCTTCACCACCATTCCGCTTGCCCAGGCCTATGCCCTTGTCTTCCTGGCGCCCCTGTTCGTCACGATCATGTCGGCTCTGGTGCTGAAGGAATATGTTGGGCTATGGCGATGGTTCGCCGTGGCTATCGGCTTCGTGGGCGTGCTTCTCGTCGTGAAGCCTGGCCACCAGCCGTTCGAGGCCGGGCATCTGGCGGCTATCTTCACCGGCCTCGGCACGGGAACGGCGGTCATCATCCTGCGGCGCATCGGCGGCAAGGTGAAAACGACGAGTGTTCTGGGAACGCTCATTCTCTATCTCCTCGTGCTCAATGCCGTGGCCATGCTCATCCACGGGGCCAGCATTCCGACATTCCGAGAATGCGCCCTGCTTGCCCTTGCCGGCATGTCCTACGGGCTGGGCCAATGGGCGCTGGTCTCGGCGACGCGCTATGGCAATGCGACCCAGATCGCGCCCATGCATTATTCGCAGCTGGCCTGGGCCGTCCTCTTCGGCGCCCTGATCTTCAACGAATTTCCCGATGCCATTGCGCTTGCCGGCATCGTCGTCATAGCATCCGCAGGCCTGCTGACGGTTCTGCGCGAGCGATTGCGCGGCATGCGATCATCGGTCGCCCTGGCCGCAACAGTTGGCATTCCGGACGGCGACCCGGTTGCGGATCCGCTGGAAGAACCGGCGAAAGATCCGGCGGAAACTGTGAAGCGCGCTGAGGATTTTCACCGCCGGCCATTCCCAAAATAAATATTTGATATATCATGTACGGAAGAAGAAGCTCAACAGCGGCAGTCGTGGAGACATGATGATCAAGCCAGTCTTCGGGGTCGTCGCAGACGATCTGACAGGCGGAATGGAAACGGCCGCGATGCTGGTCGCCTGCGGTATCGACTGCGCTTTCGTCACGGATCCGGACGCTGTGGAAAGCCTCGGCCAGGTCGATGCCATCGTTGTCGCGCAGAAGACCCGTGTCGTGCCGGCAGCACAAGCCGTGGCGCGCACCGAGCGGGCGGCGCGGGCCTTGCTCGCCCGCGGCACGCGGCAGATCTTCTTCAAATATTGCGCGACATTCGATTCCACCGATGACGGAAATATCGGCCCCGTCGCCGATCTGCTGATGGCATTGACAGGCGCGCCATATACCGCCTTCTGCCCATCCTCTCCGGCTTTGCAGCGCACCGTCTACAATGGTCATTTGTTCCTCGGCAGCCAGCTCATCTCGGAATCCCCCAAGCGCCACGACCCGTTGACGCCGATGACGGATCCGGATCTCGTTCGCGTCCTGCAGCGGCAGACGAAGACCCGCGTCGGATCTCTCGCCCACCCCGCCATCTGCGGGGGCGGCGCCGGTCTCACCCAGGCCGTCCAGATCCTGGCCGAACAGGATATCCGCTATTTTATCACCGATACGATCTATGACCGCGATCTCGACGCCATAGCCGACCTCACCTGCGACTGGCCGCTGATGACCGGCAATGCCACGATCGTCCAGCATTACCCGGCGCTTTGGCGGGAAAAAGGACTTCTCACGGGCGAAGCCCATACGCGAAACCTGCGGCCGGTCTTCGGCAAGGGGGTTGTGCTTTCGGGCAGCTGCGCCGAGCGGACACGCGAACAGCTTGCCGCATTCGAGCAATCTCACCCCGTCCTGCGCATCGACCTGACGCAGATCGACAGTGCCGAGGCGGCGGTGGACGCAGCCCTCCTTTGGGCACTGCCGCTTCTCGAGACCGGACCCGTCGCCCTCTCGACATCTGCTGCACCCGAGGCCGTCTCCGCCGCCCAGGCGCGCTATGGCAGGGACGGCGCAGCCGCTCTGGCGGAAAAAATCGTCGGCGACCTTGCCGTCGCCTTTCACCGGGCCGGCGTCCGTCGCTTCGTCGTGGCTGGCGGAGAAACCTCCGGTTCGGTTGTCGAACGCCTCGGCATACGCGGCCTGGAAGTCGGTCCCTATGGCGGACCGGGCATCGGCACGGCAATCACCACCGACAGCGATCCCATCGGCCTATGCCTGAAATCGGGAAAACTCGGTCCGGTCGACCTGTTCACCCGGGCGCTGGCCGCGATGCAGAACCCGGAGCGAGATGCATGAACGAGATGGACCTGCGCAAGACGATGCTCGAGATCGTCGCAAAGCTTGAAGACAAGGGCTTCAACCATGGTTCGAGCGGCAATGTAAGTTGCCGGATGGGCGACGACATGCTGGTCACACCGACCGGCGGCAATAGCGGCAATATGACACCGGATCGGCTGGTGAGGCTGGACCGCAATGGCGAGACGATCGGCGATGGCCTTCCCTCCAGCGAATGGCATATGCACCAGGCCATTCTGCATGCCTATCCGCACGTGCAGGCCGTCATCCACACCCATGCCGATTGCTGCGTCGCTCTCTCCTGCCTCGGCAAGCCGATCCCTGCCTTCCATTACATGATTGCCAGCTTTGGCGGCACGGATGTGCCCTGCGCGCCCTATGCGACCTTCGGGACGAAGGCGCTGGCAGACAGCGCCGTTGCAGCACTCCGGGACCGCAAGGCCTGCCTGCTCGCCAATCACGGCATGATCGTTGCCGCGACGTCCCTGCAGCAGGCCTTCGACCTGACGGTGAAGCTCGAAACGCTGGCCCGCCAATACATTCTGGCGCGGCAGGCCGGCGAGCCTGCAATCATTCCCGACGAGGAAATCGCGCGGGTTCTGGAACGCTACAAGGGCTATGGCCGCAGCCGGTTGCCCGGCTGATCAGAGAAGGAGCCACCATGGAGATCACCGGCACGTCGAAGATCATGTTCGTGCTTGCCGATCCGGTGGATCATGTCCGCGCCAGCGCGGTGCTGAATGCCTATTTCGCCGGGATCGGCGAGGATATCGCCACGTCGCCGCTTGCCGTTCGTCCGGAAGACCTCGCAACCATTGTCGAGGCGATCCGCCGCATGGGCAATGTCGTCGGCTTCGGCGTCACCATTCCGCATAAGGTGGCCATCCTGCCTTTGCTGGATGCGCTGACGGACGAGGCCCGAATGATCGGCGCCGTCAATTTCGTCCGGCGCAACCGCGATGGCCGGCTGCTCGGCGACAACCTGGACGCACCCGGTTTCCTGGCCGGCCTCAGCGCTCACGGTCTTTCGCCGAAGGGCATGCGGGTTCTGCAGCTCGGTGCGGGTGGCGCCGGTCGCGCCACGGCACTGGCGATCGCACAAGCGGGAGCCGCCGAACTGTTGATCTCCAACCGCAACGCGACGCGCGGCCAGGTCCTCGCCGACAGCGTCCAGGCACAATTTCCGACAGTCCGCGTCTCTGCCGGACCGGCGCCTGCCGGAGCTTTCGATCTGATCGTCAACACCACTCCCCTGGGGATGAAGCCAGGCGATGCGCTGCCCGTCGACCTTAGTGGTTTTACCGGATCACCGGTCGTCTACGACATCATCGTCAATCCGGCCGTGACGCGCCTCATGGCGGATGCCGAAGCGCGTGGCTCAGTCACCATCGGCGGAAAAGCCATGCTGGATGCGCAAATGGCCCTTGTCGCAAGATTGATAAGGCAGTAGCATTCCGATATATCAAATATCATAATGGAGCTCGACACGCATGGGGACGGGATCGACAGCTGTCTGATGGGTCCTCGCCCTTAAGCCAAGCCAAAACGAAAAAAGTGGGAACAGGCTTCAGTGACTATGGCAATAAGCAAAGAATCCGCGGCAGGCGCATCCATTCGCATCAGCCGCCTTGAGAAGCGCTTCGGAAGCGTTTTCGCGGTTAATGGCGTCGACATCGACATCGCGGCCGGCGAATTTCTGGCGCTGCTCGGCCCGAGCGGTTCGGGCAAGACGACGATCTTGATGAGCGTGGCCGGGTTCGAATTTCCGAGCAGCGGCAAGATTCTCGTTGATTCCGAAGATCTGACCTACGTGCCGGCCAACCAGCGCAATCTGGGGATGGTGTTCCAGAACTACACTCTGTTTCCGCACATGTCGATTTTGGACAATGTCGCATTTCCCCTGAAGATGCGCGGCATGGCGAAGGCCGAGCGCTACGCCAAAGCGGAAGAAGCGCTCTCCACCGTCCGCCTGGCGGGGTACGGAGACCGCTTCCCGAACCAGTTGTCCGGTGGCCAGCAGCAGCGCATCGCCCTCGCCCGGGCGATCGTCTACCGGCCCCGCGTCCTGCTGATGGACGAGCCGTTGAGCGCTCTCGACAAGAACCTGCGCGAAGACATGCAGCTCGAAATCAAGCGCCTGCATGCCGAGCTTGGCATCACCGTCATCTTCGTCACCCATGACCAGGGTGAAGCGCTCACCATGGCCGACCGGGTCGCGGTCCTGAAGGACGGCAAGATCCAGCAGATCGGCCCGTCACGCGAACTTTACGAGCGTCCCGCCAACCTCTTCACCGCCGGCTTCATCGGCGAGATGAATTTCATCGACGTCACGGTGGAAGCCGCCGGCGACACGATGACCGTTCTGCTGCCCTCGGGCGAGCGCTGGAGTGTTCCGGCTGCCGCGGCCGTCGAGCCTCTGCATGTCGGCCAGAAGGCGGTTCTCGGCTTCCGTCCGGAGCGGCTGGCGCTCAACGCCACCGGCTCGGATCATACGCTGCAGGTGACGCTGTCGGACGTGGTCTATGCGGGGTCGGCCCTGCTGCTGATCGGCAGGCTGCCCGACGGCACCGAGATCCGCGCCCGCCTTCCAGGCGCCTCCGATCTCGCTGCGCTCACGCGCGGTGCGACCGCCACGTTCAGCGTCTCGAAGGACGCGATCCTGCTTTATGCGGGAGGGACGAAGTGACTGGTCACGCCCGATCCCAATTCTGGCATTCCGATGGGCGCCGCCTGAGCGGACTGGCAACGCTGCTGCTGCTGTCGCCCTTCTTCGCCATCATCGCCTTCGTCTTCATCTACCCGCTCGCCCAGTTGCTCTACATCAGCTTCACCGAGCCGGCGCCGACGCTCGACAATTATGCGCGCGTCGTCACCAATCCGGTCTATGCGCGGGTGCTGATGCGGACGATCTGGACCGCTGTGCTGGTGACAGGCCTTGCCGTTCTTCTCGGCTTCCCCGTCGCCTATTTCATGAGCCGCGCCCGCGGCACGACGGCCGCTTTGGTGGGCACCTGTGTCATTCTGCCCCTGTGGTCGAGCGTGCTCGTGCGAACCGCCGCATGGTCTTTCCTCTTCCAGCGCGAGGGGTTGATCAATTCCGGCCTGATGGCGCTTGGCATCACCTCCGAACCGCTGAGGCTTCTCTACACTCAAGGGGCGGTCGTCGTAGCGATGACCCATGTTCTGCTGCCGTTCATGATCCTGCCGATCTTCGGATCCCTGCGTGCCATCCCGAACGACTATCTGCGGGCCGCCGCCGTTCTCGGCGCCTCGCGCTTCGCCACCTTCCGCGAAGTCCTGCTGCCGCTCAGCCTGCCGGGAATCGCCAGCGGATCGCTGCTGGTCTTCCTGACCGCACTTGGCTTCTTCATCACGCCGGCGCTGCTCGGCTCGCCGCAGGAACTGATGATCGCCACCCTTGTATCGCAGCAGATCCGCGAGGTTCTCGACTGGCCGTTCGCCTCGGCGCTGGTTGGCGTCCTGACGCTCTTCGTCACGCTGCTGGCCCTCATCTTCAGCAAGACCCTGCGGTTCGACCGGTTGATGGGAGCGCAATCATGAAGCCACCCGTCGACAAAGCCTCGCTGGCACTGGGCGCCTATGTCTATGCCGTTCTCGCCTTCATCATCATTCCGCTGGTCATTGTCATTCCGATGTCCTTCGGCACGAGCGATTACCTGGAATTTCCACCCCGCGGCTTCACGCTGAAATGGTACCAGGAGTTTTTCGACAGCCGCCAATGGCGCAATGCCACCTGGCTCAGCGCGCAAGTCGCCTTTCTGACCGCCATCTCGGCGTCGATCATTGGAACTGCGGCGACCTATGCCATGGTCCGCGGACGGAGCAGCCTGGCAACGCTCTTCCAGATCCTGCTGATCGGCCCGATCATCGTGCCGCATATCGCACTTGCTGTCGGCCTTTATCTGTTTTTCCAGTCGATCGGCCTGTCGGGCACCGTTCCAGGCTTCGTTCTCGCTCACACCATTCTGGCGCTTCCCTTCGTCGTCTTCACCACCGCGTCCGCGCTGGGCAAGGTGGATGCGAACCTCGAAGCTGCGGCGATGAGCTGCGGCGCGAGCCGTTTCAACGCCTTTCGCCTGATCACGCTTCCGCTCATCTTGCCGAACGTGATCAGTGGCGCACTGTTCGCCTTCATCATCTCCTTCGATGAACCGGTCGTGTCCTTCTTCCTCTCCGGCGTCCGCTACAAGACCCTGCCGCGCCGGATGTTCGAAGACATCGAGCAAAATCTCACCCCCATCATACCGGCGATCGCGACGCTGCTGATCGTCCTCTCCATCGCGATACTCGCCATCGCCTTCCTGATGAGGTCGCGTGCAAAAGCCTGACTGGGAACAAAGCTTAGAACTTAAAAACAAGAGGAGAACCATCATGCCGATACAGAACTGGAAATGGACCACCGCAGCGATTGCGATCGCCGCGGGACTTGCCGGCACGACACCCGCCGTCGCGCAGGAACTGGAAGATCAGCTGGTTATCGCCACGACGGGCGGCCTGATGGGCAACTCGCTGGCCAAGTATTTCTACGAGCCTTTCGCAAAAGCCAAGGATGTCGAAGTGGTGCCGGTCGCCATCGAGGTTCCCGACCAGTGGGCGCGTTCGGAAGCGATGATGCGCACCGGCAATGTCGAATTCGACATTGTCACCGCCACCGGTCCGGATCTCGTTGCGCGCACCGAGATGCTCGAAAAGATCGACTGCAGCCAGCTTCCCAGTGTTCAGAAGTTCGGCGTCTCGGATGCCTGCACGCCCTACGGCGTCGTGCGCACCACCGGCGGCATGCTGATCAACTACAATACCGAGGCTTTCAAGGACAAGGCGCCGACCACCTGGGCCGACTTCTGGAACGTCAAGGACTTCCCCGGCCCGCGCGGCCTGCCCGATACCGGCGATCGCGACTGGTGGGTTCCCGTCGCCGCCCTTCTGGCGGACGGCGTCAAGCAGAGCGAACTGTTTCCGCTCGATCTCGACCGCGCCTACAAGAAGCTCGATGAGATCCGCCCGCATGTCGCCGTCTGGTGGAAGACCGGCGACCAGGTGCAGCAGATCATGCGCAACAAGGAAGTCGTCATGACCATGAGCTATTCCGGCCGCGCGCTGGCAGTGGTCAAGGAAGGCGGGCCGGTTGCCATGTCCTGGGACGGTGCGATCCGCGACACAGGCTATATGGCGATCCTCAAGGGTGCTCCCGACAAGAATGCAGCGCTTGCCTATCTCGACTTCTTCTATGCCAATGCAGAGGCCCATGTGCCCTTCATGCGGGACGTGAACTACGCAACCGGCAGCAAGACGGTCTACGACCAGCTGAAGCCGGAGGAAGCCAAGCTCTTTGCCACCTCGCCGGAAAACTACGAGAAGCTGGTGAAGCCCGACTTCGCCTGGATCGGCGCCCATCGCGATGAACTGCGCCAGCGCTGGACGGCGTGGCTGACCCGCTGATCGCGGGCTCCTGAGCATCGGGCCGTTTCCAAATTCGCCCGACGCTATAGAGGGGCAGCCATCCCTGCCCCTCATCACCTCCTCCCCGGGCCGCGGGGAGCAGGCCCGACAGGCCAAAGGGCAGACCCGGACAATTGCAACGACAGGAACGATTTGCATGGATCACACCAGTGACCCGAACGCGCTGCGCTATGTCATCGATCCGCAGCGGCTCGATCTCGTGGAGGAATTCCGCAAGAGCCCGCTCGGCGTGCATAGCGCCGAGCTGCGCAAGATGCTGGCGAAGATGCGCTGGGGCAAGGCGCAGGGCCGCCTCGTCCTGATCGTGCTGGAGGCCGGCAAGGCGTGGCGTCTTTCGCGCATTCCCGAGCGTCGCGGCGATCCGATGCCATTCGTCGACGATCGCATCTTCACGTCGCTTTCCGAGGCGGAATGGCATGTTTTCAAGATCCGCTGGCAGGCCATGACCGGCCAAACGCTACCCCCGGAGTATCAAGGTGATCTATAAGACCAACGAATATCTCGGCTACCCCGACCGGATCAGCGTGCCGGCCGGCGAAACCGTCAAGTTCCAGCTGTCGAGCCGGCGCGACGCCGTCAAGGTCGAAGTCCTGCGCCTGCGCTGCGGCGATGTCGACGTCAACGGGCCAGGCTTCAAGTATGACCTGATGGACAGCGCCATAGACGGCGTTCACGCCTGCCTGGACCAGGAGATCCGGCCCGGCTCCTGCGCGGTGATCGAGCATGGCGGCACGCTTGTTCCCAGTGGCAACGGCTGGTCCTTCGGCTGCTATATCTATCCCACCCACATCGCCGATAATGGTCGCGGCATCATGAGCAACTGGTGCGAAACCACCGGCCAGGGCTATGCGCTCGAGCTCGACTCCGAAGGCCGCCCCGTCCTGCGCCTGGGAAGCACCTGCCTCACCCTCGACGTCAAGGTTCGCGAACGGGTCTGGTCCTTCATCTCCGCAACGCTCGACCTCGCCAAAAAGACCGCCAGGTTGTCCTTGATCGTGCCGGCCGACGGCACGCGTCCGGCAGCGGCCCATGCGAAGAGCTTTGCGCTTCCCGATGTCCTGCCGCTCGACAGCGGCCTCGATTTTCTGATCGCCGCCCACCACCTGGACCCCGCGAACCGCTACACGGCGCATTTCGACGGGAAGATCGAGGCGCCGCGGATCGTCTCCAGCTCTCTGGAAGCCGAGGCGCTGCGGGTCCTCGATTGCCAGCCGCGCACTGGAGCAGCCGCGCCCGGCCTCGTCGCCTTCTGGGATTTCGGGGATGGCATCACGACGCTCGACATCAAGGACCTCTCGGCCAATTGCCTGCATGGCCGCTTGCATCAGCTGCCGCGACGCGGCGTCACGGGCTTTTTCTGGTCCGGCGCCGTGCATGATTTTCGCCTGGCGCCGCGCGAATATGCGGCCATCCACTTTCACAGCGACGACATCTATGACTGCCAGTGGCAGACAACATTCACGCTCGATGTGCCTGCGGATTGGCGCACCGGCGTCTATGCGCTGCGGCTGACGCCGGCCGGAGACGAACCGGAGCCGGACTGCGAGAGCTACGTCACCTTCTTCGTCACCCCCGGCAAGCAGACCAAGCGGGCGGATCTCGTGGTCGTGCTCTCGGTTGCAACCTACCTGGCCTATGCGAACAGTGCGCTGCGGCTCTACCAGGTGCATTTCGAGACGCTGATGGAGCATGTGCTCTGGCTGCCGCTGGACGATGTCTACATGCAGGAGCATCCTCAGATCGGCCAGTCGACCTATGACAGCCATGTTGACGGATCCGGCCGCGCCTATTCGTCCTGGCTCCGTCCGGTCCTCAGCATGCGTCCGCGCGGCTACTGGTTCAACATGATCAACGACACCCATATCCTCGACTGGCTTGAGGAAAAGGGCATCGCCTATGACGTCATCACCGATGTCGAACTGGACCGCGAAGGCGCCCGTGCGCTGAGGCCCTATCGCGCGATGATGACGCCGACCCATGCGGAATATTACTCGTTCAACATGATGAACGGCATCATGGACTACCAGAACGGCGGGGGCCGGCACATTTCCATGGGCGGCAACGCCTTCTACTGGCGTTGCGGCTTCCATCCGGCGGCTCCGGCCGCGCTCGAAGTGCGCCGCGGAATGGCCGGCACCCGCACCTGGGAGTCCGAACCGGGTGAAGTGCATCTGGCCGGCACCGGCGAGCCGGGCGCCCTCTGGAGGCATAGCGGTTTCGCCCCGCAGAAGCTGGTCGGCACCGGCTTTTCGGCGATGATCAACGACACCTGCACCTATTACGTCCGCACGCCGGACAGCGAGGATCCGCGGGCGGCCTTCATCTTCGAAGGCACCGGACGGCACGAGCGGTTTGGCGATTTCGGCTTCCGCTACGGTGGCGCCGTGGGCAGCGAGATCGACCGTCTGGACTACGACCTCGGGACGCCGCGCCACGCCTTGCTGATTGCCACTTCGGAAGGTCTCGGCGCCGGCGCGCTTCCGACGCCGGAGGAGTTCCGCACCATGGTCGACGGGCTGGACGGTACGCAGAACGCTCTTGTCCGCGCCGACATGGTGTTCTTCGAGACGGGCAATGGCGGCGCAGTCTTCGCCTCCGGCTCGATCACCTTCGGCATGTCGCTCGGCCACAACAATTATGACAACAATATCAGCACGATCACGCTGAATGTCGTGAAGCGGTTTCTCGACCCCGAACCCTTCGTCCTGCCGGCTTTGACCTAGACGGCGACGGGCCGCGCCGGCGCGCGGCCTTGGCAAACCCTGCGGCATGCGCCGTACGCGACTTCAAGAGGCGATCATGGCAGACAGACCGGAATTTCAATCTCCCGAGCTCGGACCGATGAATGTCGCGCCGCGCAAGGTGCGGCCGATGCATGCCGACGACCACTGGAACAGCCAGCCGTGGTACGAGGCACCGCGAGAAGACCCCGACATACCGGAAGTCTATACCTATACCGACGCGATCTCGTACGATCCCGGCGACGAGGTCACATTCCATTCGACCTCGACCGCCAGGACCTGGCGCCTGCAGATCTATCGCGACGGATTGCACCCGGAAACCGTGCATGAGGTAGCGGCGATTGATGGCGTATTCGCGCCGACCCCCAAGGACGCCTACCGCAACGGCTGCAACTGGCCGGTCAGTCATCGATGGACATTGCCGGCCGACCTGAAGTCGGGCTTCTACCGCGTGGTATCGACCTGCGACAGGCCGAACGGCATCAAGTTCGTGCAGCATCACTTTTTCGTCGTGCGGCCGACTGAAAAGACCCGCCGCGCCAAGATCCTGATGGTCCTGCCGACCGGCACCTGGACGTCCTACAACGACTTCGGCGGCGCCAATCACTATTTCGGCGTCGAAGGCGAGAACCGCGATCAGCCGTCGCCGGTCCTGTCGCTCGAACGTCCCTGGACGCGCGGCATTGTCTGGCTGCCGGCGGGCGCGCCGCGGATCTGCGCCGATCCGGCACCGGAAATGGGTGACGCGCCGCGCTATGCGATGAAGGAATGGGCCTATGCCAATGGCTTCGGCCAGTATTATGCGGCTGCCGGCTGGGCGCAGTTCGACCGCCACTTCGTGCTTTGGGCCGAAAAAGAAGGCTTCGAGCTCGACATGATCACCCAGACCGATCTGCATTACCGGCCGGAGCTGCTCGACGCCTATCCCTGCGTCACCATTATCGGTCACGACGAATACTGGACCTGGGAAATGCGCGAGGCGATGGAGGGCTATGTCGAGCGCGGCGGAAATCTTGCCCGCTTCGGCGCGAATTTCCTCTGGCAGATCCGTCTCGAGGCGGATGGCAAGCGGCAGATCTGCCACAAGTTCAAGGCGATCCACAACGATCCCGTCGCAGGCACAGACAAGGCGCATCTGCTGACCAGCGCCTGGGAGGACCACACTGTGAAGTGGCCGGGTGCGTCGACGGTCGGCGTCAACGGGGCGCACGGCATGTATGCCTCCTGGGGCGGCTTTGCGCCGAACGGCCAGAAGGGCATGACCGTCTACCGGCCGACCCACTGGGCCTTCCAGGGCACCGGCCTGCACTATGCCGACATCTTCGGCGACAAGCAGCATATCTTCGCCTATGAGGTGGACGGCCTGGACTACACGTTCCGCCACGGCCTCCCCTATCCGGTCGCGGTGGAGGGCCAGCCCGAGACGATCGAGATCCTTGCGATGTCGCCGGCGGTCCTCGCCGAGGACGAGCCCGAAGGCGAAGGCTTCCGCTACTATGTGCGCGGCAGCGATCATGAGGGGCTTGTCGAATGCGTTACCGGAGAGGTAACGCCGGAAGGGCTCGCGCGCTACAAATACGGATCCGGGATGATGGTGCACATGACCCGCGGCAAAGGCGAGGTGCTGACCGCGGCCACTTGCGAATGGGTCATGGGCCTGAAACGCGGCGATCCTTTCACCCAGCGCATCACCCGCAACATCCTTGACCGGTTTACCGCCGGCCGATCCGCATAGGCGGAGATGGGACGAGCTTTCGCATCAGAACAATGGCCTGGGAGGGTTTGAGCCGATGAACACTGATACCAGCCGCGAAAGGCAGCCTGCCGCGCGCAACCGCGATCCTGCCGACCTCGCGCGGATCGCGCGGTCGCTCCGGCGCCACGTGATCGCGCTCGTGGCACCGACCGGCCAGGGCTATGTCCAGCAGGGTCTCGGCGCGGCCGACCTGTTCGCCGTCTTGTATTTCGCTGAAATGCGGCTCGACCCGGCCGATCCGCAATGGCCGGACCGCGACCGCTTCCTGCTCTCGACGGCCCATAACACGGCCATCTTCTATGCAACGCTTGCCGCGCGCGGCATTGTCGAGCGGGATCTGGTGGACCAGTATTGCCAGGATGGTTCCGTGTTCGAGGTCAATGCCTCCGAACGGGTCGGCACAGCCATCGAAGCGACGCTCGGCTCTCTCGGACAGGGCCTCTCGGTCGGCATCGGCATGGCACTCGCGGCACGGCGCCGCGGCTCGCAAAGCCGGGTTTACGTGGTTCTCGGCGATGGCGAATTGCAGGAGGGCCAGCTCTGGGAAGCGGCTCTCTATGCCGGCAGCGCCGGTCTCTCCAATCTCTGCCTGATCATCGACTACAACAGCATGCAAGTTGAAGGTCATATCGACAAGGTGGTGTCGGTGGCGCCGGTCGCCGAAAAATTCGCGGCTTTCGGTTGGGCCGCCGAGGAGATCGACGGCCATGACATTCCGGCTCTCTTGACGGCGCTCGAAGAGGCCCGTGGCCGGGACAGGCCGACCTGCCTCGTGGCCACCACAACTGCCGGCAAGGGCGTGCCGTCGCTGGAGGGCATCCTCGCCCATAATCTCAAACTGCCAGCCGAGGTCGCCGCCGAGGCGATGGCCGCCCTGGCCGATGCGGAGGAGAGACCATGAGCCGCCAGACGGAAGACCGAGCATCCCTGGAAGTCCTGGACTTCAACGCGCGTGGCGCCTCGGCGGCGACGGCGCAGAAACATTACGGAGAGGCACTGCTGCAGGCCGCACAGGCTGATGACCGGATCGTCTGCCTGACCGCCGACCTCACCCTTCCGACGGAGACGGACCTGTTCCGCGACCAGTTGCCGGAGCGCTTTCACCAGGTCGGCATCGCGGAAGCCAATATGATCGGCATCGCCGGAGGTCTGGCTCGGTCCGGCGAGATTCCCTTCGTTCACAGCTTCTGCGTCTTTGCGACCCGTCGCTGCTATGACCAGATCGCCATGCAGGTGGCCTATCCGCGCGCCAATGTGAAGATCGTCGGGGTAATCCCCGGATTGACGACTTTGCTCGGGGTCTCGCATCAGGCGATCGATGATATCGCCCTGATGCGGGCACTACCGAACATGACGGTGATCGAACCGAGCAGCCCGGACCAGGTGCGTGCTTCGGTCGCGGCGATCGCCCGGCATGAGGGTCCGGTCTACCTGCGCCTGAAACGCGCCGACGGAACGGAGGTGGTCGGCGATCCTGCATCCGACTTTACCATCGGCAAGATGAGGGTGCTGCGCGAGGGCCAGCAGGGCCTGATCGTCGCCTGCGGCATGATGGTCTATATCGCACGATCGGCCGCTGACGCGTTGAGCCGCGACGGCATCGAAATGACGGTCGTCGACATGGCGACGATCAAACCGCTCGATCCCGCTTTGGTCGAACTTGCGAGGCGGATGCCGCTTGTCGTCACCGCGGAAAACCACTCGATCATTGGCGGGCTCGGGAGCGCGGTGGCGGAAATGCTGATGGAAAACGATGTCCCGTCGAAATTCCGCCGCCTCGGCGTCCGCGACACGTTCGCCGAAGGCGGCACAACCGCCTTTCTCTTCGAGAAATACGGGTTATCCGCGAATGCCCTGGTTGCGACGATCCGCCAGGCACTGGCACAGCCAGCACCATGAGGGACCTGCGTGCCCTTGCGGCCTCAGGCGGAGGGGGGTGGCAGGTAGCGGGTGCCGCCGGATTTTTCCAGCAGGCGCACCAGGTTTTGTCCGCCTTCCATCATGTCTGCCTGAATGGCTTCGCGAACCTTGTCTGCACGGCGCTGCCGCAAGTATTTCAGCACGGACAGGTGCTGATGCTCTTTCGGGTAGGTCGGGGGCGCGCTCGGATAATGGAAGTTCAGGAGCGGCCCGTTGCGCATCCAGATATCGTCGAGGATGGCCAAAACTTCCGGCAGTTCGGATCCTTCGTAAAGCCCGCGGTGAAACTGCCAGTTGGCGCGCACCGCATCCGACCAGCGCTGCTGCTGCTCGGCCGCGATCAATTCGGCATGAATGGCTTCCATACGGTCGATATCGGCCTCCGAAACACGCGTTGTGGCGTGTTCGGCGGCAAGGCCTTCAAGAAACAAGCGCACCGTCCGCAGCTCGATATACTGCTTGGCCGTCATGTGAGCCACGGCGATCGAACGGCCCGCCTGCATTTCCAGCGCCCTGGCGCGCACCAATTGCATCAGCGCCTCGCGGATCGGCGTCTCGGAGACGTTCATCGTCGTCGCCAGATCACGGATCTTAAAGCGATGGCCCGGCCAGAACCGGCCCTCCATCAGGGCTTGCCGCAGGTTGTTGTAGACCAAGCCGGTCAGGCTATCCCGCACGACCGGTCCAACTCCATTACCGTCCACCACCTGATCCACGTCTCGCATCTCGTTTCCTAGTACGGCCGGTGAGCCGGACGAGCCGGCGCCTGTTCACCTATATATAATATACCCTGTCGGATTTGCACGCTCTACCCATGACATCCTTAGAGAGGCTTTTACTCGCAGACGATCCCTCCCGTCCATGGTTTTTCATGCGGCCGAGTAACCCACAGATTGGGAAATGGCGGGAGCGGACAGAGGCTACCCAACACTGAGGGATTGCTGCCCCCAGACCCCAGCAAAGTGATTGCGGACCGGCCTCATATATGATATATCAAAGGAACAAAGATGGAGTTGGCGATGTCTGATTTGGTCAGGATGCAGGACCGCGCATTGCGCGCACGTGCGGAGAAGGTCGTTCCCGGGGGAATGTGGGGACACCTGCATGCGGCGAAGCTACCGGATGCCTATCCGCAATTCTTCAGCCGCGGCGAAGGCGGCATTCTCTGGGATGTCGACGGAAATCGTTACGTCGATTTCATGTGCAGCTGGGGCCCGAACCTTCTCGGGCACCTCCACCCGGAGGTCGAAGAAGCGGCCGAGCGCCAGCGGCGCATGGGCGATTGCCTGAATGGGCCCGCCGAAGTCATGGTCGAACTGGCTGAACTCGTGGTCGACACGATTGCCCATGCCGATTGGACAATGTTCCAGAAGAACGGCACCGATGCGACGACGACATGCGTCACCATTGCGCGCGCGGCAACGGGCAAACGCAAGATCCTGGTTGCCAAGGGCGCCTATCACGGCGCCGTTCCGTGGTGCTCCCCTTCTTTGATCGGCGTGACGGCGGAAGACCGCGCCCATCTCGTCTACTACACGTTCAACGACATCGAATCGCTCGAGACTGCGGTGAAAGAGGCCGCTGACGACATGGCAGCGATCGTCGTCTCGGCCTATCGCCACGATATCAGTCTTGATCAGGAACTGCCGACCCAGGATTTCGCCAAGGCCGTCCGCCGGCTTGCCGATAGCAAGGGCGCCGCGCTGATCATTGATGAGGTTCGCGCCGGCTTCCGCCTTCACACAGCCGGAAGCTGGGAACCGCTCGGCGTTCGGCCCGATCTTTCCGCCTGGAGCAAGGCGATCGCCAACGGCTACACGCTGTCGGCGGTAACCGGCAGCGACTGGCTGCGCAAGGCGGCGTCACAGATCTTCGTCACCGGATCGTTCTGGGCCGGTGCCGTCGCGATGGCCGCAGCGTTGGCCACGTTGAAGGTGGTGCGGCGGGACAATGTTCCTGAAAAGGTGGCGCGGCTTGGCCAGATGCTGCGCGACGGGCTGGAAACCCGCTCACGCCAGTTCGGCCTCTCCATCCGCCAGTCGGGTCCTGCACAAATGCCCACTGTTCTGTTCGATGACGATGCCGACTTCGCCAAGGGCAATGCCTTCTGCAATGCCGCCCTGTCGAAAGGCGTGTATTTCCACCCGAGGCACAACATGTTCCTCTGCGCCGCCCATACGGAAGCCGATATTGCTGCCGCTCTGGAAGCAGCCGAACATGGATTTGCCACGGTGAGCAACCGCGCGGCGACATAAACCGCGGGGACGCCGACCGCCCTCCGTAGCGGGTCGCGAAGCACCTTTTGGACGGCCCGAAGCGGCAGAGCCGGTTTCGGGATGGCCCTGCCGAGCCATCACGAAAGCGTGCCTGCATGTGTTCGGGCCAAGGACTGGTCGCCGCTCCAAACCGCGCTAATATCTCACATCGTGCATATAAGCATGCGATGGAGATCGGTATGTCACAGGCCGGGCTGGAGAGACGCAGGGTTCTTGCTGCAGGTGGTGCGCTCACAATTGTCGGCCTTGCCGGATTGTCGCTGCCTGCGCGGGCGGCTGCGCTTGCGGCGACGCCTTCAATGCGCGGCGGCTCCAATAATTACATTCCGGGAGCGCCGGTCGTTGAGAAGATAGGTGGCGGCGGCTTCTGGATGTCAGGCACAGTCCGCCGGGCCGGCGATGGGGCTCCGCTTGCCGGCCAGCGAATCCAGATCTGGGCCCATACCACCGAAGGAAGCGAACGCGACATGCGCAGTCACGGCGCCACGCTGACGGATGCCAATGGCGTGTTTCGGCTGGAAATGCCACAAATCGTGCCGGCCCTTGGTCAGGCTCATGCCCATCTTGCTTATGACAGCGGCGAGTTCGACACCGTCTTTCTCCGCCCATTGCTGCCCAGCCCGAAAGCGACAAGCCTGGAAGCCCATTTCGTCCTGCAGGCCGTGTGACCCGAGCATATGGCAAGCGCCCGCGCTTTCCTGATCTGGACCGCCATCGGTCTTGCCGTCGTCCTGCCATTGATCCTGGCCGCCTCCAGTGAATATCTCGCCTGGCGCGATCCCATTTACGTCGTTGCCGGCTTTGCGGGCATTCTGGCACTTTGCATCACGCCCCTGCAGCCGCTCCTGGTGCGCGCCTGGCCGCCCGGACTGCGCTTGCCGGCCGGGCGCCGCCTTCACCGCGCCATGGGCACCTTGCTCGTTGCAGCCGTGGTCGTCCATGTGGCCGGTCTCTGGGTCACAAGCCCACCGGACGTAATCGACGCGCTTCTGTTGCGCTCACCCACCCCGTTTTCGCTTTGGGGCGTCAGTGCCATGTGGGCGGTCTTTACGGCCGCTATCCTGGCCGGCTTCCGGCGGCGCCTGTCGCCGAAGGCGTGGCGGATCAGCCATATGGGCCTGGTTGCAATCGTCGTGGTGGGAGGCGCCGTTCACGCGCTGCTGATCGAAGGGACGATGGAGCCGGTTTCCAAGATTGCCCTTTGCGCCCTCGCCATCTGCATGGCGCTGGCCGGTTTTATTGCGCCCTGGCTGCGGGCAGGACGCCGGACCACGAAATAGGTCTTGCGCATTCTTGCCAGAGCCGGCACCTGTCCATTGACGTCAAGGCGGCGAGGCCGCCCGGCCCCGCCTCTGATTTACCAGTTCGTGATAGACCCGTCCCGACGCTTGAGATGCGGCGCTTCCCAGAATTCGAATTCCTGCCGGGCCAACAGCTCTTCGTTCACCTCTATGCCCAGGCCCGGTGCATCGGAGACAGGATAGAAGGCGCCTTCCAGTCTCGGCTGAACCGGGAAGAAGTCCGAATTGTCGAAACCGAGATGGGTCTCCGCCGGGCTGCTGCGGGTTTCGAGCCACGAGAAGTTGGGGACCGCGGCACAAAAATGAACCGTCGCCGCCGTACAGACCGGACCGAGCGGATTGTGCGGCATCATGTCGACGTAATGCGTCTCGCTCCAGGCCGCCACTTTCATCGATTCCGTCAGACCGCCGACATTGCAGACATCCACACGATTGAACTGGTGGATGTCACGCTCGATGAAAGGCTGGAACTGCCATTTGGAGGCAAACTCCTCGCCGATTGCGAAGGGAATATCCGTCATCCGCCGCAAGGCCTCATAGGCTCCCGGCGTCTCGTCGCGGATCGGCTCCTCCAGGAAGTCCAGGGTGCCCTTCGGCATCTTCTGGCAGAAGCTTGCCGCTTCCGCCACGGTCAGGCGATGGTGGTAGTCGATGCCGAGAACGACGGTGTCGCCCAGTTCCTCACGCGCCTTGACGAGCCATTTGGCGGTGGTGGCGATATGCTCCCGCGGCTCGTAAATTTCCTTTTCCTCATGGCCGGCCGGCGAGAGCCGCATGGCCGTCCAGCCGTGTTCGACGAGCATCTTGGCCTGTTCGATCATGGCCGGACCGGGGGCTGCAAAGGTGGTCGCGAAGGTCGGTATGCGGTCACGTTGCTTGCCGCCAAGCAGTTCGTAGACCGGAACACCAAGCGCCTTCCCCTTGATATCGTGGAGGGCGATGTCGATTGCCGAGATCGCGGCCTGCAACACGCGGCCGCCCTCGAAATACTGGCTGCGATACATTTCCTGCCACAGCGCACCGATGCGAAAGGGATCCCGTCCCTTCAGGAATTGCGCATAGTGTTCGAGGGCTCCGGCGACCGCCTTTTCGCGACCGGACAGGCCGCTTTCCCCCCAGCCGAAAATGCCCTCATCTGTTTCGACCTTGACCAGCAGCTGGTTTCGAATGCCGACCTTGACCGCGTAGGTCCGGATTGCGGTGATCTTCATCGTCTGTCTCCTGCGCCTACCAATGCCAAAGCGTGCCGTCTTCGAGACGGTTCACCGGCAGGTAAGCCCGCTGGTATGGATATTTCGCAGCCAGGTCTTCGTCGATATCGACGCCATGGCCGATGGCATCACCCGGATGCAGATAGCCATCCTTCAGGCTCCATGCGCCTGGGAAGACGTCCAGGATCTGAGGCAGGTAGCCTGAATATTCCTGGATGCCGAAATTCGGAACCCACAGGTCCAGATGCAGGTTTGCGCCGAGGCAGATCGGCGACATGTCCATGGCACCATGGCAGGCGGTGCGGACATTGTAGACGGAAGCGAAATCCATGATCCGGCGCAGCGCGGTCACGCCGCCCGCATGCACGCAGGTCGTGCGGATGTAGTCGATCAGCTGTTCTTCCATCAAAAGCCGGGCATCCCAGATGGTGTTGAACACCTCGCCCACGGCCAGCGGCGTCGTGGTGTGCTTGCGGATCAGCCGGAAGCCTTCCTGGTGCTCTGCCGCCACCGTGTCCTCCAGCCAGAAGAGGCGGGCAAATTCCAGATCCTTGCCGAGCCGGGCCGCCTCGATCGGCGTCAGCCGATGGTGAGCGTCATGCAGCAGTTCGACATCCCAACCATGCGTTTCGCGCACCGCCTCGAAAAGCTTCGGCACGTGACGCAGATATTTGGAGGTGGACCAGACTTCCTCATGCGGAACGGCATCGTCCTGGGCATTGTTGGTCACGGACTTGACGCCCGTGCCATATACGTCCGGCAGGCCGGGAATGCCCACCTGGACCCGCACCGCCTTGTAGCCCTCGTCGATCCGTTTGCCGACGGCATCCACTGCTTCGGCGATATCGGTTCCCTGCGCATGGGTGTAGCAGAGCACCTTTTCGCGGCTGGCGCCGCCGAGAAGCTGGTAGAGCGGCATATTGGCGGCCTTCGCCTTGATATCCCACAGAGCCATGTCGATTCCGGCAATCGCAGCCATCGTCACCGGTCCGCGACGCCAATAGGCTCCCCTGTAGAAATACTGCCAGATATCCTCGATCCGGCTGGGATCGCGGCCGATCAACAGCGGCGCCAGGTGATCCTGCAGATAGGCGACCACGGCGAGCTCGCGCCCGTTCAACGTCGCATCGCCCACCCCGGTCAGGCCTTCATCCGTGACGATCTTGACGGTTACGAAGTTGCGTCCGGGAGAGCAGACGATGACTTTCACATCGGTAATTTTCATGGCTTATCCATTCACTGAAACTGTTGGCGCGACATAGCGGAAGCGGTTCTGGATCCGACGGTCGCGCGGATCCGGGTTTGGAATGGCCGACAGCAGGGCGCGGGTGTAATCATGCGCCGGCCGGGTGACGACCTGATCGGTTTCACCGGCCTCCACGAGGCGGCCGCGATACATCACGGCGACCCGATCGCACATGTAGCGGATGACCGACATATCGTGAGAGATGAACACATAGGAGAGACCAAGCTCGTCCTGCAGCTTCATCATCAGATCCAGCACCTGCGAGCGCAATGACACATCGAGCGCGGAGGTCGCTTCGTCGGCAATGATGAGCCGGGGCTTGAGGGCAATGGCACGCGCAATGCCGATCCGCTGGCGTTGACCGCCCGAAAAGGCATGCGGATAGCGCTCACGCCAGGCAGGCTCCAGACCGACCTGCTGCATCAGTTCTGCCACCCGGTCGTCGAGCTCCGGCCCCCGCATGCCGGCAAGCTTCAGGGGTTCGGCGATGATCTGGCCAACGGTCTTGCGCGGGCTGAGCGAGCCGACCGGATCTTGAAAGATCATCCGCACTTCACGGCGAAGCGCCTTGAGCTGCGCCTTGTCGGCGGTTCGCAGGTCGACCACGCTGCCGTCGGCCCGCCGGTAGTTGATCTCGCCCATTTGCGGATCGTAGATGCGAAGCAGGCAGCGGCCCATCGTCGTCTTGCCGGAGCCGCTTTCGCCGACAATGCCCAGGGTCTCACCGGCTTTCACCGTGAAGGAGACATCATCCACTGCCTTCAGCCCGGAAGGAAAGGTCAGAGACATGTTGCGGACGTCGAGCAGAAGCGGGGCATCGGGCGAGACTTCCGCCCGCTTCAGGCGGATTTCGGCCTTGCGCTCCAGCCTGACGACAGAGCCGATCAGTCGCTTGGTATAATCGTCCTTCGGCGCATGGAAGACGTCGTCCACCGGGCCGTGCTCCATCACCTTGCCGCGATACATCACCAGCACTTCATCGGCGATTTCCGCCACCACGCCCATATCATGGGTGATGAACAGGACCGCCATGCCGTGGCTCTCCTGAAGCCGTTTGATCAGGGCAAGAACTTCCGCCTGCGTGGTGACATCCAGCGCCGTTGTCGGCTCGTCGGCGATGAGGATCTGCGGATTGCAGGCAAGCGCCATCGCAATCATAACCCTCTGGCGCATGCCGCCCGAAAATTCGAATGTGTAGCGGTCAATGGCGGTTTCCGGCCGCGGGATTTCGACCTGCCGCAACAGTTCGAGCACTCGCTCTCGGCGCTCGGCCTTCGGCGTGCCGAAATGGATCCGCAAGGCTTCGCCGATCTGCTCGCCGATCCGGTGGACCGGCGAAAGCGAACTCATCGGCTCCTGAAAGATCATCGCGATCTCGCGACCGCGCACGCTGCGGATCGCCTCGCCGCGCGGATCGAGCCTGGCCAGATCGGTCTGGCTGCCATCCTCGCGGGTGAGGAGAATGGAGCCACCCTCGATTCTGCCCGGCTTGTCGACGATCTGGAGGATTGATCGCGCCGTCACCGATTTGCCCGAGCCGCTTTCGCCGACCACGCACAGGGTCTTTCCGCGCTTGAGCTCGAAGGACACGCCGTCGACCGCCTTGAAGGTCCCGGTTCGGGTCTTGAAATAGGTTCTCAGATCCTCGACCTTGAGAATGGTGTCGTTGATCATGCTCATCAGACGGACTCGTATGGATCGGCGGCGTCGCGCAGTCCGTCGCCGAGGAAATTGAGGGAAAGAACGGCGATGACGATGGCGGCGGCCGGCGTGAACAGCAGCCACGGCGCCTGGGCCACAGCCCGGATGTTCTGCGCCTCCTGCAGCAGCACGCCCCAGGAAATGATCGGCGGCTGCAACCCGATGCCAAGGAAGGAAAGGGCTGTTTCAGCAAGGATCATGGTCGGGATGGCCAGGGTCACCGTGGCGATGATGTGGCTCATGAAGGATGGCACGAGATGGTGGAAGATGATCCCGATTTCGCTCATGCCGTCGAGCCGTGCAGCGGTGACGAAATCCTCGTCGCGCAGGGACAGGAACTTGCCGCGCACCTCTCGTGCAAGGCTGGTCCAGCCGAGCAGCGAGACGATCAGGGTGATGACGAAATAGGTCCTGAGCGGCGGCCAGCCGACCGGTATGGCGGCCGCCAGTCCCATCCACAAGGGGATGGTCGGGATGGAGCGCAGCAGTTCGATGATACGCTGGATCACCATATCGACCCAGCCGCCGAAAAAGCCCGATATGCCGCCGATGGCAACGCCCAGAACAAGGCTCATCAGCACGCCGACAAGGCCGATGGAGAGCGAGATGCGCGCGCCGTGGACGACACGCGAGAAGATATCGCGACCGAGCCGGTCCGCCCCCATGACATAGAGACTGTCACCCGGCTTCGCGTTGACGAGACCGAATAGCTTCGTCTCCATCGGAATGAACCCCAGCATGCTGTAGGGTGCTGATGGAACCAGGAAGCCGACGGCCAGAGGTTTTGCCGGATCCGGCTCGAACTCGCGCCGCATGCTTTCCGTATTGAGCGTCATCTTCAACTGATCGACATGCGGCATGAAGCTGCCGTCATGGATCAGCGAAAGCCCCTGCGGCGGTGCATAGGTAAAGCGGGCATTGGTGGCATTCGGATCCATCGGCGCGATGAAATCGGCAAAGGCCGCGATGAGATACATCAGCGCGATGACGACAAGGCTTGCCAGCGCGATCTTGTGCTTCTTGAACTTCAGCCAGAACAGCCGCCACTGGCCGGCCACTGCGATGTTCTTGTTCCGCAGGTCGAGTTCGGCCTCCGTCTCGGGGGGAAGATGGGTGATGTCGGTCATGTCAGTCTAATCCGCGGATCGGTCATGGCCAGCAGGATGTCGGAAATCAGCGTGCCGATGATGGTGAGGACGGAAATCAGGAGGATCAGCGAGCCGGCGAGATACATGTCCTGCGCCAGGAGTGCCCGCAGCAGCAGCGGCCCGGTGGTGGGAAGGCTCATCACGACCGACACGATGATCTCGCCGGAAATCACCGCGGGCAGGATCCAGCCCAGCGTCGAGATCAGCGGATTGAGCGCCAGGCGGACCGGATAGCGGATAAGAAGTTCGAATTCGGACATGCCCTTGGCGCGGGCGGTGGTGACATAGGGCTTGGACAGCTCGTCCAGCAGATTGGCGCGCATGATCCGGACCAGCGCTGCAAGCGATCCGAGCCCGATGACGATGACCGGCAGCCAGACGTGGTTCGCCAGATCGAGGAGCTTGCCGAAACTCCAGCCGGCATCGACATATTGCGGCGAGAACAGCCCTCCGACGCTCTGCCCGAAATAGACGGACATCACGTACATCGCCGACAGCGCCATCAGGAAATCCGGCACCGCCAGGAAGAAGAAAGCGAGGAAAGTGACGGTATAATCGGTGATCGAGTACTGGCGCACCGCCGAAAGGATGCCGATCGGTATGGCGACCGCCCAGACGAAGCAGAGGGTCAGTAGCGACAGCATCAGCGAGAAGTCAAGCCGGCTCCAGATGAGTTCGGTGACCGGCTTGCCGAGTTCGAAGGAGATGCCGAAATCGCCATGCAGCAGGATGCCTGCCATCCACTTGTAATATTGGAAATAGATCGGCTGATCGAGCCCGTAGCGCTCGCGCATGGCGGCGACGGTTCCGGCCTCGACCGCTCCGCCCTGGCTCGCCCAGTCCGCCATCAGCGTCGTCAGGTAATCGCCCGGCGGCAGCTGGATGATGATGAAGGCGATGATCGAGACGGCAAACAGTGTCGGAATGGCGAACACCAGCCGCTTGGCGATATAGCGAAGCATGTCAATGACCGTTGATTTTCACGGGAAGAGCCGGGCCGGAAGTCGTTTGCTGCCGGCCCGGCATGCGGATTACCGGGCTTTGTCGAAGTACCACTGCGACAAAGTGGGCGCCGGATGCCAGAGGTTGCCGGTGATCGGGATGCCGTCGACGACGTTCTTCAGATCCTTCGACACCATCATATATTTCGGCATGGGCCGCGAGATGCCGATATTGAGGAAATTCTCAGCCGAGAGGCTCAGAAACTCCTTCATCTTCGCCTTGCGATCGTCATCGGTAACCGCGGCATTCACCTTGTCATAGGCTGCCATGAGAGCCTTGATGTTTTCCGGCGGCTCCTCGCCCGTGGCGGGGTTGGCATACCATTCGGCCCAGCGCACGGCAAAGAAGATATCCGCCTTCTGGAACGGCATGTAGCAGCGCGGGTCCGTGTAAACCTCCGACAGACCGCCGACGCAATTCCAGATATAGGCATCCTGTTCGTTGGCGCTCCACATGGTGTTCAGGCGGGCACGATCGGTGGTGCGGATCTGGATGTCGATGCCGACGTCCCGGGCATATTGCTGCACCATCTGCATCACGTCCGGGTAGGACAGGCCGAAGACATCAGCCACCATGAAGTTGATGGTGAAGCGCTTGCCGGTCTCGTCGAGACGGAAGCCTTCGCCGTCCTTGTTCGGCATCAGCTTGTCGAGCTCGGCATTTGCTGCGGCCGGATCATACTCGGTATATTGCGTCGCTTCCTTCTCGTTGAACAGCTCGTGTTCCGGCTGGACGGCCACCTGCGCCGGGGCACCCTGACCCACATAGACGAGATCGATGATTTCCTGCCGGTTGATCGCTTTGCTGAGCGCGATGCGGAAGTCCTTGTTCTGGAAGACCTTGCGCTTTACCGGATCATTGGAGTTGAGGTTGAGCAGGATGACGGCATCATTGGCCGGCAGGTCCTTCACATCGACGAAGCGGTAATTGCCGGTTTCCTGACCATCGAACAGGACGGATTTGAAGGTCGAATTGTTGATGTGGCGGAAGGCGAAATCAAATTCGCCCGACGTCATTTTCAACGCCATCAGCTGCGGGTCGTCGAGCTTTGCCCAGGTGATGTTGTCGATGTAGGGCAGCTGGTTCCCGGCCGAATCCACCTTCCAGTAGAAGGGATTGCGCTTGGCGGCAACCCGCTCTCCGTCAGCATAGGGAACCGTGAGGATCCAGGGATTGAGGGTCGGAAGGTCGAGATTCTGCCAGTAGGCGGGCTGGAAGGTCAGCGAGATCTTCGAGTTGAACAGCGAAACCCAGTCGCTGACGGCCGGATTGGCCTTCAGCAGCGCCGGAATGCCGTCCTTGTTATACTTCTCGTGGAACTGGCTGAGATAATGCTTCGGGTAGATGACCGGCAGGTGGCCCTGGCCATAAGCGAGCTGTTGCAGAAACAGGCCATAGGGCGCATCGAACTTGAACTCCACCGTCTGCTCGTCGACCTTGCGCACCTTGACGGGCTTTCCGGCGACGGTGAAGGTCGGGCTCTTGGCCGGCGTCAAGGCCGGGTTCATGAACACGTCCTCATACCAGAACATGATGTCGTCCACGGTAATGGGCTGGCCATCGCTCCACCGCAGCCCCTTGCGCAGGGTGAAGGTATAGGTGGTGGCATCATCGGAGGCGGTGAAGCTTTCCGCCAGCGACGGCTCCACCTTGCTCCATTTGGGGTCCCAGCGGACCAGAAGTTCGTTTGCGATGGTGCGCGTGAGGTTGTACTGGTCGCCATTCGCCAGGATCGTCGTTCGCAAGGTCCCGCCATAGGTCCCGACGCCGTCGATCATGGTCTCGACAAAGGGCTTTTCGGGAAGGCGCGCCGCGACATCGGGAAGAGCGCCTGACGTCACCTGCTCCTGCAGGGTCGGGGACTGGTTGAATGTCTGTGCGAATGCGGTGCCGATCAGGCCCTGCATGATGATTCCCGCCAATCCCGTCGACAGCACGAGACCGCGCAACTTGCGCTGATAGTTCATGGAAGCTCCTCCACCTTGTCCAAGGCGCCCTCTCCTCAGGCGCTCCAAAGGCTCGACCGCATTTGGATGTATTCAACGTCCACAATCGTACATTATTTGTCAATCCCCGTGTGCTAATTTGTGATTTCTGCACTTGGCACGGCGAGCGAAATCCGGCTAAATCTATGCCATGACCACAGCAGCTCTTTCACACCAGCCCGCAGTTCCGCAAAGCGAAAGCGCCTCGGCGTCGATCTATGAACGCATTCGCGACGACATCATCCAGGGCAGGCTCACGGCCAATGCCCGGCTGAAGGTTTCCGAACTGGCCGACCGGATGAACACCTCCACGAATCCGGTGCGCGAGGCGCTGCAGCAATTGCGCGGCGAGGGCTTCGTGGTGATGGAGCCCAATCGCGGCGCCCGGGTGAGACCCATCGACGAAACTTTCGTCCGGGATATTTTCGAGATCGAAGTGCTGATCGAACCGGCGCTGACCCGGTGGTTTGTCGGCCTGGCGACGAAGGCGGATCTCGAGGCCCTGGAGGATGTGCAGGCGCAGATCGAGGCTCTGAACTTCGCCGACTGGCAGAAACATTCGCAGCTGGACCTGACATTCCACAGGCTGATGTATGACCGTCACTACAACCGTCATGCCGTCGATCTCTGGTGGCGCCACAGGGAAATCCTGTCGGCCATCAGCCGTAACTTCCAGACCTCGCTCAGCCGTCAGAGCAGCATCCTCAAGGAGCATCGAGAGCTCATTGCCTGCATCGCCCGACAGGATGCCGATGGCGCGGCTCGGATGATCGCGCAGCATGTCGAGGGGTCGGGCCGGCACATCATCGAGCATATGCGCCTGGTTCGACGCTAGTCGATCTCTTCGGCCGCTTGCCTTTTCCCCTCTCTTCTCTCCGCTTCCCAGGTGCCACCGCATCTCATCATGGCAAGATGGCGCCGCCGTAGCGCAGCGCCTGGACGGTCGAGTTCCCTGCTTTGGCGGCTCGGATTGCCGCCAGCCCTCAGATCAGGCGGTGATAGGCGCCGTTCTGATAGACCAAAGAGCGCCCGCCGGTCAGGCGCACGGCCTGGACGGCACCGGTCACGATGACATGGCTGTACCGTTCGATGGCCTCTTCAACCACGCAGTCGATCCCGGCAACGGCATCTTCCAACAGGGCTACGCTCGTGGAGAGCGATGTCCATTCATAACCATCATACCGCTCCTGCCCCTGTAACCCGCCAATGCCGGCAAACTGGTTGGCAAGCCCTTCATGGCCGGCACCGAGGATATTGACACCGAAGGCGCCGGACTGCTGCAGAACCGTCCAGGTCGATGATGTGCGGTTGAGGGAGACCAGCATGCGCGGCGGATCGATGGAGAGCGCCGTCGCCGAGGTTACCGTAGCGCCCGTTCTGCTCTGGCCCTCTCCCACCGTAACGACACTGACGCCGCCGGCAAGACCGCGCAATGCGGCCTTCAGGCTCGCCGCATCGGCGGGGCGAACATCTGCCACGGGACGCGCAGTCTCGGCGTCAAACGCCTGGGAGGGATGTTGTTTCGTCATTGTCGTTCATCCTCGTGGCATCGTGCTTGCTCGTCTGTCGATCCCCCGTCGGTCCGGCAAATCGAGGCGAGCATCGTCCCAGTGCGAGTTCAGGTGGCCACCCGGATGCCGATCCACGGGCGATCGGCTCGTCGTTCCTCAAGCTGTTTGGGTGGTCAGGATCAGGACGAGAATGAAGAGGAAGGATGTGGCGAAGGCCACGACCGCAAGGGTGTCATGCAGCCTGTTTGCCCCGTCTGGCGTGAGAAGACGCGCAGAGCGCGGTTCCTTGTCGATTGGCTGATCCATGACTTCATCTCCTTACAGAATGGGAAAGGCGGTGAGGCCCCAGTGGCTTACCTCTTCCTCCTCGGTCCGCCGCAAGGCATCGGTGCCGGTTTCGGAAAGGTTTGCCGTTCCGTCACGTCCCTCATCAGGCTTTGGCATACCGGCAAGGGCGCGCGGCTTGCGCAGGAACGCAAACAGATCGAAGACCAGTCCATCGAATACGTGGGGCATGATCAATCTCCCGGCTTCTGTTCGAATGCCCTGCAGTGTCGCGCCTCTTGCCGTGATCGTCAATAATGTCTACAAGTCTGGTATACTATATCGGGTCGTGACAGGGGAATGTTTGCCTCCTGCACAGACCCGTTGTGAAAAACCCGTCCGCGCGCCCCGCCCTCCCCTTAAAATCTGTCCGAAGCGGGTGCCGCAGAGAGGCGGTCTGGCGGACAAGCCGCCGGAACCAATCACGCAGACGATCATTTGTCTGCCTCAACGCCTTTGGAGGTATGGATGACTGGCAAGCTTCCGGAACTGGTGGAGGGCCATGCGCCTTTCACGCTGCAGCAGACATTCGGCGAGGCTGTGGAGTCCTACGAAACACTGGCCACCCGGTGCCTCGGAGCCGCTCGTAACGCATGGGGGCGGGGAATTTCGGATCTCGGAGGTCTTCGAGGCTCTTCGGGAGTGTAATGATATCCTGCCGCAAACCCTGCTGGTTCTCCTGAAGGATCATCTTACCAAGCCGCTGAATCACGAGGGTTCGGTGGAAGAAATCCCGTTTTCGACCGCCGCGCGGGTGATGAGCGTGCTGGTCCGGCGCCGCCTGCACACCGGACCTTGAGCGTCCAAATCTGACGCACCGGATCTTACGCGGCGGGCCGTCTGATCTGGACTCGACCGCCGGCGGTCGGGTTGGCGGCCGCAGAGTCATCTGCGCAGAAGCGGCAGAAGCTTCTGTCCCTGCCGGGCGATTTCCTGGAGATATGGCGTGTCCGACAGGATGAAGTGACTGATCCCGAGATCGCGGTATTTTCTGAGCGAGGCCGCCACGTCTTCGACTGAGCCGACGAGCCAGGTGGTTCCAGCCCCGCCGCCACCAAACCGGCCAGGCGCGGTGTAGAGATTGTCGTCGAGAACATCGCCGCGCTCTGCCAGATCGAGAAGCCGCTGCTGACCGACGGCAACCGGGCCGCGGTGATCCTGCCAGTTGCCGCCGGCGCCCTTGGCCATTTGCTCAACCTTCGCCTCGGCATCCGCCCAGGCCGCGTCCCGCGTCTCCCGGACCACGGTGGTGATCCGAAGCCCGAATTCGAGTGGCGGCAGGTCCCGGTCGAGCGTTGTGCACAACGTCTTCAGCCGGTCGATGCGTTCCGCCAGGCCTGCCAGCGGTTCACCCCAGAAGAGCTGCACGTCGGCCTCGGTGGCCGCGACCCGCTCTGCCGCATCCGAGGCTCCGCCGAAATAGAGTTTGGGATGCGGGCGCCCGTCCCTTGCCTGGATGCGCGGCTCGACCGTGGAGTTCTTCACCTGAAAATGCTCTCCCTCGAAGGTGACAGCCTCTTCGGTCCAGAGGCGCCGCACGAGACGCATGAACTCCCGGGTCCGGCCATAGCGTTGCGCCTGATCCTGCTCGACATCGCCATAGGCTGCGAGATCGTCCTGGCCGGATACGATGTTGACGCGCACGCGGCCGCCACTCAGCCGGTCGAGACTGGCTGCGGCCGATGCGAAATGCGCCGGACGCCAGTAGCCGGGCCGGATCGCGATCAGCGGCTCGAAAGTCTTCGTACGGGCCGCGAACGCCGTGGCGATCGTGAAGGTATCCGGCCGTCCCCAGCCGGTTCCAACGAGTGCGCCCTGCCAGCCATTCTGTTCCAGTGCCTCTGCCTGCGCCGTCAGACTGTCCAGGCCGCCCAGATCGGCCGTGGAGGTATCGCCGCGATGCCCTCCCCTGGCAACATTCGGAATGTACCAGAGGTAGCTCGATGATGCCGTCATGAGTGAATTCCCTGCATGAGTCGAAAAGTGGAACTAGCGTTGCATTCCCCAGCGGCGCACCGTGACCGTCTCCACCAGCCTGAAGAGGATGCCCTCGACGAGCAGGCCGATGATGATCACCATGGCGAGCCCGGCAAACACCTTGTCGGTGAAGAGCTCGTTCCGGTTGCGAAAGATGAACCAGCCCAGACCACCGCTGGAGGAGCTGACGCCGAAGACGAGTTCGGCGGCGATCAAGGTGCGCCAGGCAAAGGCCCAGGCGATCTTCAGGCCGTAGAGAATGGATGGAAGAGCCGCAGGAATGAGGATGCGCAACACGAAAGCAGGTCCGCGCAGGCCGTAATTGCGCCCGACCAGACGCTGCGTTTCTGGCACGCTGTCAAAACCGCTCAGTGTCGCCAGCGCGAAGGGCCAGAGCACGGCATGGACGAGGACCACCAGAAGGCTCGTTTCTCCAAGCCCGAACCACAGCATGGCGACCGGCAGAAGCGCGATCGCCGGAAGCGGATTGAACATGGAGATCAAGGTCTGCAGCAACTCGCGCACGAACCGGCTGGCCATGGCGAGCGACACGAAGACGAAGGCGCCGGCAATGGCGATGACATAGCCCTTGATCAGCACCGCAAGCGAGGTCCAGGACGCCGACAGGAGGTTTTCGCGCATCAGCGCCTCGGTGAAGGCTCGGGCGGTTTCCAGAAAGCTCGGGAAGAGGATCGGCTGGGCGCTGAACCGGGCGGCCATCTCCCAGCCGACGGCAAGAAGAGCCAGAACAAGCGCCTTGCGGAGCAGCGCCGAGCCACGGATCTTTGCCAGCCACTCCATGGGATGGCGTGCGGTCGCGGGCTCGCTTTTGCTGAAGGCCTCAGCCATGAACGACCTCCTGATCCACGGACTGGCGGGAAAAAAGAATGTCATGCACCTCCCGGCTCAGCGCCTCGAGACGCCGGCTGCCAATGTCGGCATAGTCGAAATCCCGTGTCGACAGGCTGGTGATCGTGCGGCCCGGATGTGGGCTCAGAAGATGTAGCCGCGTGCCGATGAGGATGGCCTCATCGATCGAATGCGTGACGAAGAGCAGGGTAAAACCAATCTCCTCCGCCAGATCGAGGAGGTCGCGCTGCAACTGGGCGCGCGTCAACGCATCCAGCGCCGCGAAGGGCTCATCCATCAGAAGAACATCCGCATCTGTCACCAGCGCCCGGGCGATTGCGGCACGCTGTTTCATGCCGCCCGAGAGCGTATGCGGAAAACTGTCGAGAGCCCTGGCCAGTCCCACTTTCATCAAGGCCGCTTCTGCGCGCTCGCGTAGCTCCGCTCTTGACAGCCTGCCGGAAAGCCGGAGGGGAAACTCCACATTCTGCCGCACGGTCTTCCACGGCAGCAACTGATCGAACTCCTGGAACACCACGATCCGGTCCGGTCCCGGTCCCTTGACCGCTTCGCCCCGCAGGTGGATGGCGCCGGAAGCCGGCTTCAGGAAGCCGGCAACCGCTTTCAAGATAGAAGACTTGCCGCAACCGGACGGGCCGAGCAGAACGAGGCGTTCGCCCACGGCCACCCGAAACGACACGTCCTCGACAGCGCGCACCACACCGGCGCCCACCGGGTAATCGAGCGTCAAATGGTCGACCTCGAAGATCGCCGGCGGCAAAGGATCCCGTGCCAGCATGATCAGCTACCGCTCTCGGCGTGCAACGGCTCGAACGTGTAATCCTTCCAGCTCTCCGCCTTCCGCTTGAGGGCATCGGTTCTGTAGAGAAAATCGGCAAAGGCAAAGGATTTTGCGGGAATGATGGTGAACTTGCTGTCCGGGCTCTCGATGAGAGACTGCACGAAGGCGGGCTCGAGCTTGGATTTTTCCACCCGGATATAGGTGTCTGCCGCAGCCTTCTTGTTGGCCTCGATCCAGGCACTGGCTTCCTTCACCGCTTCGAAAAAGGCCTGGAAGGTCTTCGGATTCTCCGCTTGCCATTTCGTCGTGGCATAGAGATAGGTCGGCGTCACCGCACCGCCCAGAATGTCATAGGAGGAGAAGATCTTGTGAACCTTGGGGTCTTTCAGGGCCTGTTCCTGGAAGGGTGAATTGGAAAGATGCGCCGTGATTTCCGTCGACCCTGACAGCAGCGCCGCAGTGGCATCTGGATGAGCGAGCGTCACCATATTGGTGTCGAGCTTGTTCTGGTTGCCGGCCCCGAACTCCTTCTCGGCCGCCATCTGCAGGATGCGTGCCTGAACGGAAACGCCGACGGCAGGCAGGGCGATCTTGTCGGTCGCCTTGAAATCCTTCAGCGTCTTGATGTCGGGATTGTTGGTCACGAGGTAGTTCGGCTGGTTGGCCAGCCCCGCAACGATCTTCACCGACCCCTGCGTGCGATCCCAGAGCGTGAGAAACGGACCGATTCCGGCAGCCGCAATATCGATGGAGCCGGATAACAGTGCCGCATTGATGGCGTCGCCGCCGGAGAGCTGCGCCCATTCCACCTTCACATCATCGAGACCAAGGGCCTTGGCATGCTTTTCGATGAGCTTCTGATCCCGGATGACATGCAGCGGCAGATAGATGGTGCCGAACTGCTGCGAAAGGCGGATGAGGCCTTCGGCCTGAGCGGCAAAGGCTGGAAACAGGGCCGCGGCCGCAAGGGCGGAAGCGGCAAAAAGGCGCGATATTCGGGTCATCATGGCGTCCTTTGACAAGAGAAAAGTGGGGAAAAGGATCAGCCGGCAGCGTCTGCCTGAGGCGGGCTACCGGTTCGTCCGGCTGAAAATTCGTTGGCTATTCCGTCACCCACCGGGACGCCCCTGCCGGGATCGATGCCAAGGAGCGGAAACAGAAGCTCCGCCACACGATAGGCCTCTTCCAGATGCGGGTAGCCGGAGCCGATGATCGTATCGATGCCGAGCGCCTGGTAGTCGGCAAGCCGGTCCGCGATCTGGCGGGGCGTGCCGACAAGCGCCGTTCCCACCCCCGTCCGAACTAGCCCGACGCCCGCCCAAAGGTTCGGGGCGATGCGCAACCGGTCGCGCCGCCCGCCATGCAAGGCGGCCTGCCGCTTCTGGCCGACCGAATCCATCTCCGACTGAAACCGTTTCCAGCTGCGTTCGATCTGTTCGTCGGAAATATGGGAGATAAGGCGCTCGGCCGCCCGCCAGGCATCATCCTCGTCCTCGCGCACGATGAAGTGGATGCGCATGCCGAAGCGAACGGTGCGCCCAGCCTGCTTCGCCCTTGCGCGGACGGACTCGATCTTGTCGCGAACGGCCTCGAGCGGTTCACCCCAGGTCAGATACATATCGGTCGCCTTGACCGCCAGATCCTGCCCCGCCTCCGATGAACCGCCGAAATAGAGCGGCGGGTGCGGCAAATGCACTGGCGGAAAATCGCAGCGCGCACCCTTGAGGCTATAATGACGGCCATCGAAATCGACCGTCTCCCCCGCGAGCAGCCGCTTCCAGATCTGCAGGAATTCGGCCGCCTGCTCGTATCTCTGGTCATGCGAGAGGAAGATCCCGTCGCCCGCCAGTTCAACGGGATTTCCCCCGACGACGACGTTGAGCAGAAGGCGCCCTCGGCTCAGCCGGTCCAGCGCGGCCGTCTGCCGTGCGGCGAAGGTCGGCGAGGTGACGCCGGGCCGCAGTGCCACCAGATATTTCAGCCGCTCCGTAACGGCAGCCAGACCACTGGCGGTAATCCAGGAATCCTCGCAGGTCTGGCCGGTTGGCAGAAGCACCCCTTCGAAACCCAATGAATCGACGGCCGTCGCCACCTGCTTGAAGTAACCGAATTCCGGGGCACGGCTCAGATGCTCGGTCCCCAGATAGGATCCGTCACCGTGGGTCGGAATGAACCAGAAGAAATGCAGGGATTGGGTCGGGCTCATCGGTTTGGCTTTCTCTCCGTATATGAGAGAAAGCCTAGAGACCTATCAGTCTATAAAAAAGGTATATTATTCTCGATCCGGGGCGCGCTTACCATGGATCGACCAATCCACCCCGGGCAGGCGAACAATCTGTCTCCCTGTCGATGGCGTCAGCAGGCGAGGCCGATAGCACGACGATGACTGCTATCGGCTTTGCGTCCATTCCGGCAACCAGTCGCAATGGGCCAGCAGCAGGTCATCCACCAGCGACCAGATCTGGTTCAGATCGAGTTCGGCGGCGGTATGCGGATCCATCATGGCGGCATGATAGATGTGCTCGCGGTTTTCGCTCATCAGCGCCCGGACCGTCAGTTCCTGAACGTTGATATTGGTGCGTATCAACGCCGTCAGTTGCGGTGGCAGGGCGCCGATGACGGTGGGCTGAATGCCATTGTGATCCACAAGGCACGGCACTTCGGCGGCGCAATCGGCCGGCAGCGAGGTGATGGAGCCATTATTGCGCTGATTGCCGTAAATGACGCAGGGCTCGCCGGTCCAGACCGAGTTGATGATCGAGGAGGCATATTCCTTCGACGCTCTGACGTCGATGCGGTCTGCCGAGCGGTAGGCTACTGCCTCGGTCTTCCAGCGCTCGATCTGCTCGATGCAGCGCCTGGGATATTCATCCAGCGGGATGCCGAATGTCTCGATGAGGTCCTCGCGCCCCTGCTTGATGAAGTAGGGCGTGTATTCGGCGAAATGCTCCGAGCTTTCGGTGACGAAATAGCCGAGCCGGGTCAGCATCTCGTAGCGGACCTTGTTGGGACAGCGCGGATTCCAGCCGGGCTTCGGCGCACGTCCGTCCCGATACGCGCGCAAGAGATCGGGATAGAGGTTGCGATAGCTGCCATCTGCCTGGCGATGTTCGAATTCCAGGAAGAAGGCCATATGATTGATGCCAGCGGAACGGTAGCGGATCTCCTCGTAGGGAATATCAAGGTCATGCGCGAGCTCCATTGCCGTTCCCTGCACCGAATGGCAAAGCCCGACCTGCCGGATCGCCGGATATTTCTCCGCGATCGCCCAGGTGTTGATCGCCATCGGGTTCACATATTGCAGCAGGATGGCCTTCGGGCAGACAGCCAACATGTCCTCGCAGACCTGCCAGAGATGCGGGACGGTGCGAAGACCGCGCATGATGCCGCCGACCCCCAGTGTGTCGGCGATCGTCTGGCGCAGACCGTAACGCTTCGGAATCTCGAAGTCGGTGACGGTGCAGGGCTGATAGCCGCCGATCTGGAAGGCGACGACGACGAAATCGGCATCCTGCAGCGCCCGCCGCTGATCGGTATGGGTCTCCGCCTTCGCCTCGACGCCGAGCGTTTCAATCAGCTTGTTGACGACAAGAGCGCTTTCTTCCAATCGCTGCGGATCGATATCCATCAGCGCGATGGTGGCTCCGGACAATGCCGGCCTTTGCAGAACATCGCCGACGATGTTCTTCATGAACACCGTGGAACCGGCGCCGATGAAGGTAATTCTCGGTTGGTTGGCCATGCCGTTCCTCCTGTCATCACTCAATGTCGAAGGCAGCCGTCACCAGCCGCCGCGTATAATCCGTCTGCGGGTTGGAAAGCACCTCGTTCACCGAGCCCTCCTCCACGATCCGGCCATGCTGCATGACGATGATGCGGTGGCATAGCGCCCGCACCACCTTGAGATCGTGGGAAATGAACAGATAGCTGAGGCCGCGCTCATCCTGCAGCCGGCGCAGGAGGTCTATGATCTGCGCCTGGACGGAGAGATCGAGCGCTGAGGTCGGCTCATCGAGAAGGATGAATTCCGGCTCCAGCGCCAGGGCGCGCGCGATCGCGATCCGCTGCCGCTGGCCGCCGGAAAATTCATGCGGAAAGCGTGACAGGATGTCGACGGGCATGCCGGCGGCATCGAGTGCGTCCCGCACAAGCTCCACCCGCTCCCTTCGGGTTTTGCCGATGGCATTGACGACAAGGCCCTCCTCGATGATCTGACCGATCGTCATGCGGGGGTTGAGCGAGGCGAAAGGATCCTGAAAGACGATCTGCATGCGGGAGCGCAAGGGCCGCATTGCCTTGCGGGTGCGGCCGTCGACGCGCTCCCCGTCGAATTCGATCTCGGCCGAGACCGGCTCGTTAAGCCTTAGCAGCGACTGGCCAAAGGTCGTCTTGCCGGAGCCGGATTCGCCGACGATGCCCAAAGTCTCGTGGCGCCGCAGCGTGAGGCCGAGATCATCCACCGCCACGAGTTCGCGCAGGTCCGGCTTGAAGAAGCCGCCATGCCGCATCATGAAGGACACTTTCACCTTGCGGGCCGTCAAAAGCGGCGGGGCGCCTTCGGGCAGCGGCGAGGCCCGGCCATGCGGTTCGGAGCCCAGCAGCTTTTTCGTATAAGGATGGCGCGGATAGGCGAAGATCTCCGCAACCGTATTATGTTCGCGCATCTCGCCATGCTGCATCACATAGACATAATCCGAGAATTTGCGGACGATGGTCAGGTCATGGGTGATCAGCACCACGGCCATGCCGCGCGCCTGCTGCAGGTCGCGGATCAGGTTGAGGATCTGCGCCTGCACCGTCACATCGAGCGCCGTGGTCGGCTCATCGGCGATCAACACATCCGGATCGTTCGAGAGCGCCATGGCAATCATCACGCGCTGCCGCTGCCCGCCCGAAAGCTGATGCGGATACTGATTGAGCCGGGCTTCCGGCTCGGCGATCTGCACCTGCCGCAACAGGTCGAGCGCGCGGGCCTCTGCCGCGGCCTTGCTGATGCGGGAATGCACCCGGATCGCCTCGACGATCTGTCTGCCGATCGTGTAGAGCGGATTGAGCGAACTCATCGGCTCCTGGAAGATCATCGAAATGCGATTGCCGCGCAGCGCCCGGCGGGCGCGGGGCGAGAACTGCAGGATATTCTGGCCGTCAAAGGCAATCTGCGCGGAGGGCGCCACTGTGGCCCGCTTGGTCAGAAGTCCCATCACCGTGCGCGCGGTCACCGATTTTCCGGAGCCGGATTCTCCGACAATGGCGATCGTCTCGCCCCGATAGAGTTGGAAGGAGACATCCTTCACGGCCTGGACGGTTCTATGCTCGACCGTGAAGGTCACCGCGACGTGGCGCGCATCCAGGATCGGTGTTCCGGCTCTGGCTGCATGGTCGAAGCGCATGGGAGGCGCAAATGTGTTCGGTCGAGCAAGCGTCATCTGCGGGTCCTCCTCAATAGGGATCGACGGCATCGCGCAGTCCGTCGCCCAGCGCATTGAAGGCGAAGACGGCAACCAGCACGAAAGCGACGGGAGAGAGGATCCAGGGATAGGAGCCGATCACCGAATAGGTCGCGGTGTCCTGCAGCATCAGACCCCAGGACATCAGTGGCGGCTTGACCGCAAATCCCAGGAAACCCAGAAAGGATTCCAGCAGAATGACGGTCGGGATATACAGGCTGACCGCCACGATCACATGGCTCAGCACATTGGGCAGGATATGCTGGAAGATGATGCGCCAGTCGCTTGCTCCCACCGCAATGGCTGCCCGCACATAGTCGATACGCGCGAGAGCCAGCGTCTTGCCGCGCACCTCGCGTGACATCTGCGCCCAGCCCAGCGCCGACATGACAACGACCACGAACGTGAGGAACACATGTGTGGGTGCGGTTACCGGGATCAGCGATGTGAGCGCCAGATAGAGCGGCAGTTGCGGGAAGGCCAGGACGATATCTACGAAACGCTGGATCCAGGCATCCGCAACACCGCCGAAATAGCCGGAGATCAGCCCGACACTGGTGCCGATGGCCGTGACGATGGCAACGACGCTGAGGGCAATGGCGAGCGAAATACGAGAACCGTGGATGGCGCGGGAGAGGACGTCGCGACCGAATTTGTCCGTACCCAGCAGATGCACCGGCTGGCCATCCATCGTGCCGAAGAAATGGCGGTCAGCGGGAATGAGACCGAACAGCCGGTAGGGAGCGCCCTTCACGAAAAAGCCAAGCAAGCGCGGATGATCGAGATCCGGTCCGACAATCGGCTGGAACGTCACCGGGTCCAGATTGCCGGTCTCCGCGCTGGCATAGACGCGGGGCCGCAGGCTCAGAACGCCATCCTTGTCGCGAAAGCGGATCACCTGCGGCGGCGAAAAGCTCTCCTGCGTTTCCAACGGGTCCATCGGCGCAAAGAACTCGGCGAATACCGCCATGATCACCAGGATGGCAACCAGGACCAGACCCATCATGCCGGTGAAGGAGCGGCGAAAACGGCGCCAGACAAGCGCGCTGTAGCTTTCGTTGCGATGGACAGGGCGCCGTGTCTCGGCGGGACGAACAGTCGTGTTCGTGTCGGTTTCGTTCATGGCCAGCACCTCACGCCCTCCCGAATTGACGGACCCGCGGATCCAGCAGTGCCAGCAGCATGTCGGCAATGATATTGCCGACCACCAGGGTTGTCGCCAGCACCATCATGAAGGTCGCCGTGACATAGACATCCCCGACCGCCATGGAGCCGACGATCGCGGGACCCACGGTCGGCAGGGCAAAGATAATGGCGGTTTCGATTTCGCCGCTCAGCATATAGGGCAGCACCACACCCTGATACATCACGAGCGGGTGCAGCGCGTTCGGCACGGCATGGCGCAGGATCACGGCACCTTCCGAGAGCCCCTTTGCCCGCGCCGTTTCGACATATTGCGCGTTCAGCGTGTCGAGCAGATTGCCGCGCATTACCCGCATATTATAGGCAAGGCCGCCGAAGACGGCGATGGCAACCACCGGCCAGACATGCTGGACAAGGTCCACGAGCTTGCCAATGGACCAGGGCGCCCCGCCGTAATGCGGCGAGAAAAAGCTGCCGATCTCCGAGACATCGAAGTGGAACACCATGAGATAGACCAACACCAGCGCCATGAGAAAGCGGGGAATGGTCATGCCGAGAAAGGACACGGCAGAGAGAAGATTGTCGATCCAGGAATATTGGCGGGTGGCCGCCCATATGCCGAAGGTGATGCCCAGTAGCGAGGCCAGGATGTGGCAGACAAGCGCCAGCGCCAAGGTACGCGGCAACCTTTCGCCCACCACCTCTGCCACCGGCTTGTTGTAGTAGAAACTGTAGCCGAAATCGCCGCGCGTCACGATGCCGGTGATCCAGCGGAGATACTGCATGGGGATGGGTTGATCGAGCCCGTGCTCCACCCGGTAGGCCTTTGCCTGCGCTTCCGCCTGCTCGAAGGAGGCACCGCCCTGGTTCATCAGCTGCGAGCGGATGTGATCCGCGTAATCGCCCGGCGGCGCCTGGATGATAGCGAAGGTGACGACGCTCAGGATCAGTAGCACCGGCACGGCCGAAGCGATCCGCGTCAGGAGAAATCTCAGCATGTCGTCCTCATCAATGGCGGCACTGGCCGCGTGACGCTCTTGTCCGGCCGCGCTTCACGCGCGACCGGTCTTGTCTTGAGGAGGAGACCTATTGAGCGGGACCTGCAGCACCCGGTTTGCCCGGCAATTGCTGCGGGAAAAGCTCGTATTTGCCCTGCTTGTCCTTCGCCACCCAGACCCGTTCCCGCATGATCGAATCCTCCGCCCAGTTGAACATGTAGATCGGCGTGCCCGGCGGAATGTTGGAGAAGCGCTTGTTGATGATCAGCGCGCCCGGATATTCGGTAAGGCCGATCGTGTAGAGGTTCTGGGTGTAGAGTTTCTGATACTGTTTCATCAGTTCAGCCCGCTCGGCATTGTCCTGCGAGGCGATGAAGCGATTGACCAGATCAACCATCTGCTGCTCGAAGGGCAGGATATCGAGAGCCTGGCCTTCCGGGGCCCGGTGGTGCCAACTGGTGCGGGGCCCGACCGGTGCAAGCTGTTCGGTATTCTGCACGACCGAAGCCAGTTCGGAGCTGTTACGCCGCACGGCCCAGTCGAAGCGGCCTGAATAATGGGCAGCATCGCGCTGGTTGACATCCAGCGAATTCAGCACCACGCGGATGCCGAGTTTTGCCATCTGACCGACAAGTCCTTCAGCAAGGCTCTTGTCCGTCGTGTAAGCATTGTTGACGAGAAGAACGATTTCAACATCCTGCCCGCCGGCAGTGCCCTTGGGGAAATTGACCACGCCGTCATTGTCGGTGTCGACAAGACCCAGCTTCTTCAGCGTCGTCTTGGCGGCTTCCAGATCATAGGGATAATACACCGTCGATTTGCGGTCGTAGAAGCTCGTGCCGGAGGAGAGGCCGCCGGGATAGATCGCAGTGAACGGTCCCTTGACCAGGCTATCGCCGACAGCCTTGCGATCGATGGCAGAAGTGATCGCTTGGCGGAATTCCAGGTTGCGGTTCAACACGCGAACCGCCTGCTCCCGTTCATCGGGCGCACCCCAGCCATTGGCGGAGAAGTTCATGATAAGGTTATAGCCGATCAGTCGCTGACCAAAGGCCAGACGCGCCGGCGCACTGGGCTCTGCCGCGCGCTTCAGCGATGCCACGAAATTTTCCGGCTGTTCGAGATTGGAGAAATCACCGGAACCGGCCACCGCCTGCACGTCACGATCCGCCCAGGTGGAAAGCTTGTAGTGCATTTCATCGAGATAAGGCAGCTGCTGGCCCTTCTCGTCGACTTTCCAGTAATAGGGGTTGCGGCGCAGGACGATGATATCGTCCGGACGATAAGCGACCGGCACCCAGGCGCCCATGACGGGCATGTTCATATAGTCGGCGGGATAGGCGTTCTTGAACTGCTCATAGGTATTCTTGGAATATTTCGGATGCTTCGGCTTCAGCATATGCGCCGGGCCGGGGCAGAAGCTGCCATAGGCCATGGTGTAGAGATATTGCTTGGGAAAAGCCGCCTTGAAAGTCCATTCGACCGTGTAATCATCGACCTTGCGCAGGGTTGTGCCCTCGCCGAAAGCCTCTGGTGAGGCACCGCCACCCAGCGGCGAGACATTGGGATCCAGCACCGCATCATCCCAGTAGAACATCACGTCATCGGCGGTGAAGGCAACGCCGTCGGACCATCTGGCGCCCTTGACCAGATGCATTGTCAGCTTGTGGCCATCGGTCGACCACTCCCAGCTCCTGGCGAGGTTTGGCAGCGGTTCGGTATCCTTGGCATCGACCTGGAACAGCGGCGCGGTGCGCGTCAGGCATTCGGACAGGCCGATATCGATGCCGCCCCATCCCTGGCTCTGGCCGGCCATATAGTTCCAGCCCTCCGGGCGCCCGCCAATCACATGGCGCATGGTATCGCCATAGACACCGGCGCCATCCGGCATATTGCCCGTCTTGTAGACCAGAGGCTCCTCCGGCAGACGGTCCTTCAGCGGCGGAAGCTTGCCGGTCTTTTCGAATTTCTCGACCACCCATTCAGGCTCGCTATAGGAAGGCAGGGCCTTGAATTCGAGAATGGAATCGCGCGCCACATAGGTGATCTTGCCTTGCGCCGGCAAAGCCGCGGGTTCCGGCGGCGTGCCGGTTTCGAAAGCATGCGCATGGAGCGCAAAGAAAGACGCGCCGAGACCGAGCGCCGCGATCCTGTGCAATCTGCGGTATTGATGCATGTCCAGTCCTCCCTTTCGACGCTGGTGCGCCGCTCCTTAACCCCTGTCTATTTGCGGAAACCCCCTCCCGCAGGATTAGACGTCCAGGCCTTCATCCCTGATCCGGCCGGCATAGGCGATCGGCTCATCGCCTCTAACCGGCGGGGGCCGCCGCGCCCTTGTCCCGACGCATCTCCTCGATCGAGCGCACCGGCTGGCGCGCCGCACCATCCCACTCGCGAGTCTTCACCGTCGCGCGTGACAATCGTTCCTGCGCGGCGGGGATCGCCTCGGCATATTGCGGCAGCCAGCGTGCCTGCGCGACGACCATCTCATCCACCATCTGCCAAACCTCTTCCGGCGTCGCGACCGCCCCCACCAGCGGATCGTGCAGAACGGCCAGTTTGAGAAGATCGATGTCGCCTGTAACGGCGGCATGAACGGACATGCGTTGGACGTTGATCGATGCCGTGCAGGTGGCTGCACAGGCTTCAGGCAGAGTGATACCGGACACCATATTGATGCCGAAGCGATCGACGAAGCCGGGCGATTCGATGATGGCGTCCGCCGGCAGATTGGTGATCACGCCTGTATTGCGGAGATTGAAATGGCCTCGATAGACCCGGCCGGTCTCCAGCGCCTCCAGAATATGGCTGGCATGTTCATTGGAACGACGCGCCGGATCGATGGGCCGTCTCGCCTGCTCCAGCGCGCGGGGAAAATCGGTCTCGAACCAATTGCGTGTTTCGGTCGTGTGCCGCAGGTAGCCGCCGGTTTCGCCATGGATCCAGTCGGACAGGTCGATCCAGCGCGTGATCTCTTCCGGCCGCTTGCGATACCAGGGCAGATATTCCGAAAGATGCCCATTGCTTTCCGTCGAATAGACGCCGAAGCGCTTCAGGACATCGATGCGCAGCTTCTCCTGCTTTGCGTAGACCGGATGCGCCTCGAAGGCGGTGATCAACTCCTCTTTGCCGATCCTGCGCCCGTTCAGCCGAAGATCGACGAACCATGTCTGATGGTTGATGCCGGAGCAAATATAGTCCAGCTCCTTGACCGACGAGGCTCCCAGGACTTCTGCAATCTGGGCGGCGCCGTGCTGCACCCCGTGGCAGAGGCCGACCGTATCGACCTTGCCATATTCGATGGCCGCCCAGGTATTCATCGCCATCGGGTTCGCATAGTTCAGGAAGCGCGCGCCCGGTGCAGCGACCTCGCGGATATCCTTGCAGAAATCCAGAATGACCGGGATGTTGCGCTGACCATAGAGAATGCCGCCCGCACAGATCGTATCCCCGACGCATTGATCGACCCCGTATTTCAGCGGAATGCGAATGTCGTCCGCATAGGCATCCAGCCCGCCGACCCGGACGCAACTGATGACGTAGCGCGCACCCTCCAGAGCACGTCGCCGATCTGTCGTTGCGGTCACCCGCGTTGGAAGATTGTTGGCCTCCACGATGCGCTCCAGGATGGCGCGGATCATACCCAGATTATGCTCGCTGATATCGGTCAGAGCGAATTCCACATCCCGGAACTCCGGCACGCAGAGGATGTCGGTAAACAGCTTCTTGGTGAAGCCGACACTTCCGGCGCCGATGATAGCGATTTTGAAACTCATGCGTACGATCCTCCCTGCAAGCGCTGGCCGCGAGAACCGACCTCTTCCTTACGCCCGCCACCTCGCAGTATCGGCCTCACGGAAAGGCCGGAAAACAGGCGTGATAGAGCGTCAGGTTTCCGCTTGTTCTTGGCTTCTGCTCATGTCGTAAGAGGAGATTACGCATAATCCCGGAGAGCGACAGAGAAGGATTGTGCTTTCATGGGTAGTTTTGTGCTCCATCATTGCACGGAGGAAGAAGCACATCCTCGGGCAGGATCGAACGCTGCGTCCGGCTTCCGGAACGCGGCAGGCGGCAGTCCATCAGGTTCCGTGAATGGGGACCCGGACGAGGCGCCAGCCCTGCGGCAGGCACAGGAACAGGTGCGGAGCGAGCCTGCCCAAAGCGCTGCGGAGTGAGAGCGTGGAGTGATGTCGTTGCCGGAGCTAGTCCCGCGCGGCCGCCATGGTCAGTGCGGTCTCGATCGCCTGGCCGACCGCAAGAATTGTCCGATCCTTCATGGCCGCACCGGCCACCATCAAGCCCACCGGCGCCTCATCGCCTCTATGGCAGGGGATAGACAGGGCACAGCCGTCCAGGAAGTTGATCATGGTGGGATTTCGCAGGATCAGGCCGTTTGCCGCGAAAAAGGCCTCGTCGCTCTCGATCAAGGGGCCGAGTTCGGGGGCGATGACCGGTACGGTCGGCATGATCAAAGCATCATAACCGGCGATCTGGTCTTCGACCGTCGCAACCCATCGCCGGCGCACATCGAGCGCATCGATGTAATCGGCGGCGGACAATTCCTTGCCGCGCAGAATCCGCAGCCGTACGCGTGGATCGTAACGATCGCCGAGGTTCTCCAGCAGGTCCTTGTGCCAGGCATAGGCTTCCGGCGCCACCAGCCCTCCCCGTGCATAAATGCCTGCCACTTCGGAAAAGGCCGGCAGCTCGATCTCCACCACATGCGCGCCATGACGGGAGAGCACCGTCAAGGCGCGGTCGAATGCAGCGGCGACCGTCGCATCCATATTGGAGAGAACCACCGTTTGGGGAACTGCCAGACGGAGGCCACGCAGCGGCAGAGGACGACCCGACAGGTGAGCGTTACCGGATAGAACGGCATCGATGGCGGCGCAGCAGGCGACGCTTGCCGCAATCGGTCCGATCGAATCCAGCGAGGTCGAGAGCGGAACGACGCCCTCGGCGGAGACGCGCCGGGCGGTTGGCTTGAAGCCGGTCAAACCACAGAGGGCGGCAGGGATGCGGATGGAGCCCCCGGTATCTGTTCCGATCGCCGCCACCGCCATGCCATCGGTGACCGAAATTGCCGCGCCGGAGGAGGACCCGCCCGGAATGCGGCCAGTCGCCCGATCGAATGGGTTTCGCGGCGTGCCATAATGCGGATTGATGCCAATGCCGGAAAAGGCGAATTCGCTCATATTCGTCGTGCCGGTGATCACGGCCCCGGCCGACAGGAGACGCCGCACGACGGGCGAATCCTGCGCAGCTGGTCTGGCATGGGTGAGAGCAAGGGAGCCGGCCGTCGTTCGCTCCCCCGCCACGTCGAAGAGATCCTTGACGGAGATCGGCAGCCCCTCCAGCAGCGACCGCTTATGGCCGGCGGCCCGCATGGCATCGGAAGCCTCTGCAAGTTTAAGGCTGCGCTGCGCATTCAGCCGGATAAAGGCCCGTGCGCCCTCCCCGTCCGGGTCGTTGATCCGGTCCAGAGCCTGCCGGGTCAGACGGTCGGATGTGGTGACGGCTGCATCAAGTTCGGCGGAGACAGTCTGGACGGTAGGGAGGGTCATGCGGGGCTTGCTCGGCTGGCTGCGATTGCGGTGGTTGGAGTGTTAAACCTCGGGCGGGAATAGGCAAGTGTCACCCTGCGTTTTCCCTCGACAGACCCAAGGCGAGGCATGACTGTGTCCAAGCAAAGATCCGAGTTGACGGCTGTCAACCGCAACCATCTCCCCCCTCCTCCCTAGGGTCAAATCCTGACTGAGTTTCGGCCCGAATGCCGTCACGGAAGAACCGGCCGCAATTGCTGCGCAATGCGCCGCAGTGGCTGCAGATAGGCACTGGGCAGATCCATCGCCGGGATCTGCGCGGCGGCAGCACCGATATTGAGTGCAGCGACACACTGCCCCTTCGCATTCAGAAGCGGAACGGCAATCGAGCAAAGCCCCCATTCCAGCTCCTGGTCGATCACGGCATAGCCCTGCTGACGGATCAAGGCCAGTTCCTCCAGCAACGCACCGATATCGGTTTTCGTCCTCGGCGTCAGCGCCGGGCGGGTTTCCGCCTCAAGACGCGCCCTCGCCTCTCCCTCCGGCAGATCCGCCAGGAGAACCCGGCCCATGGAGGCGCAATAGGCCGGCAGGCGACTGCCGGCGGTAAGATTGATAGACATGACGCGTTTCTGCGAGGCCCGCGCAAGGTATACGATTTCGGACCCGTCCAGAACGCTGACAGAGGCGCTCTGGCCGATCTCCTCGGCCAACCGGTCCAGGAAAGGCTGGACGATCAGCGCCAGTGGCGCCGCGGAGAGATAGGCATGGCCCAGGCGGAGAATGCGCGGAGTGAGCGAGAAATATTTGCCATCATAGGCGGCATAACCAAGAGCGGCGAGCGTTAAGAGACAGCGGCGCGCCGTTGCGCGGTCCAGCCCTGCTCGTCCGGCTGCCTCGGTGATGGATAGGCGCGGCTGCGCCTCGCCGAAGGCTTCAATGACCTTCAGGCCTTTTGCCAGTCCGCCGATGAAATCCGTGTCGCGCATGCTCGCTCTCCTTCATCACATCATGTGCGATATGCGAACAAAAATCAATTATCGCACAAAAAAGTTGACGGCTGGCAACTGCCGGGCGCTTTATGGAGCACGTAAAAAAAGAGGAGCGGAGCAATCCATGGACAAGACAATCGGCAGCCTGGCAGAGGCCGTGGCAGCCATTCCGGATGGTGCGACGATCATGATCGGCGGCTTCGGGGGGTCTGGCGCACCCATCGAACTCATCCACGCCATCATCGACAGAGGCGTCAAGGATCTTACGGTCATCAACAACAATGCCGGCAATGGACGGATCGGCATTGCAGCAATGATCGACGCCGGACTGGTGCGGAAGATGATTTGTTCATTTCCCCGGTCGTCCGACCCGCGCGCCTTCACCGAGCGCTATCTGGCTGGAGAAATCGAACTGGAGCTGGTGCCACAGGGCACGCTTGCCGAGCGCATCCGCGCCGGCGGCGCCGGCATACCGGCCTTCTTCACCCCAACCGGCTACGGCACCGAATTGGCTGAAGGGAAACCCGTCGCCGAGTTCGATGGTCGCCATTATGTCCAGGAGCGCTGGCTGAAGGCCGATTTCGCCATTGTCAAAGCGCAGCTGGGCGACCCCTATGGCAACCTGACCTACAATAAAGCCGGGCGCAATTTTAACCCGCTGATGTGCATGGCCGCGCGCACCACCATTGCCCAGGTCTCGAAGATCGTTCCGGCGGGCGGCATCGATCCCGAGCATGTCGTCACCCCCGGCATCTTCGTGAAGACGCTGGTCGAGGTGTCGCAGCCACAGCAGGAAGAAGAACTCATTCGAGCCGGAGTAGCCTATTCATGACCGTCGACCTGCATGACGCAATCAAATTGTCGAATGCCCAGATCGCTTGGCGCGCCGCCCAGGACATCGAGGATGGCGCCTATGTCAATCTCGGCATCGGCTTTCCGGAAATGGTGGCACGCTTCCAGCCACCCGGCCGTCAGGCGATCTTCCATACCGAAAACGGCATCCTGAACTTCGGTGAGGCCCCGCCGGCCGGCGAGGAGGATTGGGATCTCATCAATGCCGGCAAGAAAGCAGTGACGCTGAAGCCGGGCGCGGCCTTCTTCCATCACGCGGACAGTTTTGCCATGGTTCGGGGAGGGCATCTGGATGTGGCCATCCTCGGCGCCTATCAGGTGGCGCAAACCGGCGATCTCGCCAATTGGCGCGTCGGATCGAAGGGCGTGCCGGCAGTGGGCGGCGCCATGGATCTGGTGCATGGCGCCAAGCAGGTCTTCGTCATCACGGAGCATGTGACCAAGGACGGGAAGCCGAAACTCGTCGATGCCTGCACATTCCCGCTGACCGGTATCGCCTGCATTACGCGTGTCTATACCAGCCATGCCGTGATCGATATCAAGGACCGGCATTTTGTCGTCCGCGAGAAGCGGCCGGAGATGACCCTTGAGGCATTGCAGGCTATGACCGGTGCGCCCTTGCATACGGATGGCCCCATCGCCGACCTGATCGTGCCCGAGGTTTGAGGAGAGAGATCGATGACTGACGCTTTTATCTGCGACTATATCCGCACGCCCATCGGCCGCTTCGGCGGCTCCCTATCCTCCGTCCGCGCCGATGATCTGGGGGCCATACCGCTCAAGGCCTTGATGGAGCGCAATGGCGGCGTCGACTGGGATGCCGTCGATGACGTGATCCTCGGATGTGCCAACCAGGCTGGCGAAGACAATCGCAATGTCGCGCGCATGGCAGCCCTTCTCGCGGGCCTTCCGGTGCTTGCCACCGGCACCACGATGAACAGGTTGTGCGGCTCCGGAATGGATGCCGTGATCACCGCTGCCCGCGCCATCAAGGCCGGCGAGCTCGACCTGATGATCGCCGGTGGCGTAGAAAGCATGAGCCGCGCGCCCTTCGTACTGCCGAAGGCCGAGACGGCCTTTTCGCGTCATGCGGAAATCCATGATACCACGATCGGCTGGCGCTTCATCAACCCGCTGATGGATTCGCGCTACGGCACCGATTCCATGCCCGAGACCGGCGATAATGTGGCGATCCAGTATAAGGTCTCCCGCGAAGATCAGGATGCTTTCGCACTCCGCAGCCAGGAAAAGGCCGCCACTGCGCAGGGGAACGGCCGTCTCGCGAAGGAGATTACCCCGGTCAGCATTCCACAGCGCAAGGGCGATCCTCTGCTTGTCGATCGGGATGAACATCCACGGGCAACCACGCTGGAGGCGCTAGCCAAGCTGCGCCCGCTCAACAAGATGTCCGGAGCCACAGTGACGGCCGGAAACGCCTCGGGTGTCAATGATGGTGCCGCCGCCCTGATCATCGCTTCCGAAGCTTCGGCGGCCAAACATGGCCTGCGGCCGATCGCCCGCATCCTCGGCGGTGCCACTGCCGGCGTGGAGCCGCGGATCATGGGCATTGGCCCGGCACCGGCGTCACAGCGGCTGTTGTCCCGCCTCAGGCTGACCGCAGACCAGCTCGATGTCATCGAACTGAACGAAGCCTTTGCGTCGCAGGGCATCGCGACGTTGAGGGAACTCGGCATCGCCGACGATGATGCCCGCGTGAACCGCAATGGCGGCGCGATCGCGCTCGGTCACCCTCTGGGCATGTCGGGTGCACGCATCGCCGGCACGGCGGCACTCGAACTTGCCGAAAGCGGCGGCCGTTACGCCCTCGCCACCATGTGCATCGGGGTCGGGCAGGGGATCGCCATCGCGCTCGAGCGGGTCTAGGTTTCGCTCCTCAAACTGAACGATTTTTTCTCATACCACGCCCCAAACCCTGGTTGAGTCTTGACCCGGATTCTCCGACGCGGATCGGACGGCGGCACCCTTCAGCCATCAAGGCTTGAGGGGTGTTGTCCCGCTTTGGCCGTAAAAGGCACGCGCATCGTTGAACATAAGCCGTCGATCATCGTCCCTGGTATAGAACATGTGACCCCCGCGATAGAGCTTGAGTTGCGTGCGCTGTCTCGCCAGGTCCGGCGGCAAATGATCCAGGACATAGCGGCTTGCGCCATAGGCGGTGAGGATGTCGCTATATCCATGCGCGACCATCAGCCTGAAGGAGGGGATCGTCGATAAAAGGTCGCGCAGATCGGTCTCCACACTCGCCGTCACTCGGCTATCGCCGCTGCGACCATCATTCCACTCCCAGCGGCGGTTGACGTCCTCGTTCAGCAGCGAATAGGTCATCTCGGTCTTGAAGCCGAGGTCCTGCCTCGCATAGGCCGCGAAGCCGGCACCATAGGCACGCGTATAACCATCGAGGATCGGGTCGTCATTGCGGCCATAGCTCGCCTCTGGATAGGCATCCTGCACCGCCACTCCCGCATCATAGGGACTGAGGATCTTGCCGGCACCCGCGGCCTGCTTGGCATAGATCTCTCCCACGAAGCCGCGCGTCTTCGCCACCACATCCTTCGGCAGGCCGGTGAAATCGGCAATGCGCTGGTAGAAAGCCTCGGCAGCGGCACCCTCCGGCCACGGACCGGCAAGGCTTGTCAGGTAATCCGTCATCGCGAACGTGTCGGCAAGCGCGAGACGTTCCGGATCGAATTGGCCCTGCCGCTCCAAGTGCGCAGCTGCCAGAGACGGAAACTGCAAGGCTGCCGCCAGCGGGTCATCTCCCGCTCCGAAAACGAAGCGGCCCTCCATCAGGGGGGAGACCATGACAATGCCCGAGACGATGAGGCTCTGCGATTTCTTCAAGGACTGCGCCACCTTGGCGGCGCGGAACCCCCCATAGCTCTCGCCAAGGAGGTATTTCGGCGAGGCCAGCCGGTCGTTCTTCTGCACATACAGGGAGATTGCCTTGGCAAGGCTCTCAGCATCCTGCCGCACCGAGAAGTAGCGTTTTGCCCCGTCTTCCGTCGCAGCACGGCTCCAGCCCGTTCCCACCGGATCGATCAGCACCAGATCGGTGAAAGCAAGCCAGCTCTCGCGGTTATCCTGCAGAACGGGCTGGCTGCCATCTCCATTGGAACCGGAGAAGGGCAGGATTTTCGGTCCGACGAGACCCATGTGGAGATAGGCGGAGGCAGCCCCCGGGCCGCCATTGAAAACGAAGGTCACGGGTCGATCGGGTTTTGCATCGGTTTGACGATAGGCAGTGTAGAAGATCTTGGCCGAGACCTGGCCGTCGGCCCCGCGCAGTTCAAGCGTTCCCGCCGTCGCGGTATAGGGCAGGGGGCCCTCATCCGTTTGCAGCACATGCTTGGTTTCTGAATCGGCAGGAAGCATGGCAAGCAGGCCGCCTGCCGAAGAGGACTTGTCCTTTCCGGCCTCTGCCGCTTCATCCTGCTCCTGGCTCCAGGCAGGACCCACCACAGGAATGAATACCGAAGAAGGCAAAGCCGCCGAACATACCAGCAGGGCCGAAACCAGTGTCGAACGCATGCGCATCGCATTCCTCCCAATCATCCCACTCAATGTAGAGCAGGCGATGTAACCGGCGAATGAACTTATGCCAAATGTCGGTGATCGAGACCGGATGCGCGAGACCGAAGCCTTCCTCCGGCGCGCAACGCAGGCCGGAAAGCCATGCTCTCGTATCGGTCGGGCATTCCAGACACAGCCGGCCAACCCATTCCGCACAAGCTGAAATCCAAATGCGATCGGCCTCATCCGGCTCGGATGAGGCTCGACGCACATCAAGAGAGAGGCCGAATTCGTCCGGCCCGGGCTGATCCCGAAGCCTACTTCTTCACGATGACCCAGATGGCATGGATGATGCCGGGAATATAGCCGCAGAGCGTCAGGAGGATGTTCAGCCAGAAATGCAGGCCGATGCCGACCTGGAGAAACACGCCGACCGGCGGCAGCAAAATGGCAAACAGGATGCGAATGACGTCCACGATGAATCTCCGTCAACAAGGGATAGATGTCGCCGCATCAACGCAGCCGGCGTCACTTGGTTTCATGCCGGCCGCGGCCGATTGCAGTCCGCACGGCGCCTAGACGCCGAGCCCCCGCCCGTAGATCCGGTCAAGCACATTTGCCACATCCACCAGCCGGTCGGCCTCCGCATCATAGGTCGCACCTTGCGATAGCCGGCGCGCCCAGTCCGCTGCGGCGCGTCCGCCCCATGCATCAGGCGGCCCCGCCAGTTCCTCCCGTGTCGTCCCCTTCAGATGCTCCGCACGGAAATCATAGAAGGAACCGTTGATATTGGTCAGTTGGGCACCGCCCTCCGTCCCGTAGAAGGCGGCAGAGATCACCGCGTCCTGACCGGCCGGAAGACGCCAGGAGCAGGCGAGCCGGACGGTTGCTCCGCTTTCCAGATCGATCGTTGCCACCGCATAGTCTTCAATCTTGTCGCTGTCTCCGCTGATCGCCTGCCCGCCGCTCATCAGGCGGCTGGAAACGGCCGATGCCGCCGGAAAACCGAGCGACCACAGCGCCGCATCGACGAGATGCACGCCAAGATCGATCACGCAGCCGCCGCCCGACAGCGACTTCTCGTAAAACCACGGCTTGTCCGGACCATAGGCATTGTGAAACGTCAGGTCCGCCGCATAGATCGATCCGAGTGCGCCGGAGCGGATCAGGTCCCTGATCTTCTGCATTCCCTCGGTGAAACGGTAGGAGAGATCGACAGCCAGCAGGCGATCCGCAGAGCGCGCGGCATCCACCACGGCCTGAACCTCCTGCTCGGTCCGGCCGAGCGGCTTCTGGCAGAAGACGGCGCGCCCGCTTTCCAGCACGCGAATGGATTCAGCCGCATGCCGGGCATTCGGCGTGGCGATCACAACGCCATCGAGATCTTCCCGCAGCATGGCGTCAAGCCCGTCCACCACCCGCGCTTGCGGCGCAAGCCGGCAGGCTTCTTCCAGCATGGCAGGGTTGGGATCGGCAATCGCCACCGCCTGCGCAACCCCGGTGTCGAGGACTGCCTGCATCCGGTTACGGCCGATCCAGCCGACCCCAAGGAAACCGAGGCGGATCGGGCGGGTCTCTGTCTGCAAGTCGCTTTTCATCACCATCGTGTTCATGCGTATGTCACCAGTGCCTTGAGAAAACCATCCGGCCGGTCGCGCGTGGCGTCCAGGGCCTCATCCAGCCTTTCGAGCGGATAGCGATGCGTATAGAGGCTCGACGGATCGAGCCGCCCGGCCACCACGCCGTCCACGGCTTCGCGCATGCCCTGAAGGTAAACGGCCGGATCGCGCTCATGCGCGTTGATGACATCTATGCCGCGCCAGTTCCACAGCTGCATATTGATCTGCCGCGGACCATCCTGATGATAGCCGGCGACGATCAGCCGGCCCCTCTCGCATGTAAGCTCGGCAGCGAGATCCAGCGGCCACTGCTTGCCCACGGCCTCGATGACACGGTCGCAGAACCGGCCCTGCGTCAGTGCCTTGACCTTCTCGATGATCTGCCAGTGATCGTCCATCTCGATGACCTCGGCCGCTCCCATGCGTCGCGCCACGTCGAGGGAAAAGGGCCGACGCGAAATGGCGATGACGGAGGCGCCGGCACGGGAGGCAAGCTGCGTCAGAAGCGCGCCGAGGAAGCCGATCCCGATGATCGCCACAACCTGTCCAGGCTTTATCTCCGCGCGACGGAAGATATTCATCGCGCAGCCCAGGGGCTCCGCCGGAAACGGCACGCCATCCAGAGCCGGCGGCAGCTTCACGACGGCCGAGACATCGGCAAGATCATGCTCCGCATAGGCGTGGTAGCTCAGCGCGGCTACGCGCTCGCCGGGCGCAAAGCCCTGGACATCCTCGCCGACAGCGTCGATCACGCCCCATCCCTCATGACCCAGCCCGCCGGGCTCGGTCGGAAACGTCATCCATTCCGGACCCGACCAGGGCGTGAGATTGGAGGCGCAGACACCCGAACCTTCCAGCCGGATCCTTACCTGTCCCTTGCCGGGATGCGGAAGCTCGGTCTGCCGCACCTCGATCGTGCCCGGCCCTGTCACGACAGCCGCAGCCATGGTCTTGGTTCTTCGCGAGAGCGTGTCCATCCCTGTCCCTTCTTTTTCCTTCTGTTGCGCACAAGGCGCCGATGACGGGAAGCTAACAGGGGAAAGGCGGCAGAGTTCCTGAAGAAGATGACACTGTTGAAGTCATCAAAGATGCTGACCTTCCGCCGGCTTGGCGGCGCTGCGTCACGAAAGGCGTCATTTGCGCTGGAACTATTGCTTCTGCCGCTTGTTCAGCCGGCGAAGTCTTCATCATCATCCCTCCAACGTCAGGCAAAAAACCGTGTCAAAAAAGGTACTTATCACAGGTGGCTGCGGCTTCATCGGCCGTTACGTGACGGAAGAACTGCGTGCCGGCGGTTATCAGGTTCGCATTCTCGACGCGCTGATCGACCAGGTGCATGGCGATGCGGAAGCCGCCATTCCCGCCGATGTCGAATTCATTCGCGGCGACGTTTGCGACAAGGATAAGGTGCAGGAAGCGCTGCGGGATGTTGACCTTGTGGTGCATCTCGCCGCCGAGGTCGGCGTCGGCCAGTCCATGTATGAGATTGCCCGCTATGTCGGCGGCAATGACCTCGGCACCGCGGTTCTTCTGGAAGCGATGATCGGCCTTCCGGTGAAGCGCATCGTCGTGGCCTCCTCGATGAGCGTCTACGGCGAAGGCCTTTATGTCGACGAGGCCGGCAGGCGGTTTGGCCAGGTGCGTCGCAAGGCCTCGCAGATCAAGGCCGGCGAATGGGAGGCGAGGGGGCCGAATGGCGAGCATCTGACGCCTGCCCCGACGGATGAGGAGAAGCCGGTTGATCTGGCCTCGATCTACGCGCTGACGAAATATGCGCAGGAGCGCGCCGTCCTGATCTATGGCGAAGCCTATGGCGTGGACGCCACGGCACTGCGCCTGTTCAACGTCTTCGGTCCCGGCCAGGCCCTGTCCAACCCCTATACCGGCGTTCTGGCGAATTTCGCCTCTCGTATTGCCAATGGCCAGCCGCCAATGATCTTCGAGGACGGCCAGCAGAGGCGCGACTTCGTGCATGTCCGCGACGTGGCGCGTGCCTTCCGGCTGGCGCTGGAGAAGCCGCGCGCTTCTGGCCATGTCATCAATGTCGGCAGTGGACAGTCCTATTCCGTTGCCGATGTCGCAAGCATGCTGGCAGAGGCGATGAATGCGCCGCATCTCCAGCCGGACATCATGAACAAAGCGCGCTCCGGCGATATCCGCAACTGCTTCTCCGACATTTCCAAGGCGCGGGAACTGCTTGGTTTCGAGCCGCAGCACCGGCTCGAAACGTCGCTTGGCGAGCTTGCTGCCTGGGTGCGCACCGCCGGCGCCATCGATCGCGGCGCGGAGATGAAGCGTCAACTGGAGGAGCGGGGCCTGGTATCATGATGGAAACGTCCTCCCCGCAGTCCAGCCCCGCCTTCGGCTTTGTGGAATGGTTTCGCCCAGGTGAATATGAACGGACGGAACGCCTGCTTCCCGACATCGTCAAGAGCGGCGCCTCCTACCTGCGAACCCACCTCTCCTGGGCGGAATATCTGGCACCTGGCGGCGAGGCGTGGTTCGATTGGCTGATACCGAAGCTCGGGCGCGAGATCGATCTCCTGCCCTGCATCCACTACACCCCGCCCTCGCTCTCGCGCACGGGACGCTCCAGCGGAGCGCCGGTGGTGCTGAAGGATTACGCCGATTTCGTCGATCATGTGCTGACGCGCTATGGGCAGCATTTCGAGCACATCGAATTGTGGAACGAGCCCAACAATCTCCTCGACTGGGACTGGCGCGAAGATGCCGATTTTTCGCTCTTTTGCGAAATGGTGGGTGGCGCCGCCTATTGGGCGCGCGAACGCGGCTGGAAGCCGGTTCTCGGTGGTCCTTGCCCTTTCGACCCGATGTGGCTCAACCTGATGGGCGACCGGGGTGTTCTCGGCGTGGTCGATGCTGTCGGCTTCCACGGCTTTCCCGGCACCTGGGATAGCGAGGAGGGCAGCTGGGGCGGCTGGGACATGCATCTGGGCGAGATGCGACAGGTCATAGACCGACACAATCCGAAGGCCGAGATCTGGATTACGGAAACTGGCTATTCCACCTGGCGCAACGACGAGATGGAGCAGGCCAGACGCTTCATGAAGGCCCTGCAGGTTCCTGCGGATCGTCTTTATTGGTATTCCTTTGCCGATGTCCCGCCGGATGTTGCGGTTCAGGAGGGCCTCTGGTTCGATCCGCGGCATTACCATCTCGGCGCCGTCACGCACGAGAACCAGCCGAAACTTCTCGCGCGGCTCCTGATGGAGGGCGGGCTGCCCCGCCTGCGGGCGGTCACGGAGCTTGCAGTTCCCAATATCACCACAGGCGCGGCGCCGGTCGTCATCACCGGCGGCAGCGGCTTTATCGGATCCAACCTGGCGGAGAGCTTCCTGGCGGAAGGCGAGGACGTCATGATCCTGGACAATCTGGCACGGCCGGGCGTCGATCAGAACCTGGAATGGCTGCGGGAGCGGCATGGGCGCCGGGTTCATCCGGTCCTTGCCGATGTCCGTGATCTGCGCGGCATAGAAGGCGCCTTCAAAGATGCCAAGGCCGTTTTCCACCTCGCCGCCCAGACTGCGGTCACGACCAGCCTCGTATCGCCCATAGATGATTTCGAGGCCAATGCGCGCGGCACCATCAATGTGCTGGAAGCCGTCCGCCGGGCGGGACACCGGTCGCCGGTGATCTTTGCCAGCACCAACAAGGTCTATGGCGCGCTCGACGATCTGGAAATGCTGGACGAGGGCGACCGCTACCGACCTGCCGATCCGCTCGTCCACAAGCGCGGCATTGGCGAGAGCAGGCCGCTGGATTTCTGCACCCCCTACGGATGTTCCAAAGGCGTTGCGGACCAGTATGTCCTCGACTACGCCAAGTCCTTCGATATCCCGACGGCCGTCCTGCGCATGAGCTGTATCTACGGTCCCCGCCAGTTCGGCACCGAGGACCAGGGCTGGGTCGCGCATTTCCTGATCCGCGCCCTCGCCGGGGAGCCGATCTCCATCTACGGCGACGGCAAGCAGGTTCGCGACATCCTGCATGTCGACGATGCCGTGGCCGCCTATCGCGGCGTGCTGGCCGGTATCGGCAAGATACGCGGCGAGGTGTTCAATCTGGGCGGCGGGCCGCAGAATTCCGTCAGCATCCTCTCCGTTCTCGCCGAGATCGAGCGGCTGACGGCGCGGCCGCTGCAGACCTCCTTCGGCGATTGGCGTGCCGGCGATCAGTTCTACTTCGTCGCCGATACGGGCAAGTTGCAGGAACGGCTCGGCTGGCGTGCACGGATCCGCTGGCAGAGCGGCCTCTCGCATCTGGCCGAATGGCTGGCCGATCATCGCTTTGGCGGCCGCCAGGTGCTCCAGCAAGCGGTGAGGGTCACGGCATGAACCAGATCCTGCGCCCCCGTCGAATTCTGATGACGGTGGATGCCGTCGGCGGCGTCTGGCGCTATGCCATGGATCTCGCTCGTGGCCTGGCCAAACAGCGGATGGAGATCGTCTTCGCCGGCTTCGGCCCGGCACCGGATGCCACCAAGCGGCGCGAGGCCGAAGCCATCGGAAAGCTTGTCTGGCTTCCGGCACCGCTCGACTGGATGGCCGATGGCGAGGCCGACGCGCAGCGTGCCGGCGCGCAGATCGCGGAACTGGCGGCGGGGGAGAAGGTGGATCTCCTGCATCTGAACCTCCCCTCCCAGGCGGCCAGCCTGGCGCTCGATATTCCGGTCCTGACGGTCTCGCATTCCTGTGTCGTCACCTGGTTTGCCTGCATGCGGGGCGGAAAGGTGCCCGAGGCCTGGTCATGGCAGAAGACGCTCAATGCGCAGGGACTGGCAAGGGCCGATATCGTCGTCGTCCCCAGCCGCTCGCATGGCGTGATGCTGGAAGAGGCCTATGGACCGCAGCCGCATCTTGCGGTGGTTCACAACGCCACCCGGCTCTCGCCGGAATGGCCGCGCAAGCAGAACTTCGTTTTCGCAGCCGGGCGCTGGTGGGACGACGGCAAGAATGGCCGCACCCTCGATGAGGCGGCGGAGCATGCCAGCTGGCCGATCCTGATGGCGGGTCCGACCCATGGCCCGAGCGGCCAGCAGGTGGCGCTTCTGGCCGCCACCGGCCTTGGCGAACTGAGCCATTCCGAGGCGATGAACCATCTTGTGCGGGCAGGCATTTTCGTTTCGCCCTCGCTTTACGAGCCTTTCGGGCTGGCCGCGCTGGAAGCGGCGCGTCTCGGGGCTGCGCTCGTCCTGTCCGACATTCCGACCTATCGGGAATTGTGGGACGGTGCGGCTTTGTTCGCCGACCCGCATGAACCGCAGGAATTTGCGGACCAGATTAACCGGCTTGCCGCGGATGAGAGGCTTCGCAGCGACCTTGCCCGCCAGGCCCAGACCGCATCCAAGGCATTCACCCTCGACCGGCAGGTCCATGGCATGGCTGAGCTCTACGCGCAGGCCACCGGACGCCATTCAGCCCAAGCCGCAGCGGAGTAATCATGAAGTTTGTCTTTTACACGCATTCCCTTGTATCCGACTGGAACCACGGCAATGCGCATTTCCTGCGCGGTATCATGCGGGACCTTCAGCGACGCGGGCATGAGGCGCTGGCACTGGAACCCCGCACGTCCTGGTCCCGCGAAAATCTCTTGAAGGACCAGGGCGAACAGGCCATCCATGCCTTTGGCGTGAGGTTCCCCGATCTGAGCTCGAAAAGCTATGACGACGGCTTCGATCACGAGGCGGCGGTCGCCGATGCCGATGTCGTCATCGTCCATGAATGGACCGATCCGGCTTTGATCGAACGGCTTGGCAAGGCCCGCCGCTCCGCAGCTTTCACCCTCATCTTCCATGATACGCATCACCGTGCCGTCTCGGTCGAGCATGAGATCGCCGGGCTTCACCTCGACGATTACGATCTGGTGCTGGCCTTCGGCGAGACGCTGCGCCAACGCTATCTCGATGCCGGCTGGGGCCAGCAGGTCTTCACCTGGCACGAGGCGGCCGATGACAGCGTGTTCCGCCCGCTTCCACGAGACAAGGAGCGGGATCTCATCTGGATCGGCAACTGGGGCGATGGCGAACGCTCCGACGAACTGGCGGAATTCCTGATCGACCCGGTGAAGCAACTTCAACTGACGGCCACGGTCCGAGGCGTCCGCTATCCGGACGAGGCGCTTTCACGGTTGAAGGCGGCCGGCATAGACTATCGCGGCTGGATTGCGAATGCCGACGCGCCGGAAGCCTTCGCCCGCCACCGCCTCACGGTGCATGTGCCGCGGCGGCCCTATGTCGAGAACCTGCCCGGCATACCCACGATCCGCGTATTCGAAGCGCTGGCCTGCGGCATTCCGCTGATCTGCGCCCCCTGGAACGATGCCGAACATCTGTTCCGCCCGGGTCGGGATTATCTGATCGCCGAGTCCGGCGCGGCCATGACGGGGCTGATGCGCGATGTCCTGCACGATGAGGCCCTGCGCGACGAGCTGATCGCCTCCGGCCTCGAAACCATCATGGCACGCCACACATGCCGCCACCGGGTGGATGAGCTTCTCAGCATCCTTGGCACGCATGGAACCACATCCGTTCAACATTTGATATCGCCTTCGGAGGCTGCAGAATGAAGATCGCATTTTATGGCTCCAGCCTCGTTTCCGCCTATTGGAACGGTGCCGCCACCTATTACCGCGGCCTGCTGCGCGCTCTGGCGGCCAAGGGCTATGACATCACCTTCTACGAGCCGGACGTCTACGATCGTCAGAAGAACCGGGACATCGATCCGCCGGATTGGGCACGCGTCGTCGTCTACGAGGGCACGGTTACGGCTCTCAAACGCGTGACGGAGGAGGCGGCGGCGGCCGATATCGTGGTCAAGGCCAGCGGCGTGGGGTTCGAAGACGATCTCCTCCTGCAGGAAGTGCTTCGCCATGCGAGGCCCGAGGCGATGACCGTCTTCTGGGACGTGGATGCGCCGGCAACCCTGTCGGAAATCCAGCGCGATCCCTCCTGCGCCCTGCGTCGCGCGCTCGGTTCGCTCGACATGATCCTCACCTATGGCGGCGGCGCCCCCGTCGTCTCCGCCTATCGGGCGCTGGGCGCAAAAGAGTGCATCCCGATCTACAACGCTCTCGATCCTGAGACCCATCATCCGGTGCCGCCTGAGCCGCGCTTTGCGGCCGATCTCGGCTTTCTCGGCAATCGGCTGCCGGACCGCGAGGCGCGAGTGGAGCAGTTCTTCCTCGAACCCGCCGCCGGCGTGCCCGACCAGCGCTTCCTGCTGGGCGGCTCAGGCTGGGCCGACAAGCCCATGTCGCCCAATATCCGCCTCATCGGCCATGTTCCGACCCGTGATCACAACGCCTTCAATGTTACGCCCAAAGCGGTGCTGAACATTTCGCGTGAGAGCATGGCGAAGAACGGCTTTTCCCCGGCAACCCGCGTCTTCGAGGCTGCCGGGGCCGGTGCTTGCCTGATTACCGATCACTGGGAGGGGATCGATCTCTTCCTGAAGCCCGACGAGGAAATCCTGGTGGCGCGGGACGGGCGGGATGTCATGGAGATCATGGCGCGTCTCACACCGGACTGTGCCGCGGAAATCGGGCGCAAGGCGCTGGCCCGGGTCCTGGCCGAGCACACCTATACACATCGCGCCGAGGATGCGGACCGCATCTTCAAACGCCATTTCGAAAGCCTGGAGGCCGCCGAATGACGGTGCATCCCCTCAACATCGTCATCATCGGCCTCAGCCTCTCGTCCTCCTGGGGAAATGGTCACGCGACGACCTACCGCGCCCTGCTGCGCGGCCTTTATGCCGAAGGTCACAAGGTCCTCTTCCTGGAACGCGACGTGCCCTGGTATGCGCAAAACCGCGATCTCGCCCATCCGGACTTCTGCGAGCTTGCCTATTACGATACGATCGACGGCTTGATCGCCACTTATGGCGAGCAGATCAGGCATGCCGATGCCGTCATCGTCGGATCCTATGTTCCGGACGGAGCCAAGGTCATCGCGGCCGTGGCCGCTCTCCAGCCGCAGCGCCTGTGCTTCTACGACATCGACACGCCGGTGACGCTGGCGGCCCTGAAGCGCGGGGAGGTGGATTATCTCGAGCCGCAACAGATCCGCGAATTCGACGCCTACTTCTCCTTTACCGGCGGTCCCACGCTAACGGAGCTCGAACGCCGCTACGGCGTGCCCCGCGCACTGGCGCTTTACTGCTCGGTCGACGCCGCTCGATACCGGCCGACCGGCGAGGACCCGGTCTGGGATCTCGGCTATCTTGGCACATACAGCCCCGATCGGCAGCCAACCCTCGAGCGCTTTCTGATCGAACCGGCACGGCATCTGCCGCATCTGCGTTTTGTCGTTGCGGGTCCGCAATATCCGCAGGAGATCGAATGGCCGGCCAATGTCGAGCGGATCGACCATCTTCCGCCCGATGAACATCCGTCCTTCTACAGCCGCCAGCGCTTCACCTTGAATGTCACGCGCGCCGACATGATTGCCGCCGGCTGGTCGCCCAGCGTGCGGCTGTTCGAAGCCGCTGCCTGTGCAACCCCGATCATCAGCGATGACTGGCGGGGCCTTTCCGACCTTCTCCCGGATGGCGAAGCCATTCTCATTGCCCATGACAGCGAGGACGTCATCGCCGCGCTGACGAAGATGGGGGAGGGAAAACGTTTGGCCATCGCTTCTGCCGCACGCCAGCGGATCCTTCAGGATCACACCGGCGAGGCGCGGGCCAGAAACCTGGTCGAGGCTCTGCTGGCCTTGCCCATGCGTGAAAAGAAGGCCGGCGCACCGGCCCTTCAAAGAGTGCCAGCATGATTAGAGAGGATCATTCAATGCTGCAGAGAACCGATCGCGGAAAGAAGAAGACCGTCCTGGTGGCGGGAGGTGCCGGCTTCGTCGGCTCGCATCTGTGCGACACGCTGCTTGCGCGGGGTCAGCGCGTCATCTGCGTCGACTCCTATCTGACCGGATCGGAGGAGAATATCCGGCCCTTGCAGAATCATCCGAACTTCCGGTTCATCGAGCGCGACATCTGCGACTTGCATGACCTGGATGAGCCGGTGGATCAGATCTACAACCTGGCCTGCGCCGCCTCGCCGCCGCAATACCAGGCGGATCCCGTCCACACCATGATGACCTGTGTCGTAGGCACGGGCCGGCTCCTGGCCATTGCGGAACGGGACAAGGCATCATTCCTGCAGGCCTCCACCAGCGAGGTCTATGGTGATCCGGAAGAGCATCCGCAGCGGGAGGATTATCGCGGCAATGTCAACTGCACCGGTCCGAGGGCCTGCTACGACGAGGGCAAGCGCGCCGCAGAGGCGCTCTGCTTCGACATGCTGCGGGCCGGTCGGGTGGATGCCCGGGTGGTGCGTATCTTCAACACCTACGGGCCCCGCATGGCTCCGGACGATGGCCGGATCGTCTCCAACCTCATCGTCCAGGCACTGGCCGGTCAGCCCTTGACGATCTACGGCACCGGCGAGCAGACCCGCTCTTTCTGCTTCGTCAGCGATCTGGTCGCCGGCCTGGTCAAGCTGATGGAGGTGGATCCCAATCCGGGCCAGCCGGTCAATATCGGCAATCCGGGCGAGTTCACGATCAACGAGCTGGCAGAAATGGTTCTGTCCATGGTGCCGACCGGCTCCCGCATCGTCTATCATCCCCTGCCGAAAGACGATCCGCAGCGGCGTCGGCCGGATATTTCCCGCGCCAAGGCCTGCCTGGACTGGGAGCCGCAGGTGCCGCTGGTCGAGGGCCTGCGCAAGACCATCGATTATTTCATGGCGCTGGAGGCGCAGACCGCAAAGACGAAGCGCCTGCTTCCCAAGCGCATGCCGAATGATCGCAACAAGCAGATCCCGTTGGGAGCCTGACAATGGATGCAACGCGAACCAAGCAGGCGGACCTGCGCAAACGGATCGAGGAACTGGGGCCGTGGTTCCAGAACATGCGGATCGGCGGCGTCGAAACGGCGCCCGATCACTTCCTTGGCGATTACCCGGCCTTCAAGTGGAAAGGCTTCTCGCATGTGCTGCCGCCCGATCTTGAGGGGCGCAGCGTGCTGGATATCGGCTGCAATGCCGGCTTTTACACGCTGGAGATGAAGCGGCGCAATGCAGGGCGCGTCGTCGGCATCGACAGCGACGAGCATTATCTTGCTCAGGCACGCTTCGCAGCCGAGCATGAGGGTCTCGATGTCGAATTTCGCCGCATGTCCGTCTACGAAGTGCCGCAGCTGAAGGAACGGTTCGATCTCGTTCTGTTCATGGGCGTGCTCTATCACCTGCGCCATCCGCTCCTGGCGCTCGACCTGCTCTACGAGCACGTGGTCGGCGACCAGATGCTCTTCCAGTGCCTGCAGCGCGGAGATGAGCGGATTCCCGAGCTTTCGGAGAATTACGATTTCTCGGAATGGGCCGTCTTCGACCGGCCGGATTATCCAAAACTCTTCTTCGTCGAGCAGCGCTACGCCTCGGACCCGACGAACTGGTTCATCCCCAATACGGCCGCCATGGAGGCCATGCTGCGCTCCTCCGGTTTTGTCATTGCCGCTCAGCCGGAGCGGGAAGTCTATCTTGTCACGCGCGGAGAGCGCCATTACGCTGTCGAACCCCCGCCCTGTGCTTGAGAGGGAAGAGGTCGTGGCAAAGCGCGATCATCGCGAGTTCGAAATCGGTCTGTTGCGCGGTGCTGCTGGAGCGCTGATATTTGGCCTCCCCATGCTGATGACGATGGAATTATGGTTCATCGGCTTCTACATGCCGCGCGAACGCCTGTTCCTGCTGCTTCTCGTGAACATCCCGCTGCTCGTGGTGCTCGCGCGCCGCATCGGCTTCGAAACCACTTTCACCTGGCGAGAGGCCTTTCGCGATGCGATGATCGCCTATGCGCTTGCCATTTTGACAAGCGGGCTGGTGCTTGGCCTGTTCGGCGTCTTGACCACGGACATGCCGATCAGGGAATGGCTGGGCAAAACGGCCATACAGGCTGTCCCCGCCAGCATCGGCGCCATGCTCGGCCGCAGCCAGTTCGGAAAGCGGGACGAGGAGGCGGAAGACGAAGAGAAATCCGACGAAATGAGCACCGGCTATGCCGGCGAATTGTTCATGATGGCCGTGGGCGCGCTGTTTCTCTGCCTCAACGTTGCGCCGACGGAGGAGGTGATCCTGATTTCCTACAAGATGACCGCCTGGCATGCCGTTGCGGCGATCGTCACTTCGCTCGCCATCATGCATGGTTTCGTCTATGCCGTCTCGTTTCGCGGGACCCACGAGCTGAAACCCGATACGCCGAGCTGGCATGCCCTGATCCGCTTCACCTTTCCCGGCTATATTGTCGCCTGCGTGATCAGCCTCTATGTGTTGTGGACCTTCGGCCGCCTCACTGACACTTCCATGACACAGGCCATGATGTCCATGGTGGTGCTCAATGTGCCGGGCGCCCTGGGAGCCGCATCGGCACGCCTGGTCCTCTGAGGATGCAAGAATGACAGTGACGGACCGCAGGACATCGCGCCATATGGAGACCCCGGAGCCTCGCCTGATCGAGTGGATGACGGGCCTTGTCTCCGTGCTGCTGGTCGTGGCGCTTCTCGGGCTGATCGGCAGCGAAGCGCTGAATGCCTCCGACGAACTCCCCGATCTGACTGTGACGGTGCAAAGGGTGGAGCAGCGGGGCGAATACTTCCTCGTCCAGATCGATCTGAGCAACAGGGCAAGGACAACGGCCGCGGCCGTTCGCGTTGAGGGCCGTCTGACCCTGCCCGACGGGACGACGGAGGAGGCGGAAGCAACATTCGACTATGCGCCTGCCCAATCGTCGACCACCGGCGGGCTGATCTTCAGGACCGATCCGGCGAAGGGAGCGCTGGCAGTGCAGCCGAGCGGCTACACCGAGCCCTGACAGACGGGTGGCGTCAGCCCGCCATCTCGCCCAGTTCCGGAAACCTTTGCCTCGCCTCTTCCAGCGAAGGGCAGATCACATCGCTCGCGTCGAGCTCCACGGAGATCGCGTCAGAGACATCCAGCGTTCCGTCGAAGGAGACGGGCAAGCGCTCGCCGCCGTTGCGCACCAGCGTGCCTTCATTCGTGAAGCCCTGCTGGAGCAACCAGTCGCGCGGAGCCATGACGGTGATCTTGATGCGGACGGCATTATCATCTTCGCGCATAGCCACGAGCTTGTAACCAATATCAGACTGGCTGCCATCCACCTCCAGCTTACCGTGGCTTGCCGCTTCCTGCAGATGTTCGCTCATCATGATACTCCGGTTGTCGAGGCTGTTCACGGTTAACAGATGCCGCCGCTTCTTTGTTCCGGAGCTTGGCACGTTCCCCATCCCGGTACTGTCGGGGCGTGACGCCGATACGCTGCCTGAAGCAGCGGCTGAAATAGGCCGGATCGGTAAAGCCGAGACCCTCACCCACGTGTCGGACGCTGTAATCTGTAAAGACCAGCTGGCGGCAGGCCTCGTCCATGGAACGCTCCATGATGAGATCGTGCAGGCTGAGGCCCGTGACCTGCCTTGTGCTGCGATTGAGATGGGTGGCGGAGAGACCGAGCATGGCCGCATAGTGATCGACGCTCAGCTGCTCACGATGGTGGCGGGCAATCAGATCCCGCAGCCGATGCACCCGTCTCTCGTGGATGTCGGCTGGCGGCATCGCGGCCTCCGTCTCGCTCAGACGCGCCAGAGTGAGGCGCGCCAGAATGAGGATGGCGGTCACGACATGCGATTCGATCATATCCTCCCGCATCGGCATGTCCGTCTCGTATTCCTCTGCGATACGCAGCAGCGTTGCCGAAAGGAAATCGCCTTCCGCACCAAGCCCCGCAAGCGCGACGACGGCGGGATTGGCAAAGAAGGGCGGGGCAATGGTGAGCATGCGGCCCATCTTGAAGCGTGCTGGCACGAGTGTGATGACGAAGCCGTCGATATCCGGGGAAAACCGGAAGCCATGCACTGGTCCAGGCGGCACGACAATCACGCAAGGCGGCGTCAGCGCCAGCCGGCCCTGCGGCAGCAGCGCGTCGCCCGATCCGTGGCGAATGTACAAGAACTGCAGGAAGCTGTCGTGGCGATGGAGGCCGATCTCCCAACGATATTCGCTGCTGCGGGAGGCGATCGTCTCGCAATGCACCCAAAACTCGCGCTGATCCTCGATAGCCTCGCCATAGAGATGATAGGTCGGAGCCGCCAATGTGAAGTCCCTGTTTCGCCGTCCTTACGCTCAATGTCCGATTTGTCCTATTTCCTGCCGTAAATGTCCATTGTTGCGAGACGCTGCTTCCGCCAATTTTCTGAACAAAGCGCAACTTTCGGGAGGGACGCATGCGCACACAGGTTCTGATCATCGGCTCCGGACCCTCGGGCCTGCTGCTTGGCCAATTGCTGACAAAGGCCGGCATCGACAATATCGTTCTCGACCGGGTCTCCAAAGATTACATCCTCGGCCGCATTCGTGCCGGCGTTCTGGAATGGGGGACTGTCGGCCTCATGGACCAGGCCGGCGCCGGCGCCCGCATGCATGCCGAGGGCTTGCCGCATGACGGCTACTCCCTGGCCTTCGACGGGCGCGACCACCGCATCAATCTGTTTGAACTGACCGGCAAACGCGTCATGGTCTATGGGCAGACGGAACTGACCCAGGATCTCATGAATGTCCGCGCTGCCTCGGGCGCGCTCTCGATCTATGACGCGGCGAATGTTCAGCCACATGATTTTGATGGCGACAAGCCCTATGTGACCTATGACAAGGACGGCGTTACGCACCGGATCGATTGCGATTTCATAGCCGGCTGCGACGGCTTTCACGGCGCCAGCCGGAAATCGGTCCCGGAAGAGGCGATCTGCACCTTCGAGAAGGTCTATCCCTTCGGCTGGCTCGGCGTCCTGGCCGATATTCCGCCGGTGAGCCACGAGCTGATCTATGCCAACCACCCGCGTGGTTTTGCCCTCTGTTCGATGCGGTCGGAAAGCCGGAGCCGCTATTATGTCCAGTGCTCCCTGGAGGACAAAGTGGAGGACTGGTCGGACGATCGCTTCTTTGACGAGCTGCGCCGACGCCTGCCCAGCCATCATGCGGATGCCATGATCGTCGGTCCCTCGTTTGAGAAGTCCATCGCTCCGCTTCGCTCCTTCGTTGCGGAACCCATGCGGTTCGGCAGACTGTTCCTGGTCGGCGATGCGGCACATATCGTCCCCCCGACCGGGGCCAAGGGGCTCAATCTGGCTGCCAGTGATGTCCATTACCTGTTCGAGGGCCTGCGCGAGCATTACTCGGATCGCTCGCAGGCCGGGATCGACGCCTATTCCGACCGCGCTTTGAAGCGGGTCTGGAAATCGGTCCGGTTCTCCTGGTCGATGACGACGCTGATGCACCGCTTTCCCGATACGGGAGAATTCGGCCAGAAGATCCAGGAGGCGGAGCTGGACTATCTCACCCATTCCATCGCGGCCTCCACGGCCATGGCGGAAAACTATGTCGGGCTGCCCTACTGAACCGCCATCCCCTGTCCGGCCGGCCGTAGGATCGTGCAAGAAATGCGGCGGATCGAACAAACCGATCCGGCCTCACATGCGTTAAGTACGATGTTGCTCCCCTTCGCGGAGCGTCACCCTATTTTTCGAACAGAACGGAAGGTCATCAGCATGGCTATTGCACGAGGCTATGCGGCAACGGATGCGTCCAAGCCCCTCGAATTTTTCACCTTCGAGCGGCGCGAGCCGCGCGACGATGATGTCGTCATTGCCATTGAATATTGCGGCGTTTGCCATTCGGATATTCACCAGGCCCGCAACGAATGGGGCAATTCGCGCTTTCCCATGGTACCGGGTCACGAGATCGCTGGAACCGTCACCGCGGTTGGCGCGAAGGTCTCGAAATTCAAGGTCGGCGACCGTGTCGGCGTCGGTTGTTTCGTCGATTCCTGCGTCCATTGCCAGACGCGCGATGTCGACAACGAACAATATATGCCCGGCCTGGTGCAGACCTATAATGATGTCGAGGCCGATGGCGAGACACCCACCTATGGCGGCTATTCGGATTCGATCGTCGTGAAGGAAGGGTATGTCCTGCAGATTCCGGACAACCTGCCGCTCGACAAGGCAGCCCCGCTGCTCTGCGCCGGCATAACGCTCTATTCTCCCTTGGCGCATTGGAAGGCAGGCCCGGGCAAGAAGGTAGCCATTGTCGGCATGGGCGGACTTGGCCATATGGGCGTCAAGATCGGCGCTGCCATGGGAGCCGAGGTGACGGTGCTCAGCCAGACGCTGTCCAAGAAGGATGACGGTCTGAAGCTCGGCGCCAAGGCCTATTACGCCACCTCGGATGCCGAAACCTTCAAGACGCTTGCCGGCAGCTTCGACCTCATCATCTGCACCGTCGGGACCGAGATCGACTGGAATGCCTATCTCAACTTGCTGAAGGTGGACGGCACGATGGTGCTGGTCGGGGTTCCGGAAAATCCGGTGCCGGTGCATGCCTTCTCGCTCATTCCGGGCCGTCGCAGCCTGGCCGGCTCCATGATCGGCTCGATCAAGGAAACCCAGGACATGCTGGATTTTTGCGGCAAACACGGTATCACGGCGGAAATCGAGCTGATCGACATCAAGGATGTCAACGAGGCCTATGGGCGCGTCATCAAGAGCGATGTCCGCTACCGCTTCGTGATCGACATGAAAACCCTGCCGAAGGGCTGACCCGTCATGGATGATCATCGCCCCGCGGCGTCCGCGGCACGCACCGAAGGCCCGTCGACGGCGCTGATCACCACGATCGCTTTGGCGGCGGGTTCGCTCGTCGCCAATATCTACTATGCGCAGCCTCTGGTCGCCGAGATCGCTGCCGATCTCGGCATCGATGCCGATCTTGCCGGCGCTTTGACCAGCACGACCCAGATCGGCTACGGCATCGGCCTGTTTTTCCTGGTCTCGCTGGCAGATCGCGTGGAAAACAAGCGCCTTGTTCTGGTGACCCTGACAATAACGCTGCTTGGCCTCATTGCCATGGGCCTGTCGACCGCTGTCATACCCTTCTTCATCGCCTCCTTCGTCATCGGCGTCTGCTCCACCGGAGCACAGGTCCTCATTCCCTGGGTGGCGCATCTCGTGCCGCTGCACAGGCGCGGTCGTGTGGTGGGCAATGTGATGGGTGCGGTCCTTACCGGGATCATGCTGGCACGACCTGTTTCTCTTTTCGTTGCGGCGAGTTTCGGCTGGCGGGCGATCTTTTTCGTCTCGGCTGGGCTGATGGCGCTCATCGGATTGTCGCTGGCGGCCATGCTGCCGAGGCAGGCGCCACAGAGCACCATCAGCTACCGGCAGATCATCCTCTCGATGGGAGGCCTCATCCGCGAAACGCCGGTGCTACGCTGGCGCTCCGCCTATCAGGCCATTATTTTCTGCGCCTTCAACCTGTTCTGGACGGCCATCCCCTTCGCGCTATCGGATCGGTTCGATCTCAGCCAGAAACAGATCGGCCTCTTCGCATTGGCAGGGGCAGGCGGCGCCTTGGCAGCGCCTCTGGTGGGCAGGCTCGCCGATCGCGGGCTTGGAATGCTTTTATCGGCTATTGCCATGGCCGGCCTTGCGCTTTTCTTCGCCGTGAGCGGCTATGCCGCCGCATCCGGCGCGCTCTTCCTCCTGGCGGTCTGCGCCGTTCTGATCGACGCCGCCGTGCAGGCCAACCAGATCGTCAGCCAGAGGATCATTTTTGCCATTTCGCCGGAAAAGCGCGGCCGGCTGAACGCCATCTACATGACCTGCGCCTTTGTCGGCGGCGCGATCGGCTCCACCCTGGGCACGATCAGCTATCATTGGGCGGGCTTTGCCGGCACCGCCGGTTTCGGCTGCGGCCTCGGCGTTCTGGGACTGATCCTGTTTGCCATCGAACAGCGCGGCTACCGCAGAGCGGCGGCCTGAACGGATCTCGAAAGAAGGGGCCCGAACTGGCGCCGCGACAGAGGGGTCTGGCCGGCCGTCGCGCCGCGTCACCGGTCAACCGGTGGCCACGACTTCCGCGGCGGCCTGTCGAATGGTCTGCATCAGGATGGACAGGGGCAGAGAGGGCGGTGCATCGGTGCGCAGAGTCAGTCCAACCGGACCCTTGGTTTCGCTGGTATCGATCGGCAGGGTTGCCAGCAGGCCATCCCCGACATCGCCGGCCACGACCCCGCTGGAAATGATCCAGACCGCATCACTGGAACGGACAAAGGCCCGGCCGAAGGAATCGGAAACGGTTTCCAGCTGGATCGGCAGCGTGGCGACGCCATTGGCAATCAGAAACTGTTCGACAAAAGGACGGATGATCGACCCGCGGGTAGGCATCAGCACCGGGTAATCGCCCAGCCGTGAAAAGATCGATCCGCCCGCAATCAGCGGATGATGCGGCCGAACGACGAACATCACCTTTTCCGAATAGAGATGCTCGAAGGAAAATCCGGTCATCTTCTCCGGAGCCGCCAATCGTCCGACCACAAGATCCAGATCGCCCATGCGCAATTGTTCGAGCAAAACGGCATTGTCGCCCGTGACGATCTTGATGCGGCTGCGGGTCTCCTCCTCGAGAAAGAGCGACATGGCACGCGGCATGATCCGGGTGGATACGGTGGGCAGGGCGCCGATGCGAACGGGCGGCACATTGTTCAGGAGTTCCTGGGAAACCGAATCAATGCCCTGCCGCAGCGCCGTCAGAGAGGCCGCCGCGTGGCGCAGGAATACGTCACCCGGCCTGGTGATGCGAATGCCGCGGCCATCCCGCTCGAAAAGCGAGACGCCGAGCGCCTCTTCAAGCTCACGGATCGTCTTGGTGACGGCAGGCTGGCTGATATTGAGATGATCCGCAGCCTTCACCACGCTGCCCTGCCGCGCCACTTCCACGAAAGTCTGCAGATGGCGGTATTTTACCCGTGCGCCGATCAAGATCCATAACCCGCAAGTTAACATTAACTGCCACAAATGTCATTTTACCTAACCATTTTCGGGATGCAATAACAGGCTCAAGGAGAGCCCCATGAGATTTGTGCGTATCGGCGACCACGTCCTCAGCCATGACATCTACAATCACGGCACGGCCAAGCCCGCGATCGTCTTCGTCAATTCGCTGGGCACTGACCGCCGCATCTGGGACGAGGTCCTGGCAGGTCTGGGCAGCGACTATACGCTTCTGACCTTCGACAAGCGGGGCCATGGCCTGTCCGATCTCGGCACGCCACCCTATGCGATCGAGGATTTCTCGCGCGATCTCGCCGGCCTTCTGGACCATTACGACATCAAGAATGCCGTCATCTGCGGCCTCTCCGTCGGTGGGCTGATTGCTCTTGGCCTCTATGAGTTGCGGCCGGATCTGGTGCGCGCCGTGATCTTTGCCGATACGGCTGCGAAGATCGGCACGCCGGAGCTCTGGAACGCCCGCATCGAAGCGGTGCTGCAGGGCGGCACCGAGAGCATTCTGGACCCGATCATGCTGCGCTGGTTCACGCCCGCCTACCGGCGCGACGACAATGCCGATTATCGGGGCTATCGCAACATGGTGGCGCGACAGTCCAGCCAGGGCTATGCCGGCACCTGCGCGGCCATTCGCGATGCCGATTTCACCGAGACCGCGCGTCGTCTCGCCGTACCGGCGCTCTGCCTGGTCGGCGACGAGGACGGATCCACGCCGCCCGAGGTGGTCAAGGCCTTTGCGGATCTGCTGCCGCACGGCACATTCCATCTTATCGCAGGCGCCGGGCATATTCCTTGCGTCGAGACACCCGATGCGTTTGTCGCGCATCTTCGCCAATTCATCGATCATCTGCCGGGAGAATGACCATGGCCGACAAAGCCGCGCCGTCGGAGCGCTATCGCCAGGGCATGGCAACGCGCCGCATGGTACTGGGCGACGCCCATGTGAGCCGGGCCGCAGCCAATGAAACTGCTTTCGACCAACCCTTCCAGGAGCTGATCACCGAAGCGGCCTGGGGCAATGTCTGGTCGCGTCCGCATTTTTCCAAACGCGAGCGATCCATCGTCACCATTGCACTTCTGGCGGCACTGGGTCAGCATGAAGAGCTGGCGATGCATCTTCGCGCCACGGCCAATACCGGCGCGACGCGCGAGGACATCTGCGAGGCCCTGCTGCATGTGGCCATTTATGCCGGGGTTCCCGCCAGCAATCACGCATTCAAGATCGCCAAATCGGTCTATGCCGATATGGATCAGGCGATGAGCGTCGAGGAGGAAACGCGATGAAGAATACCCTGCCCGAAACAGGCGGCTTCTTTGCCCGGGACCGGGACATGCATCCCCCCGCCTTCACCCCCGGCTACAAGACCTCGGTCCTGCGCTCCCCGCAGCGGGCGCTGATTTCGCTGGAAGGCACCAAAAGCGAGATCACGGGTCCGGTCTTCGGCCACAACATCATCAACGAATTCGACAATGACCTGATCGTCAACTACGCCAAGCCGGGCGAAATGGCGATCGGCCAGCGCATTCTCGTCCATGGCCGCGTGCTGGACGAGCGGGGCCATCCCGTTGCAGGCGCACTGGTGGAATTCTGGCAGGCCAATGCCGGCGGCCGCTACCGCCACAAGAAGGAAAGCTATCTCGCGGCGCTCGACCCCAATTTCGGCGGCTTTGGCCGCACGATCACCGACGACAACGGCTATTACTGGTTTCGCACCATCAAGCCCGGCCCCTATCCCTGGCCGAACGGCGTCAATGACTGGCGTCCTGCCCATATCCATTTCTCCATCTTCGGTCATGGCTTTGCGCAGCGCCTGATCACGCAGATGTATTTTGAAGGGGACCCGCTCATCTGGATCTGTCCGATCGTCAAGACCATTCCCGATGAAGAGGCGATCAAGCGGCTGATCGCTCCGCTCGACATGAACAACACCATTCCGATGGACATGCGCGCCTACAAATTCGACATCGTCCTGCGCGGCCGCCGCTCGACCTTCTTCGAGAACCGCAAGGAAGGAAACTGATCATGGTGCAATCCCTGCAGTATCTGAAGGAATCGGCCTCGCAGACAGCTGGCCCTTACGTGCATATCGGCTGTACGCCAAACTTCACCGGGATAGAGGGCGTCTATGAGACGGATCTCGGCGCAGGACCCATGGCGACGGAGCAGACGCGCGGCGAGCGCATCACCATTCGCGGCCGGGTGATCGACGGCACCGGCACGCCGCTGAAGGATGCGATGGTCGAAATCTGGCAGGCCGACGCCGACGGCTTGTATAACAGCCCCTCCGAGACCCGCGGCAAAGCCGACCCGCATTTCTTCGGCTGGGGGCGCTGCCCGGCGGACATGACCACTGGCGAGTTCGTTTTCGAAACGATCAAGCCGGGTCGTGTTCCTTTCCGCGATGGCCGACTGATGGCACCGCATGTCACCTTGTGGATCGTCGCGCGCGGCATCAATATCGGCCTGCATACGCGCATGTATTTCTCCGACGAGGAGGAGGCCAATGCCGAAGATCCGGTGCTCGGCAGGATCGAGCATCGCGTGCGGGTCGCAACCTTGATCGGCAAACGCGAGGGCGATACGGTCACCTTCGACATCCACCTTCAGGGCGAAAACGAAACCATTTTCTTCGACATCTGATCGTCCGTCCCTTCCACCCGATGTGACGAGAAGCGCCATGAGCCTGTCCCCTTTCGAGCATCCCTTTCTGTCCGGCCTTCTCGGCGATGAGGAGACGGCCAGTCAGTTCCACGCATCCGCCGACCTGCGTTGTATGCTGCAATTCGAAGGCGCACTGGCCCGCGCGCAGGCGCAAGCAGGCATGATCCCCGCCGACGCGGCAGGGCGCATTGCCGCGGTTGCAGCCCAGTTTTCGCCGGACATGGCTGAACTGCGACAGGGCGTGGCGCAGGACGGAGTCGTCATTCCCGACTTGGTTCGACAATTGCGAAAGGCGGTCCAGCCGGAGGATGCCGCCCTTGTCCATCTCGGCGCCACCAGCCAGGATGTCATTGACAGCAGCCTGATGATGCGTCTGACGGCAGTGCTGCGGCTGCATGCGACCCGGCTCGATCGTCTGGTGACCGCGTTCGAAAGCCTCAGGACCCTTCATGGCCAGCGGCAATTGATGGGCCATACGCGCATGCAGGCCGCCATTCCCATCACGGCGGGCGATCGTATCGAGAGTTGGACCGCACCGCTTCTTCGCCATAGAGGGCGTCTCCGCGCCTGTCTTGAGCAGGGACTGCCGCTGCAATTCGGTGGCGCCGCCGGCACGCTGGACAAGCTCGGCGACAAGGCGGACGAGGTGAGGGCGGCGCTCGCCGGTCACCTCGGATTGGCCAATATGCACCAGTGGCAGAACCAGCGTGATCATCTGGTGGAGGTGGCGAACCTGTTTTGCCTGATCAGCGACAGCCTCGGCAAATTCGGCCAGGATATCGCCCTGATGGCGCAGATGCAGGATGAACTCGTCCTGTCCGGCGGCGGCGGCTCGTCCGCCATGCCGCACAAGCAAAATCCCGTCGGGGCCGAAATCCTCGTGACGCTGGCCCGCTATAATGCGACCCAGATCTCCGGAATGCATCATGCCATGGTGCATGAGCAGGAGAGATCAGGGGCGGCCTGGACGCTGGAATGGATGCTGCTGCCATCAATCGCCGTGACGGCCGGAACCGCGCTCATCACTGCGGAAGCCCTGGTGGGCAAGATCCGCTCCCTCGGGCGCGACTGATCATCCAGTCCCTAAAGGCGCCATCCGGTTTTTATCGCTGCCGCCCGCAATGGGGGGATGGGACACGCTGTGGCCGGGGGAGGGCTGCCGGCGATCCGGCTTACTTTAGATAATTCTGAATATTTGCGCCCGGTCGGGCCGCGGTAAAGTTTGCATTTAGAATTTTCCGGTAATGCTCTGTTAGCAATCCTGCGAGGCTGGCCCCTGTTTGCCTGCCTGCTCCCGCGTACAGAGTTGTGGTGTTCATGCGTATTCAAACTCTCTCCACCATCATCCTGGGATGCCTGGCGCTCGGCAGCTGCCGGTCGAGCGGCCCGGAGGAGGCCTTGGCGCTGGCGCCATCGCAGGAAATCACAAATGCCGTTGCCCCGGTGACACCGCCGGCGGCAATTTCCGGAGTGGCCGCAAGACAGGCCTCCGCCGCCCCATCCGACGCGGCTATGCCCGGTGCTGCCGGCGCTGCCGATCCGTCACCGCACGAACTGGCATGGGCCGGGACGGCACCGCAGACCCAGGCTTTTGAAACCAGCGGCGCGCGGCTTGGCATGCCACTTCCCAGCGCAAGGCCGGTGGCAATGATGATGCCGGACCCGCGCGAAAGCTTTAATCCCAACATCAAGCGCAGCCGCGTCTATGGCCAGCGCTTCCGCGATGCCAAGCCGATCAATTTCGGTCGCATCACTCCGCAGCACCATCCCGTTCATGGGGTGGATGTCTCGCGCTGGCAGGGCAATATCGACTGGGCGACGCTGCGCAGCCAGGGCGCCAATTTCGCCTATATCAAATCGACCGATGGCGGCGACCATATCGACCCGATGTTCGCAACGAACTGGCGCAGGGCGAAGGAGGCCGGGGTCAAGCGCGGCGCCTATCACTTCTTCTATTGGTGCCGCGTCGCGAGCGAGCAGGCATCCTGGTTCATCCGCAATGTGCCGAAGGATCCAGATGCGCTGCCGCCGGTGATCGACGTGGAATATAACCATCTGTCGGATTGCAAGCGCCGCCTCTCGCCCGAAAAGATCCGCGAGAAGATGCAGGTCTTCATGGATCGCCTGGAGCAGCATTACGGTCAGCGCCCGGTGATCTACACCGCGCCGGACTTCTACAAGGACAATTTGCAGGGCCATTTCCGCGACTACCCCTTCTGGCTGCGCTCGGTGGCGGCACATCCGTCCAAGATCTATCCGGATCGCAAATGGCTGTTCTGGCAGTATTCCGGTTCCGGCCTGTCGCAGGGCGTCTCGGAAAAGATCGATCTGAATGTCTTCAACGGGTCGGAGGAGCAGTGGCACCGCTTCACAAGCTCCGCCGCCCGTGTGGCCAGCCGCTAAGCAGATTCCGGAACAGTGTTCCACGGTTTTCCGACCGGAACCTGCGTCAAAACGATAAACTAAGCGGATGAAGCGTTGGCAGGCCAATGCAAGTCCGCTTAGATCCCGAGGATCTGCGGTGCATGGCAGGGGAGTTGCAGGCGCCTGCCGCGGCCCTTTACATCTCAGCCCTCTGCAGCATGCCGTAGAGATCGCGCGGATCATCCGGATCCGCAATGATGTCGAGCCAGTCGAAGAGATCGGTATCGGTGATCCGCCCGTGGATGTAGCGCAGCGCGGAAAAATCCTCGATGGCGAAGCCGACACTGTCGAACAGCGTGATCTGCCGAAGATCGCTGCGGCCCTTAGCGGCGCCGCAGAGGACCTGCCAAAATTCCGTGATCGGATAGTCCTTCGGCATCTGCTGGATTTCGCCCTCGATCCAGGTCTGCGGCGCATATTCGACAAACGTCGCGGCGCGCTTCAGAATGTCCGGATGCAGCTCTGTCTTTCCGGGGCAGTCTCCGCCAATGGCATTGATGTGAATGCCCTCGCCGATCATATTGTCCGTCAGAATGGTCGAGTACTGCTTGTCGGCGGTGCAGGTGGTAATGATCTCCGCCCCTTCGATCGCCGCCTCGGCCGATCGGCAAGCGGTGACAGAGAGGCCTGAACGGGCCAGATTGCGCACCGCCTTTTCCGTCGCCCGCGGATCGATATCATACAGCCGCACCGCCTCGATCCCGATCACGGCCTTCATCGCCAGCGCCTGAAACTCCGATTGCGCACCATTGCCGATAATGGCCATGGTCCTGGCCTGCGCCGGTGCCAGATGGCGCGCAGCCATGGCCGAGGTCGCTGCCGTGCGCAAAGCGGTCAGCAGCGTCATCTCCGTCAGCAGGATTGGATAGCCCGTCGCGACCTCGGCCAAGAGACCAAAGGCCGTGACCGTCTGCAAGCCCTTGCCGAGATTGGCCGGGTGTCCATTGACATATTTGAAACTGTAGATCTCGCCATCCGAAGTCGGCATGAGCTCGATGACGCCATCGCGGGAATGCGATCCCACGCGGGGTGTCTTGTCGAAGCAGTCCCAGCGCCTGAAATCATCCTCGATGACCCCGGCCAGTTCCAGGAGCATCCGCTCCAGGCCGACACGGTGCACGAGGCGCATCATGTTTTCGACGCTGACAAAGGGAACAAGGGCCTTTTGCGAGGGTGGCTGGAGCACGCTTTCCTCCTCTGTGTGCATGACGACCCCAGCCTACCTCTCGATGACCTGTTGATGATATGGCCAGACTGTGTTGTTTCCGTCAGGCAATTGCGCAAAATGCGCAGTCGAAACGGGCGGAACGGACAGATGACACAAGACAAGCCTCTCTATATTCCCGACGAGCTCGACCGCCGGATCATCGCCCAACTGCGCATCGACGGCCGCGCCTCGCTTTCCAAGCTCTCGGAACTGATCGGTGTTGCACGGGGAACAGTGCAGACCCGGCTCGATCGCCTGATGACGACGGGCACGCTACTCGGTTTCACCGTCCGGGTGCGTGAGGCTTTCGACGCCGAGACGGTGCAGGCCATCATGATGATCGAAGTGGTCGGCAAGGCGACCGACAAGGTCATTCGCAAATTGCGGGGCATGCCGGAAATACACACGCTCCATACGACCAATGGCAATTGGGATCTGGTGGCGCATGTGCGCGCCAACAGTCTCGGTGATTTCGATCGCGTGCTGCGCGAGGTGCGGATGATCGAGGGCGTGTCGAACAGCGAGACCAGCCTGCTGCTCTCGAAGGTCTGACCGCGCGAAGAGGGCGGGCCTCTGGTTCTCCTGCGCGTTAGACTATGCCCCAGGCGCGGTACCGCCCTCGGCCGGTGAGTTCCCTGAGGCCAAGATCTTCGAGAATGCGCAAGGCGGCTCGCGGCGTCACATCCAGAACCTCGGCCACCATTTTCGCCGAGACGAGCGGCCGGGTCATGACAAGATCCACGAGCTCGGGCATGCGCGACGTACTGCGCCTCCCGGTCAGCCGCCGCTCCATCGTCTGGCGGGCAAGCAGCAGACGATCATGATCCTTCAGCCCCAATTGCGCGGCCGTCTGCACCGCCTCAAGCATGGCGGTCAAACGCACGGAACGGCTGCGATGTCGGCGTTGATCCAGGCGGATGGCCCGCAGTCCGAGGTTGAGCGCCGTCAGATGCGACAGCGCGGTCACGTGGCGGCGGCGCAGGAGGGCAGCGACCAACAAACGGCCAAGCCAGGCTCCGTGCTGGAAAACGCCGATCTCGCTCCAGGCATCCAGCAGCAGGACGGCCTGCAAAACAGCGGGCAGATGCTGGGTGTCCTGCAGCAGCGACAGCCATTCCGCCATCCGCTCCTCTTCATCCCATTGCGGATCATAAACAAGCGGCTCTCGCTCCAGGCCGCGCCGCAATGGCTCCTCCTTGACCCTGGCGATCATGGCGGTGCTGCGATCGAGAAGAGCATCAAATGCTGCCAGCTCCCTGGCGAAAGCGTCTTCAACCGGGTTCTCCGCCTCAGCGGATGATGCTGGCTGGCGGGCCAGGCTGCCGGCGGATGCCGCATCGCTCCAGCCTTTCGTCTCCAGTTCCGGCTCACCACTCCCTCCTCTTCGCAAAGTCCTTAGGCCTTCGAGGGTGAAAGGCCATTCGACCGGATGAGTGAGGATGCGCTTGCGGCTCCGCAGCACGTCACGGGCAATTGTCAATTCATGGCTTGGCGCTCGAATATCATGACCTGCCTCGTGCAGAACGAGGTCCTCGAGATGGACGAGTTCCCCGTCCAGCCATAGGGACGCGCAAGCATCGGAGAAGTGCTGCCGCTCCAGCACTCCGTGTCCGAGCGGCGATGATGCCAGTCGCTCGTCCAGGCGGACCAGCGCCTCGGTGGCTTGCGCAATGGGCGAAAGCAGCAGGGGGAGAAGACGTTGATCCAGATCGTAAGCCATTGGCAAGATGATAGAACAACGGCCTTGCGGACGCTAGCAGGCGATTACGGTCCGTCACAGGGAATATTGCTGAGGAGCTTTTCGTCAGCGCCTCGAAACTTGCGACGGAGCTACTGATTTGCCTCCTCATTTCATAGCATGTCGAACAACGGTCGTCACCTTCGAACGCATCTTCATGGACTTTACCCGTCACCGTTACAGTTGTAACGGGCACCGATCAGCGGTGGAGAGGTTACAACTGTAACACCGCCTATCCCTCGCTGATGATGCGCCTGCCCGTGTTCCCATGTCTCATTCTTGAGCCTGTGCCTTGATCAGGCCATGCAGGGTTCGATCCAGGCGCAAATGCCCCTCTCGGGCACGGTCGACCATGGCTAGGAAATAAGCCTCCGGCTTCAGGATGTCATCCGGATCGCGTGAGGACTTTTCCACGAGCGTCGCCAGAACAGCGGCGGTGGCGAATGGCCCGATGCGACCCGTGCTGGCATGATAGGCTTTCTCGGAAATCCCAACCAGGCGGCACAGGGATGGTCCCAGCCGACGCAAGTCATGCCAGTTGCTGATGGATTGGCCAAGAAGCAGCGGCGTGTCCCGGCAGGCCTGACGGATCAAATTCATGGGGATATGTGCAAGCACGGCTGTCTCTACGGATTGCGGATCAGGAACAGCGCCTGTCCCGCATGCAGTCTTGGCCTTGTTCTTGCTCAGGGTCTCAGTTTCTAGCTTGCACAGTGGCGCATTGGCTGTCTCAGCAAATTCTGCTTCCGCCTTTGCCTCGGCGGTGACCACACTCTTTCGAAAGCCGAGTTCCTTGCGCAGAAGCGGATCGTTGCCTGTCTCGCTCTGTGCTTCACCTGACGCGCCACTACCTCTTTCAAGATTCATAAAACTTGTATCAGTATTAGGCATGACATCCATGTCACCCTTGGCTGCCATCGGGCCTTCAAAATCCGGACCGACCAGCTTCAGAGCCAGATCGTAAAGATCACGAAGCTGGTCCGCCCGATCCATGATGCTGGCCTGCGCATCGTGATCCGCAAGCGAAAAGCAGCCTGCTTGCGCGGGGAAGGCAAGGGCCAGATCCTCCAGCGCCCGCGATAGCCGCGACACATCCCGACGGGCCTCAAGCTCAAGCGCCAGCCTTTGCTGGTAATCCTGCACTTTCTGTTTCAGCTCATTCAGCCGCACACGGGCCGGGGTAAAATCGATACCGAACCCCGTCGTAATTGCACCAGCCTGATCACGCTGTACGAAGCGGCGCCCGGACGAGCTGTCGCGATAGGCTGCAATGCCAACCTCGACGAGTTTTCGAATGCAGCGAATGATCGTGCGCTCCGAGCGCATCGTATATTCCGCAAGCTTCGCATTGGAGATGGCCACGACGGGACGATTATCACCTTTCCAGTCCTCCGCCCGGGTCAGACCCAGCAGAATATCCATGACGTGATAGGCGGTTCCGTTGATCCCAAGCGTCGGCGCCGCCTTCTTCAGAAGGAGAGCGATTTCCGCTTTTGTCGTTTCAGGAACCACATCGGAGATGGCAAGCCTTGCGCTCGCAACGATAGCCGGCGTGAGACGTCTGAACGACGACACCGCAGTTTGACAGGACATAGGTTCACGTTCGCAGCTGTGTCAGCCGCGTCCCCCAATCAGGTGGTAACGTTGAGCCAGCAGAAGGGCGCATAAAATCGCACTCTGAATCCATCAGAGACTTGATTGTGGGGCCCGACCGTCCTAGAATCAGATTGCTACAAATGACGTTGACGGTTCATCCGCTGACGAATGGATAAGGGTCTGTCGATTGCCGTCGGCGGACCCTTTTTCATGCTGACCTTTATGACATCGTCTCGTCCTCATCTTTTTGGCGACGAAATTCGGCTGCGAGCTCCGGCAGGCGCGCGGCAAGCCAAGCAGAGAGGCCTGGCACCAGCGCTTCCGGTATGGTGAAACGAACGGCGCGGGATGTCGCCTGAACCGTGGCAACTATGCCATCGTCCAGAGCAATGTCCTGAAGGGAAAGGCCCTGCTCGCCCTCTGGCTCCGTGGCCTGAGAGCCTGGGCTCTGTCGCGTCTCCAGCGCCTTCACGACCAGGCCAAATCGCTGGTCGCTGCCGGAGGCCAGCCAATCGGGGCGCGCAAGAAGAGCGTCCAGCTGTTCCTCCTGATGCTCCGTCAGCCGCCTTTGATGGATCAGGCTGCCAAGCCTTTCCCATTTCGGCCGGCCGATGGATGGGGCAGGGCCGATCATCCGCGCCAATTGTTCGGGGATCATGGCTGCAATCCCGGTCAGATGCGAAATATAGGCAATGCCCTTCTTGTCGCGGCGGCCGAGGGCCTGGGAAATCGTGTCGCGCGTATAGCCGCGGTCCTTCAGCGCCAGAGCAAATAGCGCCTGCTCGATGAAGCTGAGGTTCAGGCGTTCGGTATTCTCGATCCCTTGCGAGATGACGAGTTCCTCGTCGCTCAGCTCGCGGATAATGGCGCGCACGGGCCGCTTCAGCAGCTGGCAGGCCCGCAGGCGTCTATGCCCGTAAGCCGCCTGAAAATAGCCGGGCCGCTGGGCCAAGGGCCGGACGAGAATAGGCAGGCGCTGGCCATTTTCCCGAATTCCGTCGACAAAGGAGGCAAACTCGGCATTGTCGTCGAATTGCAGGCGGTCGCGGACAAAGGACGGCTCAATCACGTCGGGATCGAGCTCGACAATGGTCTCGGCCGAAAGCAGCTGTTCGTGAAGGCGCTTGTTCTCTTCCTCGATCGACACAAACGCCCGGTCCATCGAGCGAACGGCAGAGGAACCAACGCGGCGTTTTTCCCAATCAGCAGGTGGGGGCGGCGCCTGATGTGCCAGTTCGTCAGGATTGACGTTGGCAAACAGGCTCTTCATCCGCTGGTTCCGGTCGCGGGCATTCGTCATTTGCGCCCCCAGCATTGCTTGATGAGGTGCAGGATGTCGTGATTGACGGAATCGACCGATTCCAAGGCCCGGTTCAAAGTGTCTCTACCGACACTGCCGCGGCTCATCTCGTAGAGGCTCTTCTTCTCGAGACCAGCACTGGCGATAGCCGTGGTCTCGACGACGGCCGGTGCAAGCACATCGTCGCGGAAGAGGGAGCGCAGGAGGGTCACGACATTGACCTGCGGCCCGTCATTGGGGTTGTGGCGCGTGATGACATAACGGATGAAATCATGCTGCAGCAGCCCGCCGCGTTCCTCGATCACCCCCATCAGGTCGCTCATCATAGCCAGAAACTGGTTCATGCTCGCAACGTCGATCATGGCGGGGTGGATGGTGATCAACAGGCCTGTCGCGGCGCAAAGCGCACCAAGCGTCAGATAGCCAAGTTGCGGCGGAGCATCGATGAGAACGACATCGTAATCGGCTTCGACCTCGTTGATCACCGCATTCAGGCGCCGGAAGAAGATCTCGTCGCCACGGCCATGACCTTCGGCAATGGCCTGCGGCGTTTCATGCTCATATTCCATGAGCTCAAGATTGGCGGGGATGAGATCGATGCCGTCGAAATAGGTCTTGCGGATGACGTCGCGAATAGGCCGGCGGCGCTCGTCGTAGCGGATGGCCGCGTAGATGGTTTCATTCTCGGCCACGTCGAATTCCGGCTGATAGCCGAACATCGCCGACAGCGAGGCCTGGGGATCGAGATCCACCGCCAGAACCCGCAGCCCGGAAATCGCCAGATAATGCGCGAGATGCACGGTGGTTGTCGTCTTGGCGGATCCGCCTTTGAAATTCGCGACGGTGATGACCTGCAGCCTGTCACCCTCGCGCCGACGTGGCAGGAAATCCAGCGCTTCTGCAGGACGTTTCTTGGCCAGATGCTCGCGGATCTGGTTGATCTGGTCGAGCGTATAGATCCTGCGGCCATTGTCTTGCCGCTCGGGAATGGCACCTTCACCATCCAGCGACATCTGGCGCAAGGTGGATTCCGCAATGCCGAGAAGGCCGGCCGTCTCGCGCGAGGTAAAAGTCTTCAGCGTCTTGCGCGCATGCGGCTCGTACAGGCGCTCGCGAAGTGACTGCAGCTGGGCAGACAGCAGCTGCGACTGCCTGGCGATCTTGGCAGCAGAGGATTCGGTCATCTTGGCGGGCCGCATATTCATCGGTTTCTCTTGCGACGGTTTTTTGCGCATGATTGCCGAATTACCGTCGCAGGGAAAATTACCCGATTCCCGTTTTCCGTCAAACGCTTGTTGGTTAACGCGTGGTTAACAAACTCGAGCCGGTATGAAGCGGTTCTTCCAGTTTCCTGAACCATGTCAATCATTTGTCATGATTCGCCGGGAGCGGCTCAGGCGCAAGTCATGTTCAGATTCCCACTTTGTCACGCAAGGCCGAGCGGCAGGATGCCCTCCTTTTGCGACAAAAAGCCCTGCGTAGCGCGAATCGTGAATATTCCGGAGAGATTCGCAAGCCATCATCATCATCAATCGACGAAGGCTCAATCCTATCCGCGGACGAGCCATCTCCGCCAGCGGGACGCCAGCGTCGGCAGGCGTGCCGAACCTATCGGAACTCGGACATCCATTCATCATCGAGCGGTGACGTGGCCGCCACCGTCAGCGTGGTTCGGCTATCGGTAATGTCGTAGCCAGGCCGGCCGGTCCAGGCTGCGCCGCCGGTCTCGCTGATGACCAGAACGCCTGCTGCGTGGTCCCACGGTTTCGGCTCCGGGGCAAGGATCAGATCGGCATGGCCGAAGGCCATGGTGCGATATTCATGACAGGAGCATCGAAGATTGGTCACCCGACCCCATTGCGGAAAGGCGGCGGCGATCCTCCCTCTGTCTTCCGGCGGGTAAAGGAAGAGCGGCACGAAGGCATGCGCTTGCGCCTTGGGCCTGCGGGTCTTCGTGTGAAGGCGCCGTTCGGCGCGGCCTTGACCACCATAAAAGGCGCCGCGACCCCGGTCGGCCAGGATCCAGTCGTCAAACACGGGGTCATACAGAAGGCCGAAGATCGTCTCCCCGTCCTCCACCACCGCCAGCATGACCCCGAACGTGGCAAGCCCCGCCACGAAATTCCAGGTTCCGTCGATCGGATCGATCACCACGGCCCGTCCGGATTGCTTCAGGAGATCAAGACGCGTCGGATCTTCCGCAACCGCCTCCTCGCCGACAATGGCCGCATCGGGCATCAGGCGGCGAACGGCAGCAGAGATCGCCCGTTCCGAGGCCTGATCGGCGACGGTCACCAGGTCACTGGCGGAGGTTTTGGTGGCGACATCCGCGGATGATAGGCGGCGGAAGCGCGGCATGATTTCGGTCTTCGCCGTTTCACGCACGGTGCGGATCAGACCCTGTCGCTCTGTTTCGGTAAGGGGCATTGTCACACCAGAAGCTTGAGGGGTTCGAAATGATGCATGGTGTCGAACTCGCAGAACTCGACGGGCCCGAGCGTGATATCGCCGAGGCGGGCGGCAAGCTCGGCCGTAAGCTCCGCGCTGAAGGCTGCAATATCGCGGGCAAGCGGTTCGGAGACCCAGTCGATGAGATAGGCAAGCGAGATATGGAAGACGTAATCGTCGAAATCCGCTTGCGCGATCCGCGTGGCATCGCGCAGCGTCCGGCGGGCGGCTCGCAAATCCTCTTCGTCTTGCGCGGTCGCGCCGGTAACGGTGAGGCTATGGGCGGCGAACACGTCGACGAGGCGGATCGTGCTTCGGTTCGGCAAGGCGACAGTGTCGATCCGCTGCAGGATCTCCGCCGAGGCGACATCCCGCGCCAGCGGCCAGTCCAGGCCGTCCGGCCAGCCGCGGCCCGGAGCAGAGGCGGGCGATACGCCCTGGAAGACGGTCATATGGAAGCTCGAGGGCGGAAGGAAGGTGAAGAAGCGATTGAATGGGCTGCGCTTGATCTCCTCCTGCAGCGCGCGAATGGCTTCGAAGGCGGATGATCTGCGATCGATGTGGCAGATAAAGGTATTGCCCGGCCAGTGCTGCACACTGCCATCGGAATGAAACTTGCCGCCTGCCCCCGGCAGGGAGATGCCGCCGGGGCGGGGATCGGAGGACAGTCTGCCGGTGAGGTAGTCGATGGCATCGGGACGCATCGGTATCATCATTTTCCTTTCAATTCTCCAGCCGCAGGCCGGTCCTGTGATCGAAGAGATGGATCTGATCGACGGGGAAGTGGAAACGGATCTCCGCCGATCCGGAAAACTGCGTGCCGAAGGGCGACGCGATCTGGAGCGTCTGCCCTTCGGCAAGCTGGACCAGCAGAGACGAGTGCGAACCCAGATCCTCGTGATAGAGCAGCTTGGCCGCCAGCGCGCCTTGACCGGTGACAATGGTTTCAGGCCGGATGCCGAGAATGGCCTCCCCCTGATAATCGTGCTGCAAGAGCAGGGTCCCATCCTTCAGTCGAAGCGCCCGCCCATCCCCCGTCACCGGCATGAGGTTCATCGGCGGCGCGCCGATGAAGCCGGCGACGAATGTGGTGGCTGGACGGTGATAGAGATCATGCGGGCTGGCGAATTGTTCGATCCGGCCGCCATTCAGCAGCATCACCCGGTCTGCCAGCGTCATGGCCTCGATCTGGTCATGGGTGACGAAAACGCTGGTTGCACCGATCCGGCGATGCAATTGGCTCAACTCCATCCGCATTCCGTGGCGCAGCTTGGCATCGAGGTTGGACAATGGCTCGTCGAACAGCAGGACTTTGGGCTCGCGCACGATGGCCCGGGCAATGGCGACACGCTGGCGCTGACCACCGGAGAGTGCCGAGGGACGGCGCTCCAGATAGTCGCCCAATTCCACCACGCGGGCCGCCTCGGCAATGCGCCGTTCACGTTCCGCCTTCGGCACGCCGGCCACTTTCAGCGCATAGCCGATATTGTCTCTCACCGACATATGCGGATAGAGGGCGTAGTTCTGGAAGACCATGGCACAGCCGCGATCCTTCGGCGCCTTGTCCTGCACCTCGACGCCGCCGATCAAGATCTGGCCGGCGCTGACGCGCTCAAGTCCGGCGATCATGTTGAGCATTGTTGATTTCCCGCAGCCGGACGGACCGAGGATTGCGACGAATTCGCCGTCCTCGAATTCGGCCGACAAGTCCGGAATGACGGTCTTGCCGTCGAAGGCCTTGCTGACCTGGTGGAGTTCGATCGTGTTGCCCATGGGGTCATTTCTCCGAGAGGTTGAGGCCCTTGACGATGCGCCCCTGCATGACGGCGATCAGGAGGACGGGCAGAAGGGAGACGAACAAGGCGCCCGCCATCAGCATCGGCACTTCCGGAATGCGATCGGGTTCGCTGGTGGCAAGGCGGGAAAGCCCGACAATGGCCGGCTGCATAGTGCTCGATGTCGCGGCCACGAGCGGCCATAGATAGTTCGTCCAGCCGCCGACGAACCAGAAGATGAACGTGGCGATCAGCGGCGTCTTCGACAGCGGCAGAAGGATATCGATGAGGAAGCGAAGCGGGCCGGCACCGTCCATGGCGGCAGCGCGCGGCAGATCCCGCGGCAGGCTGAGGAAGAACTGCCGGTAGATAAAGACCGAGGTGGAGGAGGTGGCGATCGGCGCGGCAATGCCGGCAAAGCTGTCGAGAAGGTTCCACTCCAGATGCGGAGCGGGGCTTTGCGCTGCACTGGCATACCAGCCGAGATCGATCAGCCAGTTCAGCGGCATGGCCACATTCGCCACCACCTGATAGGTGGTCACCACGATCAGCTCGAGCGGCAGCATGACCGTCGCGATGGTCAGGGCGAAGATCAGCCGGTTCCAGCGCGAGTCGAAAAAGACGAGCGCAAAGGTTGCGGCGAAGGCTAAGCTGCATTTGATGGTCGCCACGCATGTGGCGATGATGATCGAGTTGAGCACCTGCCGCGGCAGGTTGGTCTCCGTGACGATATGGATGATGTTGTCGAGGAGATAGCGCCCCGGCAAGAGACTGATGCCGCCGGCCGCCACGAAGTCCTCGTAAGACTGCGTCGCGACGATCAAGGCGATCAGCAGCGGTGACAGAATGAAGATGATCCCGCAGATCAGGATCGCATTGGCCGTAAGGTTGATGCCGCGTGTCGGTTCGATCATCGAAGGTTCACCGCTCGTATTTGACTTTGTTTTCCAGGCGAAATTGCACGAGGACCATGCCGATGACGAAGAGCATCAGGAGCACCGTCTGCGTTGCCGCTCCCGACAGGTCATAGGCCTGAAAGCCATCGGTATAGATCTTGTAGATCAGCAGGCTCGTGGAATCGCCCGGCCCGCCGCCGGTCATCGTGTCGATGAGGCCGAAGGGATCGACCGCCGTGCCGACGAATTCCAGCACGAAGGTCAGGAACAGCTGGGGTGTCAGGAGCGGCATCTGGATGTCGCGCATCCGCCGCCAGGGTCCGGCGCCATCCATGGCCGCCGCCTTGACCAGCGTGTCCGGGATCGTCTGCAGCCCGGACAGGAGAATGATGAAGTTGAAGGGGACGCCTGTCCACACCTGGGCGATCACCACTGTGGTGAAGGCGTCCACGCCGTCGATGCGCGGGTTCCAGAGGCCGGGAAACAGCGTGTTCAATGGGGCCAGCAAGCCGAGGAAGGGGTCGAACAGGAAGGCGAAGACGATGCCGATCGACGCGCCGGCAATTGCCTTCGGCCAGATCAGCACATTGCGGGCGATGCGGCTGGTGCGAAGCCCGCGATCGGCGGCCAGTGCCAAAGCGAGCGCCAGAAGAATGCCGAACCCTGCCGCGAGCACCATGAACAGGAAGGTGCGCGCCAGCGACGACCAGAAAGCGGGATCCGAGAGAACGCGCGCAAAATTGGCAAAGCCCACAAATTGCGAGCCCCCGCCGAACGGCCTTTCCAGGAAAAAGGACCAATAAAAGGCCAGACCAACCGGCAGATAGAAGAAGGTGACGATGAGGAGGAGAATGGGCAGAACCAGCGCCGCATAAAGCCATCCTCCGGAGTAAAAGGTCTGTCGCATGCAAGCTCCCACAACAGGATGGAGAGCCGGCGGTGCCGGCTCCCTCTCAAGGGACTGTCCGGCAGCATTTACTGCATGGCAACGCCGCTATAGGTCTTCTCGAAGCGCCGCAGCAGCTCATTGCCTTGCTGGGCGGCATCGTCCAGCGCCTGTTGCATCGGCTTCTCGCCATTGAAGGCCTTTTGCGTTTCCTTCATGAAGATGTCGCGAAACTGTACGTAGAAGCCGAGCCTTACTCCGCGGCTATCCTCGGTCGCTGGCTGGTCAAGCGATGCGACGCCGATCTCCGCTGTGGCATAGTGCGGATCCGAGGCCTTGCCTGACGCTTTCAGCGCCGCGAGCGCGGTGCCGGTCATCGGCAGATAGCCCGTCTTGCCGGCAAATTCGATCTGCTGGTCATCGCGCCGCAGAAAGTCCAGAAATGCCTTTGCCGCATCGATCTCCGCCGCGGAATGGCCCTTCATGATCCAGATCGAGGCGCCGCCGATCAATGTATTATGGCGGCTCTTGCCCTCGTATATGGGCGCGAGCGCGATCATCACCTTGTCACCGAGAGCCTTGTAGGCGGCGCCGTAGCCTCCGGTCGATCCTTCCATCATCGCGCATTCGCCGGTATTGTAGGCAGCATCGTATTTGCCGGCCTTGCTATCCTGGCCAAGGCGAATGAGGCCCTCGTCGCGCCATGTCTTGAGGTTCTGCAGATGCGTGGCGACCGGTCCCTTGTTGAAGGTATAGACGGCATCGAGGCCGTCATAGCCATTGTGCCGGCTGGCAATCGCCACGCCATGGCGAGCCGCAAATTGCTCCAGCACCCGCCAGGGATGTCCGTCGGTAACGAAGGGGCACGCAATGCCCGCCGCCTTCAGTTTCCGGGCGTCTTCGATCAACGCCTCATACGTGGTCGGCAGGCGATCTATGCCGGCTTTCGACAGCATGTCGCGATTTCCATACAGGATGAGGGTGGATCCATTGTAAGGCTGCGAGAGAAGCTCGCCCTTCGCCGTCTCATAGAACGAGCGGGCACCCCCCAGATAGTCCTTCCAATTGACAGCCGGCAGAACGGTGCTGACCGGCTCCACCGCTCCCGACATCATCAGATCCACGGTGCCGGCATCGAAGAACTGCATCAGCACCGGCGATTTCTTGGCGCGGTAGGCGGCAATCGCCTTCTGCATCGCCACCTCGTAATTTCCCTGTCCGATGCAGTTGACCTTGTCTCTGGTCTGGCCGGCATTGAAGGCGGCGCAGGACTCCAGAATGGCCTGTTCCACAACGCCGGTATTGCCATACCAGAACTCGATCTCCGCAGCCCGGGCAAGGCCGGCTGCGCCTGTCATGCTTGCAAAGGCCAAGGCCGATGCGAAGAGGCGTGTGAGCTTCATTGATTTGACCCCCAAAAAGACTGAAATTCCGTCTTCCTCATTATTACACTTTGTGTGTGACATATTTTTGAAGGCTGGTCAAAACGTTCTGTCGAAGCGGTAACCTCTTGATCTTGTGAATGAACAACGACAATGTGCAGTCCGACCGCGACGTCTAAGGCTGCCTCATTGATGAATCTTCCCCATGCTGCCCTATGACCCCCACCGGCTGATCGGAGATCGCTTTCGCCGCGAAGGCCCGGGGACACCGCTCGTCTCGCACAATGAGCGCACCATCCTGTCGATGCTGTGGGACCGTCGGGAACTGACGCGGTCGGCCCTCGCGCCGCAGCTCGAACTGACGCAGCAATCCATCCACCGCATCATCAGCCAGCTCGAGGAGCGCGGGTTGATCGCGCTGGGCCCGCTGGAGCCGCCCAGCTACAAGGGCAAGCCCAGCCCGCGGCTGCTCTTGAACCCGGATTTTGCCTGTACGATCGGCATTTCGATCAATACCGACAGCGCCGGAATCTGCGTGATGGATTTCGCCGGCTCATTCCGCACGGCAACCATCGTCATCGACAAGATGTCCGTCGAGACGACATTGGCCGCGATCGAAGCCGCGATACCGCCTTTGCTGGCGCAGATGCGGGTGAGCTGGAGCGATGTCTTCGCGATCGGCTTTGCCATTGCCGGTTTTCTGGTGGACGGGACCCGTTACAATCCGCCGGAGCCGCTTGTCGAATGGTCGGAGCTGCAGCTTGGGCCCTCTCTGTCGAACCGTTTCGATAAGCCGGTTTTCACGGAAAACAGTGCCAATATGAGCACCTTGTGCGAGCGCATGCTGGGTGTCGGACGCGAGGTGGGCAATTTTGCCTATCTCTCCTTCAATTACGGCTTTGGCGGCGGCATTGTCTTGAGCGGTAATCTGGTGCGCGGCGGTTTCGGGAATGCGGGCGAGTTCAGCAGCATCTTTCCCGAGGCGGAGTGGGATAGGAGACCAGCCCTGGCAGGCCTTCTGAAGCGCGTTGCGGGATACGGGATTGAGGTCTCCACGATCGCCGATCTTTCGCGCCGCTTCGATCCTGCCTGGCCGGGGGTCGAGGAATGGGTCGAACTCGTGACGCCCTATCACGACCGGGTCATCAACATGCTGTCGGCCGTGATCGATCCGGAAGTCATCGTGCTGGGCGGACAAATCCCGATCCCGCTCGCAGACATGCTGATTGCCAGATGTACATTCTACAGCAAGCCGCGCCACGGCATTTTGCGCCGTATGCCGCGCTTGGCCGCATCGCAGATCAAGGGTGAAACCGCCGCGATCGGCGCCGCCAGCCTGCCGCTGAAGGAAGCCTTCTTCTGAGCGCGCATCGCTGACGGCCCGGAGCGGTCCGGCGAAAAAAAGCGGGCGAACGCGCAAGAGCGGATATCGCGATGGCCGACAGCTGGGGAGAAAGGCGGAGGCAAAGATAACTTGACGAAGAGCGGCAGGAACCGAGTGACCGAGAGCATTTCCGCTAAAAACGGGATCACCTGAAATGCTCTATGTCTTTGTTTTTACGCAGTCCGGACGCAAAACCGCTGACGCACTTCTGCTTTACCTGCTCTGGCCGCGAGCCGTTAGCCCGTCACGGGCGATCCTCTGCCGGTGCCGTCGAAAGATCATGAAGGAAGACCAGCAATTGCCGGGCAGCCTCGTCGATGTCGCCGCTATTGTCGATTGTGATCGACTGGTAGCCTTCGGGTATGGCGAAGGCATCGCTCCGCCGCATCCGGGCGGCAATATCCTCGCCATCCTCACGGCCGCGATTGCGCAGCCGCGCCGCAAGCACGTCCGGCTTTGCCGTGACGTGGATGATTGTCAGGCGGGGAAAAGCCGCGGCGAAGCGTGGCAGGGCCGATCTCGAACCGTTGGCGATGGCTATGCCGCCCTCGGCAAGCCGCGTGCGGACCTCGCGGGGGATACCGTAATGCAGGCCGTGCGCCTGCCAATCGACGCAGAACCGGCCGGCACGGCGCAAGGCCTCGAATTCAGCCTGCGAGACGGCGGCATGATCCTCGCCACCGGCCTCGGCCGCCCGGGTGATGGCGCGCTTGACGAAATGCACGTCGGGCCGGCCGGACATCGGCAGGCGGATCGCGTCGATCAAGGTATCCTTGCCGGCACCGCTTGGCCCGACCACCACCACCATGATCCCCTTTGGCGGATGGAGATCCTGCGACTGGTGATCATCCATCAGGCCACCCTCTGCCCCTGGCGCCAGACCGAGCGCACCACCGGCACGCCTTCGGTGCGACGGACGCGCACGAGATCGGCACGCAAACCCTGTGCAATGCGGCCCCGGTCGTCCAGCCCTACCGTGCGGGCGGGCGTGGCCGTCACCATGGCGAGAGCCTGGGGAAGGGACACCTCATCCAGCTCTTCCGCAAGAACGAAAGGCGCATGCAGCAGGCTGAGCGGTACGTAATCCGATGAAAGAACATCCAGGACCCCGCGCTTGGCCAGATCGCGGGCGGCAATATTGCCGGAATGGGACTTGCCGCGCACGACATTCGGCGCGCCCATCAGCACGCTCATCCCGGCCCGATGCGATGCATCGGCGGCATCGATGCTAGTCGGAAATTCCGCAAGCCGGACGCCATAGGTGATTGCCTCATCCACATGGTCGAGTGTTGCGTCGTCGTGGCTGGCAATGGTGATGCCGCGCTCGTGACAGATCCTTGCCAGCGCCTGGCGGTGCGGCGCCGCATATTGTGCCGATAACTGCTGCCGGCGCGCGACGAAATCAGCGAAGGCCGCATCGGAAAGGCCACGTTTCGTCTTGTAGTAGAGCGTATACTGATCCATCGTCTGGAACTGCCGCTGGCCCGGAGCATGATCCATCAGCGAGACCAGGCGAACATGCGGATCGGTTTCGAAATCAGAAAAATGCTCCATGACATCGGAGGATGAGACCTCGCATCGAAGATGCAGGAGATGTTCCGCCCGCAGCCTGTCCTCCCTCTGCGCGGTTTCGATGGCGTCTGCCATTTCGCGCATCTCGCCTTTCAGGAAGCCGCCATCCTCGTCGGCGCCCATGCGCAGGCAATCGAAAACCGTGGTGATGCCGGATGTCACAACCTGCGCATCATGGGCCTGGATGGCGGAGATCGTATGCCAGCGGACGCCCGGCCGCGGCGAATAATGGGTTTCCAGATGATCCGTATGGAGCTCCACAAGGCCCGCAATCAGATAATCGCCGCCGAAATCCTCTCCGATTTCGCTCTTGCCCTCGCTGATATCGGCGATGCGGCCGTTTTCGATCTTCACGCTGCCGGAGATGATCGAATCTTCGAGAACGATGCGTGCATTGGAGAGAACGAGGTCTGACATGTCGAGAGTAACCACTGTACGAGGGCTTGCGAAGCAGAGCCGATGAGGATGACCCAATGACGGGTATCCCGCCACGGGCAGATGTCAATGCTGGCGCTTGCCGATGAGGCGAGAGCGCAGCGCATTCGAGATTGCGTCGAACAGGAAGACGACGATGAGGATCAGTATCACCATATAGGCGACATTTTCCCAGTCGGAATTGGTTCGCATGGCCTCCCAAAGCTTGAGACCGATGCCGCCGGCACCGACAGCGCCGATGATCGTGGCCGACCGAGTATTGGATTCCCAGAAATACAGCGCCTGCGAGGCGAAAACCGGCAGGACCTGCGGCAGTACGCCGAAGCGTTGGACGGCCAGCGGTGCCGCCCCCACGGATGTGATGCCTTCCCGCTGCTTGTCGTCGATATTTTCCAGCGCCTCGGAATAGAGCTTTCCCAATGTCCCGATGTCGGTGAAGAAGATGGCGGAAATGCCGGCCAGAGGTCCGGGACCGAAAGCGCGCGTGAAAAACAAAGCCCAGATGAACATGTCGACCGAACGCTGAAAATCGAAGACGCGTTTGGTGATCTGATTGAGGGGTCGGCTGCGGGTGATGTTGCGCGCGGCAATGAAGGCGAGCGGAAAGGCGACCAGGCTGGCGAAGAGCGTTCCGACGAAGGCCATGACAATGGTCTGCAGCAGCTTCGTCCACACATCCAGGTGCTGCCAGGAGGGGTTGTAGAGAATATTGTTGATGGCGAGAGAGAGATTGCTCTGGCCCGGATCCAGCCGATCGCCGGACCAGATCAGTCCGACGATCTCAGCGAAGGATCGCCCGAAGAAGGGGGAATCGATATCGAAGAAGAAGCCGGCCCATCCCAGATACCGCTTGTGGACGAGCACCGCATCGCTGCGGATTTCCGCCCAACCCGGCAGGCCGAAAGAGACGATGACCTTTTCCCCGGCGGCGCGCTGGGTTGCCCATTCCGGCAGCGGACCTTCCGCGCTCACGCGGTCGGCGCCGAGCACGAGCGACAGACGCTCCTCGCCGCGGCTTATGATGACCTGCGGCGGCCCGATCTCGATGGAGCTGGACCCGCTCATCTCGACCACGGCATGCGTGACGACCTCTTGCCGAGCGCTTTCCGTTTGCGGCTGGCCAGTCGCGCTGCCACTGCCGGTCGTCGACGGCGCCATGAAGGAGAAGGAGGATTGCGGCTGGGCGGGCGCCGGCTGCGGGCTTGACGGCGCGTCGATGGTGCGGGTCACCATTTCCCGTCTGGCGCGGATCCAGTCCGGATTGGGATTGGGACCGATCGGGTCGAAGCGCGAGAATTCGATCTGCATCGTCCCATCTGCATGGATCGAGATATCCGGTCTCTCTTCGTAGGATACCCAGTCTGCCAGATAATTGCCGGCAATCCCCCAGCTGGCACTGCCGATGACCTGGCCGATGGAGAAGAACCACCAGCAGAAGATCATATAGAGCAGCGTCACCCCGGCGATGACCGGAATGCGGAACCGGCTCCAGAAGGAGGGCGTCAGCAGATGGGGATGGCGAAGCGCAATGGCATCAAGGTCGGACATGGCAAGCGTCTGCATGGCGTGGCTCCTCAATGGACCGCCTGGAAGGCGCTCTCGCCCACCAGTCTGCGCCGCAGCCAGGCGGACAGCTGATCGACTGCGATAATGGTGATGAAGAGCAGCAGCACGATAGCCAGCGTCTTGGCCTCATGGCCGCGGCTGATCGACAGGCGCAGCTGTTCGCCAATGCCGCCGCCGCCCACGGCACCGATGATGGTCGAGGCCCGCACGTTGATTTCCAGGCGCAGCAGGAAGTAGCTGATGAAGTTCGGCATGACCTGCGGTACCATGGCAAACCAGACGCGCTCCACCCAGTTCGCGCCCACTGCCCGCAGGCCTTCTTCAGGACGCATATCGGCATTTTCGACGACTTCGAAGAAGAGCTTGCCCAAGGCTCCGATCGTGTGGATCGACACCGCGATCATGGCCGGTATGGGTCCGAGCGAGAGAATGGCGAGGAAGAAGCCGGCCAGAACGATTTCCGGAAAGGCGCGCAGGATTTCCATGAAGCGGCGAACCGAACCGCGCAGCCAGACATTGCGCACCATATTGCGCGCCGCAAAGAAGGACAGGATGGAGCCGAAGAAGAAGCCGATGACCGTCGACATCAAGGCGATGTTCAGCGTTTCCGCCATCTTGTAGAAGAATTCGGGAATGTAGAAGCCATCGGTCAGATAGTAGCGGCCCTCCGGATAGTCGTATTTCAAACTACCGTCGAAATAGGGGGAGGGCAGGTCGAAGAGGGCGCGCCAGATCTCGATCGGGTCGCGCGGCAGGAGGTCCTGAACGAAATCGAAGACATGCGGAAGCCGGTCGAAGAACTTGCCGGAATTGCTGTCATTGGCAAACCAGAGCGATCCGGACAGGGCCAAAGCGAGGATGGCAAGGCTCAACAGGGTATAGACGCGGCGATTGCGGGCAAGAAGCTGCCAATGCGCCTCGATCTGCAGACCGCGCTCGCCGAGCTTTGAAGGAGATAGGGAAGAGCGGATCGCTGTCATTCTGATGTCCGGCACGGCGTTTCAAGGCGTTTTCATGAGGCTCGCCAGTTCATGAGGCTGGCCATTCTATGAGGTTGGCCAGTTCATGGGGTTGGCTGGGACTCGCAAGCATGCACCCGAGCCCGTCGCGAGGCTTAAGGTGACAGGATGCGCTAACCGGTCCGCCGGTCTCACCCTGACGGGCAAGATGTGCTCCTGCGGACCGGATCATTACGCAGCCTTCCGGCTTGGCGTCGTCCTGCGGCGTCAGCCGCCGATCGTGGCCTTGCGGGCGTCGATGATCGGCTTGTAGAAGTCGACATTGACTTCGGCAAAGCCCTTGAAGTCGCCACCTTCGATCGCCGAGAAGCAGGCCGGATCTTCCTTCGGCAGGTTCATCATGAAGGTCTTGAACTTTGTCTTGAGGTCCTCGTTGAGCGAGGTCCGCACGACAATCGGACCGTTCGGGATCAGCGGCGACTTCCAGAGTTCGACGAGGTCATCCATGTTGAGGATACCCTTGTCGACCATCTTGCGCAGATTGCCCGAGGTATAGCCGTCCTTGAACACGCCGACGCCCGATCCGAAAGTGGTGCCGGCGTCGAATGTGCCTTTCAGGACTTCGAGGACCAGGTTCTCATGTCCGCCGCCGAAGCCGGTGGAGCCGAAATAGCCCTTGACCGGCGCGCCGATGGCTTCGGGCAGGGTGACGGTGGGGATGAGGTAGCCGGAGGTCGAGTCGGGATCGGCAAAGCCGAGCTTCTTGCCCTTCATGTCGGCCAGCGACTTGATGCCGGAATCCTTGCGCGCCACCATGATCGAGTGATAGCCCATGGAGCCGTCCGTCTGCACCGTGGTCAGGATCGGCTCGACAGCCTTCGGATCGGCGAGATAGGCTTTGGCATAGCCGGAGGCGCCGAGCTCGGCATAATCCAGTGTGCCGCCCAGCAGGCCCTGGATCACGCCGTCATAATCGGCGGCCGGAAACATCGACACTTTTTCAAAGCCGAGTTCCTTCTTCAGGTGATCCTGAAGGCAGGCGAAGTTGCGCAGGCGGTCGGCTTCATTCTCCCCGCCCAGGATTCCGATGCGGAATTCCTTCGCGTCCTGTGCAGCGGCAATACCGGCGAGCGAAACAAGCGCAACGGCGGCAAGAAGGGTCTTCTTCAGCATGAGTTTCTCCTGTCAGAGCAATGGAGTGGCATTAATTCAACCCTTGACGCCGGGCTGGCGATCAGTGCGGCTCACGCCTCGGCTGTATTGAGGGGACGCGATTTCGCAGATAGTGGAAGCACCGCTTGGGGTACGTTGGACATGGTAATGCTGGTGGAAGTCATCGTCTCGTCTATGCCGGCACCGTCACGGTCGGAACCATAGATCTCCTGCACCGCGCCGGGCGTCAGCGCACCGGGCGGGCCATCGAAAACCACACGCCCCTGCGCCATGCCGATGATCCGCTCGCAGTAGTTGCGAGCCGTATCCAGAGTATGGAGGTTGGTGATGACCGTGATCCCCTCCTGTTCGTTGATATTGCGCAGCGCATCCATCACGATCTTCGCGTTCAGCGGGTCCAAGGAGGCGATAGGCTCATCGGCCAGCACCATTTTGGGTGACTGCATCAAGGCCCGTGCAATCGCCACGCGCTGCTGCTGTCCACCGGAGAGCGTACCGGCCGCCTGCAGCGCGGTTTGCTCTATGCCGAGCCGCTCCAGCGCGGCGATCGCCATCAGGCGCTCCTCGCGGCTGAAGATGTTGAGGATGCTGAGCAGGGTGGACCGATGGTTCAGCCGGCCCAGAAGCACATTGGTCAAGACGTCGAGCCGCGGCACGAGGTTGAATTGCTGGAAGATCATGGCGCAGTCGCGCTGCCAGTCGCGCAGGGCCTGGCCTCGCAGGGAGGAGATCTCCTGCGTGCCGAAGTGAATACTGCCTGCACTGCAATCGACCAGGCGGTTCAGCATGCGAAGGAGGGTGGATTTGCCGGCGCCGGAGCGGCCGATAATGCCGACCATCTGCCCGGCGGGAATGTCCAGCGTCACGCAGTCCACCGCAGCATTCGTGCCGAACCTGCGGGTCAGACTGTTCAGTTTCAGGTGCATTGCCATTCCTTCGTCATGATCATCGACGCCGGAGCAATGCCTAGAGGCCTAGTGTAAAGCCTGCATGTCGCTTTTATGTAGAAAATATAAAATCGTTAAATATCTGAAAACACGTTATTTTCGCATATTCATGACGTTTGCGTGGCAGGCGACGACGAGGCTTCCCGCCGGTGCAGGCGGGCAAGGGCGCATGCCGATCCCTTAAAAACTGCGTCCTCGGACTTCGCGTCCCGCAGTCTAGACCCCTTAATGCGGCTCCGCCGGCACGCGGACGAGATCTTCGGCAAAGCGCGCGGCTGCAGCCAGTTCGTCGAGTTTCAGCCCTGTTGGATAGCCCAGTCTCTCCACAAGCCCGGCAACCAGTTCGCTATCCACATTGCCTTTCGCGCCCGGCGCATAGGGGCATCCGCCGAGACCGGCAACAGCGCTGTCGAAAATGCGCAGGCCTTTTTCCAGGCTGACTTCGATACTTTGCGGCGCGCATCCATTGGTATCGTGATAGTGGCCTGCCAGCCGTGCAGCCGGGGCGATATCGAGAACCGCATCCAGCATGGCGGCAATGGTGTCCGGCCGGCCCTGGCCCACGGTGTCGCCGAGACTGACTTCATGGCAGCCCAGCGCGAAGAGCGCTTGTGTGACCCTTGCAACGGCACCGGGAGAGATCGCACCTTCATAAGGACATTCGACAATGCAGGATACATAGCCGCGCACGGGAAGGCCGGCGAGATTTGCCGCCTGCGCCAGCGGCCGGAAGCGCCCCAGGCTTTCGGCAATGCTGCAATTGATGTTCTTCTGACTGAAGCTTTCTGATGCGGAGGCGAAGATCGCCACCTCGTCGGCGCGGGCCCTGACGGCAGCGTCGAAACCTTTGAGATTGGGCGTCAGCACCGAATAGGTAACGCCCGGATTGCGCTTGATGCGGGAAAGAACGTCCGCTGCATCCGCCATTTGCGGCACCCAGCGCGGCGACACGAAGCTGGTGGCCTCGATCCGGCGAAAGCCGCATGCGCTCAGCCGGTCGATCAGGGCGATCTTGGCCTCGGTCGGCACGAACCGCGCTTCGTTCTGCAGTCCGTCGCGCGGGCCAACTTCGACGATCGTCACGCTTTGCTTCTGCATCCGGTTCACCGCATCAGGCTCGGAAGCCAGGTCACCAGATCGGGAAAGGCAACGCAGATCAGCAGCCCGGTCACCTGCAGGAAGAAGAAGGGCAGGATGCCGCGATAGACCGTGGCCATGCTGATATTCTTCGGGAGGGTCCCTTTGATGTAGAACAGCGTATAGCCGAAAGGCGGGCTGATATAGCCCATCTGGATCGTCAGGGCGAAGAGCACGCCGAACCAGATGTGGTCGAAGCCGTAGAACTGGATGACCGGCAGGAAGACCGGCACGGTCAGCAGGATGATGCCGATCTCATCCAGCACGGTGCCGAGGAAGATCAGGATCAGCATCATCAAAGCAAGGACGACGTAGCGGTTGGCGTCCAGTCCTTCGAGAAGCTGGAAGAGCGTGTCGGCACCGCCAAGCCCCGTGAAAATAGCGACATAGGCCTTGGCACCAAGCGTGATCCACAGGATCATGCCGGTGGTCTTCAGGGTGCCGATCGCGCAATCCTGCACCATGTCGAGATTGAGATTGCCGCGCAGGAAGGCCGCGAGCGCGGCGCCGAGCACGCCGACGGCGGCCGCTTCGGTCGGGGTCGCAACGCCGAAGAAGATGGAGCCGAGGACCATGACGATGATCATGGTGGGCAGGATCAGCGTCTTCAAGGCGCTGAACTTCTGGCTCCAGCTGGCTTTCGGTGTATCCCGGCGATCCGGCACCATATGCGGCCGGAAGATCCCGATCAGCACGATATAGCCGATGTAGAGCAGGCCGAGAATAATCCCGGGCACGATCCCGGCGATCAGCATCTTGCCGATCGAGACCTGCGCCGTCACGGAATAGACGATGGTCAGCACCGAAGGCGGGATCAGAATGCCGAGCGTGCCCGCCGCGCAGATGGTGCCGGAGGCCAGACGGGCATCATAGCCGCGTTTCAGCATTTCCGGCAGAGCCAGGATGCCCATGGCGGTCACGGCGGCACCAACAACGCCCGTCATGGCGGCCATGACCAGGCAGATGACCACGGTGCCGATGGCCAGGCCGCCGCGCACGCGCCCGAACCACAATTCCATCGCAGTATAGAGGTCGCGGATGACATCGGACCTCTGCAGGAGCAGTGCCATGAAGATATAGAGCGGGATGCCGAGAAGAGCTTCCGAATGCATGGTGTCGAACATCTGCAGAACCAGCACCACGAGCGCGCTGGAATCCCAGAAGAGGACGGTGAACAGGACGGAAAGTCCGCCGAGTACGAAAGCGACGGGAAGGCCGAACAGAAGAAACAGCGTTAGCCCGCCGAACATGGCGATGAGAATTTCGGTCGGTGACATCAGTGGGCAGCCTCGCTATCGGCCTCGTGGTGCGCAAGCGCAAAGGGATCTAGGAGAATACGAAGCCATTCGACGGCGGCCTGCAGGCCAAGCAGAACGAGAGCGAGCGGGATGAAGAGCTTTACCGGCCAGATCGGCGGGTTCCACGAGGAATAGGAGGTCTCCCCATATTCCCAGGCCTGCCACGCAAAAGGCACGGCGTAGAACAGGAGGATCACGCAGAAGGCGATGATGATCGGATAGTTGATGATTTCGAGCATCCGGCGCGTGCCGGGGCCGACCGAATTCTGGATGAGGTCGAGGCTGACATGGCCGCGCTCGTGCAGGATATAGGGTCCGGCCAGGAGGAAATAGGGGCCGAAGATCAGTGTCGCCAGTTCCATGGCCCAGGATGAGGGAGAATTGAACAGATAGCGCGAAACGACCGCAAACAGCATGACCGGCACGATGATGAACATCATCAGGCTGGCACCTCGAAAAATGAAGCGGTTGATCGCAGTGATCGTGTTGTAAAGGAGCTCGATGGATCTGGGCATGGGCGCTCGACAAGAAGTTCGCTGTCGCGGGAAGGGCAAGCCGGCTCTGGCTCGTGATTGGCGGGTCAGAAGGACGGTGCGTGACGGATCCCGGTCTGGCCTTTGCGCCTGTTCGGGATCGTCACCGTTGTCGCCGTCCTTGCATCCCGTCCTGGCATGGGTGGCGCGGCCAATCCAGGCCCTGGAGCGGTCCAGGGCCCGGTTTTTTCGGCCAGGCCAAGGCTTCTTTATTCAAGAAGGCCAAGTTCCTTCATCTGCGCCATCTGGCTGTCCAGGATCTTGTTGGCGAGCGGATCGCTCTTGGCAGCCCTGCGCCATGCTTCCGCAGCCTTGGGCCGGTTGGCCTTCACATCATCCTCGGCGAGTTCAATAATGGTGACGCCCTGCGCCTTGAAGGCCTCCAGAGCGCTGGCATCCGTTTTCGTCTTGTTCACCTGATAGGCGTCCGAGACTTCCCTGGCGGCATCGGCCAGCGCCTGCTGGAATTCCTTTGGCAGACCGTCGAAGGCAGCCTTGTTCGCGACATAGGACGTGGCCGTCGTCGGCTGGTGAATACCCGGCAGGATGATGAACTTCGCCACTTCGCCAAGGCCTGCATCGAGATTGGCCTGCAGATCGCCGCGATCCGCAATGTCGATCAGCCCCTTGTCGAGAGCGGAATACACTTCCGCTGTTGGAAGCGGCGCGACTGCGACGCCGAAATGCCCCATGACGGTGGATCCGAGGCCAGTGAAGCGGCCCTTCTTGTCCTTGAAGTCGGCAACAGTGCGGATCTCGACCTTGGAATGGATCGGCTCCTGGTCGTAAATCGACGGCGCAATATAGTGCAGGCCGGCTGGCGCATAGGATTCGCGCGCCATCTCTATGCCGCCCCGTTCGTAGAACCAGGCAGCGTAATCCTCGGATTTTCTGTAACCGAGAGGAATGGTGCTGGTGAAGGCATGGGCCGGAATCTTGCCGGCGGTGTAGCCGTCGAATGTCTTCATCAGCTGGAAGGCGCCGCCGCGTACGGCGTCGAAGGACTGCGCCGGCGGCACGATCTGACCTGCAGAGAAGAGTTTCAGTTCGAAATCACCGCCGGTCTTCTCGGCAACCGCCTTGACGAACATATCCTCATAAGTCTGAGGCGTCGTTCCGCCATCCCAGAGCGATTGCATGCGCCAGGACACTTTCTTGTTCTGCGACAGTGCCGGTGTCGCAAGCCCGGTGGTTGCCACGATGGCAGCGCCTCCGGCCGTCAGCTGCAGCAGCGAACGCCGCGAAATATCAAATCTTGTCATAGTAACCTCCCTTTTCATGGTTGTGGTGCCTGCAAAGCCGATCCGCAGACCGGTGCCGCAGGCCTGTCATCTCCGGCAGTCCGCCCTCCCGAGGCGATCTGCATTCCCGTGGCCCGATGCCGGCCGTCATTTGCGCGTGCTGCGTGCCCGGCAAACAATTGGCGACATCGTGAGCGACCACCGGCAGTTCATTGATGTCTCTCGATCTTCCTCATCGAGCCGCCGGCGCCTTGTCCTTGACCGGACTTTCGCTGTCAAATCCCCGCTTCTAGCTTCGCCGCATGGCGGCCAGAAGATCCCGGGCCCTTTCGGTCCGGACGTCATGCGTGGCGGCAAGCTCCCTGGCAACAGCATCAATCTCGGCGCCGACGGCACCGGCGACAATGGCGATATTGCGGGCGTGCAGGGCCATGTGGCCGCGCTGAATGCCCTCGGTTGCCAGTGCACGGATGGCCGCCATGTTCTGCGCCAGACCAAGAGCGACACAGAGCTGGGCGAGCTCCGCGGCGGACCGGATATTGAGGATCTTCAGAGCAAGCTTCGAAAGCGGATGCGTCTTGGTGGCGCCGCCGACGATGCCGACCGCCATCGGCAGTTCCAGCGTGCCGACCAGATGGCCCTGGCTGTTCTTCTCCCAGGTGGTGAGGGACGTGTAATGGCCCTTGCGAACCGCCCAGACATGGGCACCCGCCTCGATGGCGCGCCAATCATTGCCCGTCGCCACGATCAGGGGGTCGATGCCGTTCATAATGCCCTTATTGTGAGTCGCTGCCCGATAGGGATCGATGGCCGCGAACTGATAGGCCTGCACCATGCGATCGATCATCTCCGCTCCGGAGACTTCCTTGGTCGTCAGTGCTTCCGGCGTGATCTCCACGCGAGCGCGGGCAAGGCGAAGATCGGCGAGGTTGGAGAGAATGCGCAGGCGAACGGTCCCGCCAGTCAGTTCCTCGACCAGCGGGGCAACGCGTTCGGCCATGGTGTTGACCGTATTCGCGCCCATGGCATCCCGCACGTCGACGATCAGATGCATCACCGCCATGGCGCCCGATGGCGTATCCGGGAAGACGTGGACTTCGATATCGCGGCAACCGCCGCCCAGTTCGACGAGCACCTTGTCGCAGGCATTGGCGGCTGCGATGATGCGTTCGCGGGCCGAAAGGATTTTCAGCCGTGCGCCATAAGGATCGGACAGCCCGACGAGCTGAACTTGCGCGCGCATCAGCGGATCGGTCACCGAGGTCTCGAAGCCGCCGCATGAGCGGACGATCCGCGCCATGAAGGAAGCCGCAGCAACGATGGAGGGCTCTTCGACAGCCATCGGGATAATGTAATCGCGGCCGTTGATGGTGAAATTGGCGGCAACGCCCATCGGCAGTTCGAACGTGCCGATGACGTTCTCGATCATGCCGTCCGCCGTCTCGATCGGCAGGGCACCTGGCTTTGCCAGAAGCGCCGCTTCCTCCGCGCTCAGATTGGCGGCCTCCACCACCTTCTGCCACCGCTGCTGCGGCGTCAGGCTGCGGAAACCTTCAAGACGCGAGTTTTCAACGCCGGACTGCACTGTCACTTCATCCTCCCATGCAATGCTTGGCGATCTGGCCGATTGGAAAACGACCAGACGCCTTCCGTGCAGGCTCGCAATATTGTACCAGGGATGCAAGGTACAGTTCAGCGCATTGCGGAATAAGTGTACCTGTGAACTTCCGGGGACAGTGAGGCTGGCATGGCGGATGAGGACAGCAAGACAGAACAGATCGCATCCCGTATCGCTTTGTCCATCGACGAGGGTATCCTGCCGAAGGGGACCCGGCTGCGCTCTCTTCGCGCGGCGGCGGAGGCCTATTCCGTTTCCAAGAACACGGTGGTAGAGGCCTATGATCGGCTGGTGGCCCGCGGTTATGTGGAAGCACGGCACGGTGCCGGATATTACGTGACCGGCATCAGGCCGCGCACCGAAGATCCGATCACGGCGCGGATGGTGGAGGCGGTCGACATCGCCACATTGCTGCGCGAGCAGTTGGAACACAGTTTCACCGTCAGGCTGGGGGAGGGGCGGCCGCCGGCGGAATGGGTGGAGGGTTCGGTCCTCAAGAGCCATTTGCGCAATATCGCCAGCGGACAGCGGGGCCTCTTCGAACATGCCTATGGCAGCCCGATCGGTTTTGAACCGCTGCGGGAGACGCTGTCGCGCATGCTGTCGGAGCGATCGATCGGCGTCCGGCCCGAACATATCCTTCTGACACTGGGCGCCAACCACGCCTTCGATCTGATCATTCGGCAATATCTGCGGCCCGGCGACGTCGTTCTGGCGGACAGTCCGGGCTATTACCCGCTGTTTGCAAAGCTCAAGCTTGCAGGGGTGCGCATGCTCGGCGTCCATCGCAATGCAGACGGTCCGGATCCGGATGATCTGGCGCGCAAAGCGCAGGCGAGCGGCGCACGATTCTTCTTCACCCAGTCGCTGGCTCACAACCCGACCGGCGGATCGCTGACGCTCGGGCGGGCGCATGATATCCTGCGGATCGCCGAGCGCCTCGATTTCATGGTGGTGGAGGATGATGCGTTTGGCGATCTGATGTCGCGCAGTGCCGCGCGACTGGCCGCGCTCGATCAACTCCGCCGGGTCATCTATGTCGGCACCTTCGCCAAAATTCTCTCGGCCAGTCTGCGGGTGGGCTATGTTGCCGCCTCGCCGGAGACGATCGGCCATCTCGCGAATATGAAGATGCTCACCATCGTCAACTCATCCGGCTATGTGGAGCGAATTGTTCACACGGTGTTGAACGACGGTCATTACCGCCATCATCTGCGGCGGCTCGGCGCGCGGGTCAAGGATGCGCAGCTTGCCGCGGTCCGGATCCTGCGGAAGTTGGGGCTGAGGCCGCAGATCGAGGATACGGACGGCTATTATATGTGGGTGGAGCTGCCGCCGCATGTCGACGATCTGGAGATTACGCGCCGTGCTGCGCGTGAAAGCATTTTCTTTGCACCCGGTTGCGTTTTCGAAATCGATGGAAGCCGGACGGACAGACGCTACCTGAGGCTCAATGTCGCCTATGTCGGCGATCCGCGCTTCCATGATTTCGTGCGCAGGGAAATCGGCTCGAAATCGGCCTGAGGGGCAGGGCAGTGGCCCTGCCGCATCAGGACGGGCTTCTGCCCACCTGCCGCTCGCGCTCCCAGTACCAGGCGACATAGCGCAGCTTTTTATCGTGGCCTTTGGCATTCAAGGCCTGGCGCAGCCTGCGCACATCGTCCTTCTCGCAGGCGATCCAGACGAAACGATCCGGCGAAGAGCCGGAGATGGCCGCGAGCGCCGCCTCCATGAATGGCGTCTTCTCCGCGGGCCGGGCGCCTGCATGCGGCGCTGGCCTGCCACCCGCTGCGGTGCCGGCGTTGCGATGGATCCAGGCAATCGAAAATTCGCCCGCAGAGCGCACCTGCTGCTCCTCGTCCTTGTCGCTGATCTCGACGATCGCCTCCAGCCTCGTCGTCGGTGCGGCTTCCTCGATGATGCGCAGGATGGCTGGAAGCGCACTTTCATCCCCGATCAACAGCTGCGACGCGGCCTCGGGCCGGTCACCGCCGCCCGGGCCAAGCAGAGCCAGACGATCGCCCGGCTGCGCGTCGCGCGCGAAATCGGCACCGGGCGTTGCAACATCGTGTTCGGGATGCTGGAAGAAATCGAGCCAGATCTCGCCGCGTTCGGCGTCCAAGCCGCGAATGGTGTAGACGCGCACCAGGAGCTCGTCCTCGCCTTTCGGCCAGGCGATGCGGCCATCCTCCCGGGTGCCCGGCCAGACCGGTGCCCGCCCTTTCGGGGGAACGAGGATGCGCACATGCATGTCTGCGCCGACGAAGGGGCGGACATCGGGACAGGCAACCGTGACCCGGCGCATGCGCGGTGTCACGGTCTCGACCGCCGTGACCGTGACGTGATGAAGGTTCGGCAAGGGACCGAGCGGTGCCGGCGCAGACCAGGTCAGCGAAAGAGGCTCTTCGCCGCTGAAATAGAAGAGATGCTCCGCAAGCATGGTGCGCGCCAACTGCAGGCCATCCTGCGACTGGGATTGCAGCTCGATCAGCAACTGGTCCTCCTGCCGGCGAATGGCGGTCGTGCCGCTCTCGCTGGTCATCATCACCATGTCGCCGGTTCGAACCACATCGGCATGTTCGGTGAAATGCTCCGCAATCTGTTCCAGCATCCAGATGGCCTCGCGCGGAGTTGCGATGCCGGACAGGTGGAAGGGCGCAGCCTGGGTCATGATTGTTCTCGCACTGTGTCGGGGCCGGATGCTGCCGGCAAGGGTTGCTCTTTGAACGTCTCGGTCATCCGATGCCGGCCGATCGGCAGCATCATGGGTTTTCCGGATGTCGGGTCGGTGATGATGCGGCTTTCCAGCCCGAAGACCGTCCGCACCATTGCCTCGGTCAGCACCTCGTCCGGTCCGCCGGATTGGTGGATCTTGCCGTCCACCATCGCCACCAGATGATCGGCGTAACGCGCGGCAAGATTGAGGTCGTGGAGGACCATCACGATCGTGGTGGCGCGGTTGCGGTTGAGATCGACGAGAAGATCGAGCACCTCGATCTGATGGCTGATGTCGAGGAAAGTCGTCGGTTCGTCTAGGAGAACGATCTCCGTCTGCTGCGCCAGTGCCATGGCGATCCAGACGCGCTGACGCTGGCCGCCGGACAGTTCGTCGACCGGCCGATCGGCAAGGTCGACGATCTGCGTCATGGCCAGGGCCTCGGCCACAGCCGCCTCGTCCTCTCGGGTCCAGCGGGAGAACAGGCCTTGATGGGGATGCCTTCCGCGACTGACCAGATCTGCCACGGTGATGCCCTCCGGCGCCACGGGCGATTGAGGCAGGAGGCCGAGCCGGCGGGCCAGCTCCCTCGGATTGGTGCGGTGAATGGATTTGCCGTCCAACAGCACTTGCCCCGCCTGAGGGGTAATGAGGCGCGACAGGCTGCGTAGCAGGGTCGACTTGCCGCAGGCATTGGCCCCGACAATGACGGTGATCTGTCCGGCGGCGAGTTGCAGATCGAGGTCCTGCAGGATCAGGCGATCGCCATAGCCGGCACTGATCCTTTCGGCCTTGAGGTGAGGCGACATCACGTGAGCCCTCCACCGCGATGGGTGCGGATGATGAGATAGATGAGATAGGGAGCGCCGAGCGCGCCGGTCACCACGCCCACGGGATAGCGGGCCGGCAGCAGGAACTGGCCGGCATAATCGCCGCCGAGAACCAGAAGACCGCCGGTCAGGGCCGCCGGGATGATCAGCGAGCCGCTATTGGCGATCAGCCGGGAGGCGATCGGCCCCGACAGAAAGGCGACAAAGGCAATCGGTCCGGTGACGGCGGTAGCGAAAGCGATGAGACCGACAGCCGCGATCACGACGCCGGCGCGGGTCAGGCTGACATGGGTGCCGAGCGCCGATGCAGTCTCGTCGCCCAGCCGCAGGGCCTCCAGGTCCCGCCGCAGAAGGAGGAGCAGAGAGCCGAAGACAAGCAAGGCGAGGCCCAGCGGCAGGCACTGTTCGAGAGTTGCGCCGTTGACGCTTCCTGTCAGCCAGCGCATCGCCTCCTGCAGGTTCCAGGATGCGGCGGAGGAAAGCATATAGGCAATGAGGCTTTCCATCATTGCCGAGACGCCGATCCCGATCAGAATCAACCGGGCTCCGGTGACGCCGCTGCGAAAGGAAAGTCCATAGACGAGGAGCGCAATGGCCAGCGCTGCCCCCACGGCGACAATCGAGACGGCGGATCCGTTGATCGACAGGACGACGATCATGAAGACCGCTGCGGCACTGGCGGCGGAACTGATGCCGATAATATCGGGACTGGCGAGCGGATTGCGCAGCATGATCTGGAAGGCAACGCCGCCCATGCCGAAACTCACGCCCGCCAGCACGGAGAGGAGTGCGCGCGGCAGCCGCAACGCGCCGAGCGTGAAGGAAAGGCCGGGAAGCTCCTCCCCAAGGGCCCATTGCAGAAGCTCGATTGGCCGGACGACAGATTGTCCCACCATCAGCGTCAGCAGGAAGAGGCCAAGCAGCATTGCCAGGAGCAGCGCCGTGATGCGCCGATGATGCGCACTGCGTTTGCGTCGGCCCTCGGCCACCACGTGCAAGCCGCAAGAGGTGCCGGAGGAGAGGTCAGGGGACGTGCCTGGGGACGGGGCAGACAATAGGCCGGACGAAAGGCGGGTCATAATTCGCGCACCTTCTGCCGCCGGACGATCCAGATAAACACTGGAGCCCCGATCAGGGCGGTGATGATGCCCACATCGATTTCGCCGGGCCGTGCGAGAATTCGCCCGGCTATGTCCGCCACCAGCAGCAGGCATGCGCCGGCAAGTGCTGAAAATGGCAGGAGCCACCGATGGTCGATGCCGACCAGCAGGCGACAGGCGTGCGGAACGACGAGGCCCACGAAGCCGATCGGCCCGCAGACCGCCGTCGTTGCTCCGCAGAGGAGGACGGCGGCAAGGGCCGAGACGAAGCGCGCCATTGCCACGCGTTCACCAAGGCCCGCCGCCAGTTCATCCCCCAGCGCCAGCGAATTCAGTTTACGGGCCGCGAGCAGGCTGAAGATCAGTCCGAGTGCGATGAATGGCAGCACGGGCACGAGGCGCTCTATGGTTGCGCCGCCCACGCCGCCGATCTGCCAGGACCGGATGCCGCCGGCAATATCGTTGCGCGGCAGCACGATGGCGAGGACCAGGGACGAGAAGGCGATAGAGGTTGCGGCACCGGCAAGCGAGAGTTTGAGCGGGCTCATGCCCCCACGGCCGAGCGAACCGATGCAGAAGACGAAGACCGAGGTTGCCGCGGCGCCCAAGATCGCCGCCCAGATATAGGCCGCGGCAGAGGCGATGTTGAACCAGGCGACGGCGATGACCACGGCAAGTGCCGCACCGGTATTGACGCCGAGCAGGCCCGGATCGGCAAGCGGATTGCGCGTGACACCCTGCATGATGGCGCCTGCCGTGCCGAGAGCCGCCCCGGCGAGTATTGCCAGCAGGGTGCGCGGGATACGGACGGCGACAGCCGCCTCGCCGATCGTCTCGGAGGACCCTGCAAGCGCCGACAGGATTTCGCTCCATGCCACGCTGCGCGTGCCGATGCAGACGGACAGGACGGCCAGGGCCAGCATCACGAGCAGGACGGCCAGGAGAAGCGGCCAGCGGTGGTGGCGGGCAGCGCCCGAGACTGCAAGGGAAGGCGAAGCGAGCATGCGGCCGGTCATTGTGCTTTCTGGGCTGCCGCGCTCAGGCGCGATACATAGTCTTCGAGAACCCAGGAAATCGACAGCGGCGTGGGATTGGCAGCCGTGCCGACCGGATTGCGGCCGAGCATCACGACGGATCCATGTTGAACCGCGGGCATGTGCGAAAAGAGCGGATTGGCCTTCATGGCGTTGATCAGCTGCTCATCGCCATAGGTGACGAGGATATCGACATCGTCGAAGGCATCGATGCGTTCGGCACTGATGGAGCCGGAGAAGCGGCCTGTCGTGGAGGCGGCCGTGACACTGTCCGGCATGCGCAAGCCAAGATCCTTGAAGAAGGTCACGCGGCTGTCATTGGCGGTATAGAAATTGACGATGCTGAGATCACTCGCGTCCAGATGCGTCACGAACATGGCGGACTTGCCCTGCAGGGCCGGAAATTTGGCAGCCGTCGCGCGGATTTCCGCCTCGATCTTCTGGATGAGCTCCTCGCCTTTTCCGGCTTCGCCGAGACCAAGACTGTTGTAGCGGATCATCGTTCGCCAGTCCGTGGCCCAGGGCGATTTCGGATAGGCGACGACCGGTGCAATGCGGCTCAGCATGTCGTAATCATTCTGGCTGAGCCCGGAATAGGCCGCGAGAATGACATCCGGCTGCGACGCGGCGACAGCTTCGAAATCAATGCCGTCACCTTCGTCGAACAAGGTCGGTGCCGAAGCACCGAGCTCCTTCAGTCTCTGGGCCACCCAAGGCAGCAGCCCGTCTGCGTCGTCATCACCGAAATTGGCCGCTGCAAATCCCACCGGGACAATGCCCAGCGCCAGCGGAACCTCGTGATTGGCCCAGGCGACCGTCGCCACCCGCTTCGGTTTCTCCTTGATGACCGTCGTGCCGAACGCGTGCTCGATCGAGATCGGGTAGCTTGCCTCGTCGCCGGCCGCAGCATAAGGGCCAGCCAGCATTGCCAGACACACTGCCACAATCGGCAGCAGGATGCGTTTGATGCGCTGCATGGCGTTTTCCTCAACTTCTCTAAGTTGACGCTGAGTTTCAGGTTAAAAACCGGACGTCAATCATTAACCGCCGGAAGATCCGCTTCGGCATTGAAGTTTCCGGGGTTTATTACAAAACCGAGAAAAGCTACAATACTAGACAAGATTGATCAAGTTAACGGGTCATTCGGGGGATCGACGGGGCACAGTCGGCACCGCCTGTCGGCAATCAACACGGTTGCCGGACGGTGGACGACGGTCATGAACAAGCTACCGGCGATCATTGTCATTGCATGTCAGGCCGCGCGCTTCGCGGCTCAATCGTTGGATTAAAGATGATGAACATGAAACGCTTCGCCAAGTCGGGATCCTGGATGTCCGGCCGCTCCGCCAGGCTGTTGGGATGCACGGCTCTCGTCGTGCTCCAGCCCTTTGCGGTCCTGGCCCAGGACAGCGCGGCAAGCACCGACGGCGGCACTGTTCTCGATCGCATCACCATCCGCGGCTCCGGCGGCGGCGACGATGATTCCCGCTCGATCGTGGCCGGCCAGACGACGGGCGCCGGCAAGATGCCGACCGCCATCCTCGATACGCCCGCCTCGGTTTCGGTGATCACCGCCAAGGAAATCCAGCAGCGCAATGCCTCCACGATCGAAGAAGTGCTGCGCTACACGGCCGGCGTCTCGACCGATTTTTACGGTTCCGACGATCGATTCGACTATTTCAAGATCCGCGGTTTCGATGCCTATACCTATCGCGACGGACTCGTGATCGGCCGGCCATTCGGCGGTATCCGCGAAGAAGCCTATGCTTATGAGCGCGTGGAAGTTCTCAAAGGTGCAAGCTCGACCGCCTTCGGCGTCTCCGACCCCGGCGGCTCGGTCAATTACGTCTCCAAGAAGCCCAAGAGCGAGCGCTTCGGCGAAGCTTATGTGACCGGCGGATCGCACAGCCGGGCCGAAACCGGCATCGACTTCGGCGACAATATCACCGAAGACGACACGCTGTCCTACCGCCTGACGGGCAAGCTTCGGAAGTCGGACGCGGAATATGACTATTCGCGCGATGACGAGCGGTTCTTCATGGGAGGCCTCACCTGGCGCCCGAGCGATGCCACCAGCCTGACCTTCATCTACGACCATCTGCACAAGGACGGCGTTCCAGGGGGCGGCGGCCATCCGATCGGCACCGATTTCGACCGCAGCCGGTTCTTCGGCGAACCCGATTACAACTATCGCGGAACCAACCGCAATTCGTTCAGCGTCATGCTGGATCACGACTTCGGCACGGGTCTGACCCTGGGTTCCACCGCCCGCTACAGCAAGACGAACAGCGATTTCGGCTATGCCTATATCGCGTCGACGCCAACCAACGGCTCGACGATTGCCAACCGATCCTTCTTCGGCAATGACAGCGCGGTCGAATCCTTCGTCATGGACGCGCATTTGCAATATGATGCAAGCTTCGACACCATCGACAGCCGGACGCTTGTCGGGATCGAGTATAATCGCACGCGGATCGACAACCGGGCCTTTTTCGGTGCCGCGCCGGGGATCAATTGGCTGAACCCGGTCTATACGGGCCGGCCGGCCTCGGTGCCGCTGTACCAGAGCCAGAAGACCGATCAGGACACGAAGGCGATCTATGCGCAGCAGGATTTGACCTTTTCGGACAAGCTGATCGCCTCCGTCAGCCTGCGCAATGACTGGCTGGACACGGAGCAGACCAACAGACTGTCCGGCGTGCGGGCGCAAGGCGATGTCAGCGAGCTGACCAGCCGCTTTGGCGTGACCTACCGGTGGACGGAAGAATTCGCTACCTATGCGAGCTATGCCCAGTCCGTCGTCCCGTCCTCGCTGACGGTGGAGCCCGAGCGCGGCGAACAGTATGAAGTCGGCGTCAAATACCAGCCGCTTGCATTCCCGGCCCTGTTCACGGCCGCCGTCTACGACCTGACAAAGAACAACATCACCCGCACCGATCCCGTCACCAATCTGCAATCCGCCATCGGCGAGGTTCGGGTGCGCGGCGTGGATCTGGAAGCCAAGGCGGAGATCGACGAGAATTGGAGCCTGACGGCTGCCTATTCCTATCTCTCGTCGGAAATCGTGGAAAACGGTACGCAGGGCAATGAGGGCAACGAACTGGCCTTCGTTCCGCATCACACCGCGTCCTTGTGGGCGACCTATGCCCTGCCCGGCGACGGGCGCCGGGGCGACATGACCTTCAGCGTCGGCGGCCGCTATTCCAGCTCCTATTACTTCAACGACGCCAACACGCTCTCGACCGACGGCCATATCGTCTTCGATGCAGCGGTCACCTACGACCTGGCTGAGAATACGTCGCTGGAAGTCAATGTCAGCAACGTGTTCGACGAGAAGCATCTCGATTACGGCGGCTTCGGTGCGGATTTCTACAATCCCGGCCGGACGATCATGGCGACCCTGCGCCAGACCTGGTAAAGGTCTGGCCGGTTTGCTGCTCCAGCCGCCGCCAGGCTGCGGGCGTATGGCCCACGGCCTGACGGAAGGCCTTGGTAAAATGCGCCTGGTCGGAAAATCCCATTTGCGCGGCGATCTGGGCAATGCTCAGCTCGCCCGCCTCCAGCAGGTGTTGCGACAGCTCGATGCGGCGCGCCATCTGCCATTGATGCGGCGGCATTCCGGTGGTCTGCTTGAAGACGCTGGCGAACCAGCTTTCCGATAGACCAACGGCGGCTGCCATATCCGCAATGCTGACGCGGCAATCGGCGCGAGACGTTACCAGTGCCGTCAGCTTGTTCATCTGGGCCTGCGTCAGCCGTCCAGCCGGCTTGTCCGCCTCGGCCGAGAGATCGAGCAGGCCGGTGACGATGCTGGCGACCAGGTTCTCCGCATGGATCGACGGCCGCCCCGGATTGGCCAGCTCATCCACCAGCAGGCTGCCAAGCAGGGCCACGGAACGCGGTTCCTCTGCTTCGACCGGCCGTTTGAGGGCCGCAAGCGATGTGGAGCGGCCCATCGAGGGCGACAACATTCGCAGCAACCGGTCATGGTGGAGATGCAGGTCGAGATGGGAGAAGCGGTGCGCCGTCGTGAAGGTCGTCCACATCGGAACGCCGGCCGGAACATAGACCGCGCGCGTCATCGGCCGATAATCATGATCCCGCGCCGTTTCCCGGTTGGTCAGCCTGATCTGCTTGGAGACATCGTTGAAGAACAGAACGATGCGCGGGTCCGGCGAAAGATAATAGCCGCGCGCCCCCGCTTGTCCCGTGGCTTCCCAGAAGACGCCGACTGAGCCTTCCATGCCGCGCCATCGCGGCGGCTGCGCCTGAATGCCCTCGGTGCGGCAGATCATGGAGTGAGCATAGGTCAAGACGGATAGGTCCCGGCTGGCCCGAGAGGTCCGTAGACGGGCCATTCTCGCTGGCAAAATCTTCTTGTCTGGTCATTCCATACTTGATCTCTCAGGTTTGCGACAGCCTTTAATGAGGCAATTGGTGCGCAGATCCGGCTGCAGCCCTTCCTGGGAGGCCTTGTTGACGATCATCGGATAGACGAATTAGCCGTGCTGGAAGACACGGCGCGCTGGTACTGGACGAAACGCGTCCGGACGACTGACGGGTCTTTGGTTCACGGCAGGTTGCCGCGGCTAGATCCGCGCCCGATGCGGAGCGCTTATCACATTGTTTGTTGTGCTGTCGGCTTTTGAGTGGCAGTGAGTGCTTTGCACGCAGCATTCGTTTCTGGAGGAGACCTGAAGATGACAGTGACATTGAACCGCCGGCAGACCCTTGGCGCCCTCGGGGCGCTCGGCGCAACCGCCGCATTCGGAATCCCGGCCCGCGGCGCTGAAAAGCGGAACCTCGCCGTCCTGACGCTCGCAAGCCATGCGCCGAGCTTCATTGCCTTTGAGCGCGGCTACTTCAAGGATGCCGGCATCGATGTGGAGCTGAAATTCTTCGAGGCAGCCCAGCCCATGGCCGTGGCAATCGCCTCCGGCGACGCCGAATTCGGCGTGACCGCCATGAGCGGTGGCCTGATCAGCCTGGCGCAGAAGGGTGTGGTCAAGGTGGTCGGCGGCGCCCTGATGGAGGAGAAGGGCATTGCCGGCCAGGTGATCCTCGCCTCCAACAAGGCCTATGAAGCCGGGCTGACCGAGCCGTCGAAGCTGGCGGGCAAGACCTTCGGCATCACCACGGCAGGCTCCTCATTCCACTTCATGGCGCACAAGATCGCGCAGGCCAACAATATCAAGCTGGCCGATATCCAGCTGCGGCCGCTGCAGAAGCTCGGCGCCATTGTCGGCGCACTGTCGACAGGGCAGATCGACGCGTGGGCGATCCAGGCGAATGTGGCGAACAAGATGCTGCGGGAAAAGGCGGCTCAGCAGATCGGTCTCGTCTCGGACTATGCTCCGAACTACCAGGTCACGACCGCATTCACCTCGGCCAAGAATGCCAGCGAGAACCGCGATTTGACGCAGGCCTTCATCACGGCCTATACGCGCGCCATCGCCGACTACAATGCGGCTTTCGTGGACAAGACGGCGCCAGACGAGGAGCGCGATGCGCTGGCCAAGCTCGTTCACGGCTATGTCGAGAAGGACAGCCCCTTTGAGGTCGCCAAGCAGAACCTGATCGATGGCGCCATGCGCATCAATCCGGGCCTTGCGCTGTCGCTCGACAGCTGCGTGGAACAGATGGAATGGTTCAAGTCCGAAGGCATGGTCAAGGACGCCGTCACGCAGGAACAGCTGTTCGACACCTCCTATGTCAAGGTGATCTGACGCGGCGGCTGCGCCGACACCAACGGAGGCCCGGACCGGGCCTCCGCCGAAGAGGATTGCATGGATCTGAAGCTGAAGAACATCACCCATCACTACGGCAGCATGCCGGTTCTGCAGGATATCAATCTCGATATTCCGCAGGGGCAGATCGCCTGTCTGATCGGTCCCTCCGGCTGCGGGAAATCGACGCTGTTGCGCTTTCTCGGCGGGCTGGAACGGCCGGCGGAAGGCGAAGTGCTGCAGATCGGGTCACCGCCGGCAGACTGTCTCAACCCGCTGACCTATGTCTTCCAGCATTTTGCGCTTCTGCCCTGGCGAAGCGTCGAGCGCAATATCCGGCTGGTGCTCGAAGACCACCGCCTGAGCCGCCGCGAAATGGACGATATCGTCACCGATGTTCTAGAGCGTACCCGGCTAACGGATTTCCGCCAGGCTCTGCCCAAGCAATTGTCGGGTGGCATGCGCCAGCGCGTCGCGATCAGCCGGGCCCTGGCGGTGCGGCCGGCCGTCATGCTGATGGATGAACCTCTCTCGGCCCTCGACAGCCAGACGCGCGAACTGCTGATGGACGATCTCGTCTCGCTATGGACGCGCCAGCCCTTCACATCGGTCTATGTGACGCACAATCTCGCCGAGGCCGTCCGGCTCGGGCATCGGGTTGTCGTCCTGTCGCGCCGGCCGGGCCGGGTGCGCGAGATTGTGGATATCGACATCCCGCTCGCCGAGCGGCATCTGGGCCACCCGGTCCTTGAGGAAAAGCAGAAGCAGCTCTGGCAGCTGATGCGGGAAGAAGCCATGGCTGCGGACAAGGAGCTGGCCGATGTCTGACGCAACATTTCACGCATCGTCTTCCGGCCCTGTGGCGAAGCCGGCGGGCGCGGTGGTCAAGCCCGTTGCCTTCCGCGGCGGCGGCTTCTCGCCCATTCCGGTCCGAGGCGTGGCGCTCGGCCTGTTTGCAGCTCTGTTGATCCTTGCCGAGATCGGCACGCGGACGGGGATCATCTCCAACCTGACCCTGCCGCGTCCATCGGCCGTTCTGGAAACCCTGGTCGATCTGTGGCAGAGCGGCGGGCTGTGGCGGCATCTCCTGCCGTCGCTGCAGCGCCTGGCGGTCGGCGGAGCCCTCGGCATCCTGGCCGGTGTGTCGCTCGGTGTGCTGATCGGCCTGTTCAGCTATGTCCGCGCCGGCCTCGTGCCGCTCGTGGCGGCCCTGTTCCCCATTCCCAAGATCGCTCTCCTGCCGCTGTTCGTCATCTGGTTCGGGATCGACGAGATGTCGAAATACGCGTTGATCGCCTTCGGCACCTTTACCCCGACCGTGGTCGCGACCTATGGCGCGGTCGACAATGTCGACCGCTCCCTCATCCGCATGGGCCAGAGCTTCGACCTCAGCTGGTGGTCCATCGTGCGCAAGATCGTGCTGCCGGGCGCCTTCCCAGCCATTCTATCGGGCCTGCGCGTGTCGATTTCCATCGCCATCATCCTGCTTGTCGCAGCCGAGATGCTGGGCGCGCAATATGGCATCGGCTCCTATATCCTGGAGGCCGGCTCGCTGTATGACCTGGAAAAGCTCTTCGCCGGCGTTACCATCCTGTCGGCCATGGGACTGATCGTGAATTTCGTCATCGGCCAGATCGAGCGGCGTTTTCTCAGCTGGCGCTAGGTTAGCCGGCAAAATTTATCGTTCGCAAAAGCAAATCGGCGAAATCTCCAAAATTCGCACATGAACAGCTGTGCATTGGTTCGTTTTCTGCAATACTGATGCAAAGCGAGCCGTTGATCCGCAGCTTTCGAACGGAAAACGCAACTTCAGGCCAGGCCTTGTGGTTTGGCGGCGGCATATTTCCCTCCCGCACTTTGTCCCTGCTGGAGCGTGCAGACCTACAAAGGAGACCTAGCCCCAGATGAACTCGACCACCGTCATGATCAATCTGTTCGGCGCCGTGGCCCTGCTGCTGTTCGGTCTGTCGCAGGTCAAGGACGGCGTGTCGCGTGCTTTCGGCCAGCGTCTGCGCTCGGGGCTCTCGACCGGAACCCGAACGGGCCTGCGCTCTTTCGCCTCCGGCTTTCTGGCGACGCTTGCGCTGCAGAGCTCGACCGCCACGGCGCTGATGACGGCGTCCTTCGTGGACCGTGAATTCATCAAGCCCCGCATGGCTCAGATCGTTCTTCTGGGCGCCAATGTCGGCACCGCGGTAACCGCCTGGATCGTCGGGCTCGGCATTGGCTGGCTGTCGCCGGGGCTGATCCTTCTCGGCGTCATGCTTTGCAAAAGCCGGTCTGCGACGCGCCAGGGGCTGGGAACCGCTCTTGTCGGGATCGGCATCATGCTGCTGTCGCTGCATCTGATGAGCGCTGCGACCGAGCCGCTTCGCCATTCGCCCGCACTGCTGGCCTTTATCGGTTTGCTGCGGGATGCCTGGCCGGTTGCCCTGGCATTGACCGCGGGCATTGCCTTTCTGTCCTCATCCAGCCTTGCCGCCGTAGTCCTGATCCTGTCGGTCGCATCGACAGGTACGCTGCCGGCCGATCTCATTCTGGTGCTGGTTCTGGGCGCCAATCTCGGCGGCGCCGTTCCGCCCTTCATTGCCTCCTACCGGAGCGGCGCATCGGCGCGGCGGGTAACGCTTGGCAATCTCGTCACCCGCGCCTTCGGTTGCCTTCTCGTCTTGCCGGTGGCCGGCTATGTCGGAGACTATCTTCTCCTCTTGCCGACACCGTTGCAAATGCTGCCTGTCGATGCGCACCTGGCCTTCAATATCGGCCTGGCGCTCGTGGCATGGCCGTTTTCCTCCCTCCTGTCCCGCATCATGCTGCAATGGATCCCGGATGAGGCAAAGCCCGATACGGCACCGAAATATCTCGACCGCGAAGACCTTTCGACGCCGGTCATCGCGCTGACCAATGCGACGCGCGAGGTGCTGGGCGTCGGTGACCTGATCGAGCGGATGCTGGTCAAGACGTCGGAGGCCTTTACCGGCAATGATCCGTCTGCACTTCACGATATCGGCCCGCTCGAACGGCGGGTGGACAGTCTTCAGCAGGACGTGAAGGTCTACCTGTCGATGCTGGGACGGGCAGGCCTCTCGGAGGAGGAAAGCCGTCGCTCCATCCACGTCATCGACTATGCGATCAATCTGGAGCATATCGGCGATATTATCGAGAAAGGGCTCGTGCCGCAGGTCAACAAGAAGATCTCGCTCGGCCTGAAGTTCTCCGAGGAGGGCTATGGCGAGCTTATGCGGCTGATGAACCTCACCATCGACAATCTGCGTATCGCCCAGACGATCTTCGTCACCCGCGACGCGGCCCTTGCCCGGCAGATGATGGAAATCAAGGTTGACGTGCGTCGAATGGAAAAGCAGTCGGCCGAACGCCATCTCAGGCGCTTGCAGAACGGCCTGGCGGAGAGCTTGCAGACAAGTTCCCTGCACTTGGACCTGCTGCGCGACCTCAAGCGGATCAACGCGCATATCGTTTCGGTCGCCCATCCGATCCTGGATGAAAGCGGTCTTCTGGTGGAAAGCCGGCTGCGCTCCTCCGCCTGACGAACCGCCGAATGAAAGGTCCGTCAGGGACAGATCTGCGGCCTGTCCGGCCTACGAGGCGTATTTTTCCACGAAATGCTCTGCGTCGAGGCTGCGAAAATCCTCGAGAGCCGCAAAGAGACGATCATGCGGCCAGTTCCACCATTGCAGGCGCTCCATGCCTTGCGCCGTCGCCTGAGGAAAGCGGTCCCGGATCAGCCGGGCGGGGACGCCGCCGACAATCGTATAGGCGGCCACATCCTTTGATACGACGGCACCGGCGCCGATCACCGCTCCGTTGCCGACCGTGACACCCGGCAGGATGGTCGCACCGTGACCGATCCAGACGTCGTGACCGATCGTCACCCGATGCTCGCGGCGCCAGGCGAAGAAGGCCTCGTCATTGTCTGCGCCCTCGAAATAATCCGCAGCGCGATAGGTGAAATGGTGCAGTGTCGCACGCCAGGTCGGATGGTTGGGCGCGTTGATCCGGACTGCAGCGGCAATATTGGCGAATTTGCCGATGCTTGCGCACCAGATAGCGCCGTCCTGCATGATGTAGGAATAGTCATCCATCTCCACCTCGTCGAGGCGGCAGCGCTCGGAGACCTCCGTATAGGCGCCAAGTCTGCTGTTGCTCACCCTTGCGCTTTCATGGATGAAGGGATCAAGACCGAGTTTGCGGGTCATGCGGCAGCCTTTCGCGGCGAAAATTGCGTGACGTCGAGCACACGGTCCGCGACCGCGGCACGCACTTCCTCGTCATGGAAAATGCCGAGCATGGCGATGCCGGCGCGCTTCTTGCTCGCGATCATCTCCACGACCACTGCCCGGTTCGCGGCATCGAGCGAGGCTGTCGGCTCGTCGAGCAGGAGCACCGAATGGTCGGTGATGAAGCCGCGCGCGATATTCACCCGCTGCTGTTCGCCGCCGGAGAAGGTGGCCGGCGGCAATTGCCACAGATCTTCGGTAAGGTTCAGGCGCGAGAGAAGCTCGGCGGCGCGCCGGCGCGCCTCCTCCGCCGCCATGCCGCGTGCCACCAGAGGCTCCGCCACCACATCGAGAGCCGAGACCCGTGGCACGGTGCGCAGGAACTGGCTGACATAGCCAAGGCTGGTGCGCCGAACCTCCAGCACGCTGCGCGGATCGGCCGTGGCGATATCGATGATCCGTCCAGCATGCTGGATCAGGATCTGGCCGCTATCCACCGCGTAATTGCCGTACAGCATTTTCAGAATGGAGCTCTTGCCGATGCCCGACGGGCCGCCGAGGACGACGCATTCGCCGGCACTGACGGAGAAGGAGACATTGGCGACCACCGGCAGCACGAGCCCGCCGCGCAGGTGCATGGTGAAGCTTTTGACGACGTCGGATACGACGAGAGGCGTGGCCATGCTTGGTCCTCACACTTGCAAAATGGACGAGACGAGAAGCTGGGTATAGGGCTGGCGCGGATCGTCCAGGACCCGGTCGGTCAGGCCATGCTCGATGACATGGCCGTCCTTCATCACCATCATCCGATGCGACAGAAGCCGGGCGACAGCCAGGTCATGCGTGACGACCACCGCCGCCAGGCCAAGATCGTTGACCAATCCGCGCACGAGATCGAGAAGTCGCGCCTGGACGGAGACGTCGAGCCCGCCGGTGGGTTCGTCCATGAAGACAAGCCGGGGCGAGGTGACCAGGTTGCGGGCGATCTGCAGGCGCTGGCGCATGCCGCCGGAAAAGGCGCGGGGCTGATCATCGATGCGATCGGCAGCAATCTCGACACGTTCGAGCCACTCGGACGCGGTCTGCCGGATATTGCCGTAATGCCGGTCGCCAACCGCCATCAGCCGCTCCCCGACATTGGCGCCGGCCGAAACCGCCATACGCAGCCCATCCGCCGGGTTCTGATGGACAAAACCCCAGTCGGTTCGCATCAGGAACCGGCGCTCGGCCTCGCTCATCGTGAAAAGATTGCGAAACTCGCCGTCGCGCATCCGATAGTCGACGCTGCCGGTGGTCGGCATCAGCCGCGTCGAGAGGCAATTCAGCAAAGTGGTCTTGCCGGATCCGCTCTCGCCGACGATCGCCAGGACCTCGCCCGGCCAGAGATCGAAGGAGACATCCTTGCAGCCGATGCGGCTGCCATAGAAGCGCGACAGGCTGCGAACCTTGAGGAGAGGGTTGTCACTCATTCCGCAGCATCCTTCTGTGCCTCATTCGCATGGCCAACACCCTGGCCTTCCGTGATGCCGTCCATATCGCCCGAAAGACCCTCGGCCCGGCGCGTTTCGCAGTGATCGGTATCGGAACAGACGAACATCCGTCCACCGCGATCGTCGAGGATGACTTCATCCAGATAGACATGGCGCGCACCGCACAGCGCGCAGGGCTTGTCGAAGCTCTGGATCTCGAAGGGATGATCCTCAAAATCAAGGCTCACCACATCCGTATGCGGCGGCACCGCATAGATGCGCTTTTCGCGTCCGGCGCCGAATAGCTGCAGCGCCTCCGAGCGATGCATTTTCGGATTGTCGAATTTCGGCGTGGGTGAGGGATCCATGACATAGCGGCCGGCGACTTTCACCGGGTAAGCATAGGTCGTGGCGATGCGGCCATGGCGCGCTATGTCCTCGTAGAGCTTGACATGCATCAGCCCGTATTCCTCCAGGGCATGCATCTGCCGTGTTTCGGTTTCGCGCGGCTCGAGAAAGCGCAGAGGCTCCGGGATCGGCACCTGATAGACCAGAACCTGTCCCTCCTGCAGCCTGGCCTCGGGAATGCGGTGCCGGGTCTGGATGATCGTTGCATCGCCGGTATGGGTGGTCACGGCGATCCGGGCAACTTTCTGGAAGAAGGCGCGGATGGAGACGGCGTTCGTGGTGTCGTCCGCTCCCTGGTCGATGACCTTCAGGATGTCGTCGGGTCCGATAATGGCGGCCGTCACCTGGACGCCACCGGTTCCCCATCCATACGGCATCGGCATTTCGCGCGAGGCGAAGGGCACCTGGTAGCCTGGAATGGCGATGGCCTTAAGAATGGCGCGCCGGATCATCCGCTTGGTCTGTTCGTCAAGATAGGCAAAATTATAGGTCGCGAGTTCCGCTGATGGCGCGTTCATTCCGCCGCCTCCTGTGATGGGTTCTCTGCCGGGTCGGAATGCTTGGCGCGCAGACGGCGCACGAGATCGAGCTCCGCCTGGAAATCCACGTAATGCGGAAGCTTCAGATGTTCGACGAAGCCGGTGGCCTGAACATTGTCGCAATGGGAAATGACGAATTCCTCGTCCTGCGCCGGGGCAGCCACGTCTTCGCCGAATTCCTGGCTGCGCAGCGCGCGGTCCACCAGCGACATCGACATGGCCTTGCGCTCGCTCTGGCCGAACACCAGCCCATAGCCGCGGGTAAACTGCGGTGGTGCCTTCGCCGAGCCCTTGAACTGGTTCACCATCTGGCACTCAGTGATGCGGATTTCGCCGAGCGAAACGGAAAACCCCAATTCCGGCACATCGAATTCGACCTCGACCAATCCCATACGGATCTCGCCGACGAAGGGATGGGTTCGCCCGTAACCGCGCTGGGTGGAATAGCCAAGCGCCAGAAGAAAGCCCTCGTCTCCGCGCGCCAGCGCCTGGAGCCGGAGGTCCCGCGTCATCGGGAATTCCAGCGGCTCACGCGTCAGGTCGCCGGCAACATGATCATCCGGCATCCGGCCGTCCGACTCGATCAGCCCTTCGCCGTCGAGAATGTCGGAGACGCGCAGCACCGCATCCAGGCCATCCTCGCGGCGAGCCGGTTCCGCCGTCTCCACGTCATCCGACAGAAGCTCGGGGTCGAGAAGGCGATGCGTATAGTCGAAGGTCGGGCCGAGCAATTGTCCGCCCGGCAGATCCTTGTAGGTGGCCGAAACGCGCCGCTCCACCTGCATCTGCGCCGTGTCGATCGGCACCGAGGCGCCGAAGCGCGGCAGAGTGGTGCGATAGGCCCGCAGGAGGAAGATGGCTTCGATCATGTCGCCGCGGGCCTGCTTGACGGCGAGCGCGGCCAGCGCCGGATCATATAATGAGGCTTCCGCCATGACGCGATCGACCGCCAGGCCGAGCTGCTGGATCAATTGCGGGATGGTGATGCCGGGCAGGCTGCGATCGCCGCGCCGGCGGTCTGCCAGCAGCCTGTGGGCATTGGCAATGGCGGCTTCTCCGCCCTTGACGGCCACATACATGGGTCAGACCTCCAGAGCTGTGATCTTGGTGGTACGGGGCAGACACAGAAAGGTGCTGCCTGCCGTCAGAACCGCGTCAATGCCGCGTGGGAACAGAGCCCGGTTCGCCGTCCACTGGTGCAGGAAGGGGGCGGGCAGTCCCTTCGGCGCAATGGTGGCCGTCTCGCGGATGCCGGGTCCCGTCAGCTGCAGCGGGAGGCCCCCCTCCAGCGCCTCGACGCCGATCACCAGCGTCGTCGACCGGTCGGGATAATCCTGACTTCCAGCGGCAAACAGGCTGAAGGGCGGCATTACGGCGCCGGTCTCGAGGAAGGCGAAGCGCGCTTCGGCCTTCTCCTTCGTCAGGGGCGCGCCGCAATGGAAGGACAGCCATGCGCTGGTTCCGGATCTGGCGAGATCGGGCGAGAGCCAGACAGGCGTATCGGGGTCGCAAAGCGTGAGCATGAGGGCGCCGGCTGCAATGCCGAGCGGCGCCGGAGGCGAAATCGCCGGCAGGACCGTCCCGCTCGTCCCCGGCCGCGCCATGCAGTCCATCAGCGCGCGGAAGACCGACTGGCTGTTCAATACGCCATCCTGAAAGCCGCCGGCCAGGGCCTGGTTCTTCATCTCCATCAATCCTCTCCTCGTACCATGGTGAAGAAATCGACCTTCGTGGCAGCGGTTTCTCCGCTCAGCCGCTCGGCGCCGTCCTTGCGCCGGGTCCGGACGGGCGCAAGCAGCTGTTCTTCAACAAAGGCGCGTGTGTCATCCGCCTGCCACAGGGCGTCGAACGCGGCCGCTAATTCGGCAGCCTTCCTGTCTGTCCCAAGGCGGTAGGCATGGCCGACAGTGCCGTCCTGCAACTGGATCGTTGCGCGGCTGACGGTTGTTTCCCCGAGATTGAAAGGAGAGCCGCCGCCGCCGATCCGGCCCCGCACCATGACCAGGCCGCTTTCGGGGCCGCGAAGTCGCCGGAAATCCGGCCGTGTCTCCAGCAAGCTCCAGGCGTTCTGCAGGTCATCAAGGCTGCACCGCGCCAGGAGGTCGAGCACTTGTTTGCGCGGGTCCGGCTCGCCAATCGGTTCGTTCGGCCCCGCCGTCTGGGCATTCATCATGAAGTTTGCTCCACCTGTCTATTAATGTAGACAACTATACAAGTGACTGTATAAGTATCGGCAGGTCGTGACAAGGGTGTGACAGTCGCGGGACGATGATGGGGAGATCGAGCGAATGATCCAGCGCCAGAAGGGCGTCGCCATGTGGCGACAGATCGCGGACCGGGTTCGCGCCAATATAGCGGCGGGCGATTATGACGAGAGCGGCAAGCTGCCGCCGGAAACGCAATTGGCCGAGAGTTTCGGCGTCAACCGCCACACCGTCCGGGCTGCTCTCGCCGCGCTGGCGCAGGAAGGCGTCGTGCGGGCCGAGCAGGGACGCGGAACCTTGATCGAGCGGCGCGACAAGTTCGATTTTCCGATCACCCGCCGGACCCGCTTTACCGATGCCATTGGCGAACAGGCGCGTGCCCTGACCGGTCGGCTTCTCAGCGCCGCCATCGAGCCGGCGGATGAGGAACTGGCCCGCTGGCTCCGGACATCGACCGGCGATCGGCTGCAGAGACTGGATGTCGTCAGGCTGGCCGATGGCCGCGCCCTTTCACGCAGCACCTCCTGGTTTCCGGCTACCCGATTCTCGGGCATCGATCAGGCCTTCCGGGAAAGCCAGTCCATCACCAAGGCGCTGAAAGCCTGCGGTGTTGCCGATTACGTGCGCGAGCGCACGGAGATTTCCGCCGTACATGCCGATCCCGACGATGTCGCCGATCTCGGCCTGACGCCGGGCGCCATCGTTCTTGTCACCAAGGCGCTGAATGTCGATCCGGATGGCGTGGCAATCCAGTTCTCCATCACCCGCTTCGCGGCGGATCGCGTGCAATTGAGTATAACCAGCTGATCGTGATCCCGGCTGCAGGAAGCCTCACGCCAAGGTGCGGCATTTCTTGCTGCTTTGCACAAAGCCCAGTTGACCTTTCTCTCCGGCCTCTATCAGTATGCATGCCGTGCAAAAACAGCCGCCGACAGGCAGGCGGGGTGCAAAGGCGCCGGGGCTCGGCATCTGAATTGGGAGGCATTTGATGCAGAAAATATATTCGACCGCGAGGGAGGCGCTGGACGGGCTTCTCTTCGACGGCATGTTCATCGCCGCCGGCGGCTTTGGTCTGTGCGGCATTCCGGAACTTCTGATTGCTGCTATCCGCGATGCCGGCACGAAGGAGCTGACGATCGCCTCCAACAATGCGGGAGTCGACGATTTCGGCCTGGGCATCCTGCTGCAGTCGCGGCAGATCAAGAAGATGATCTCGTCTTATGTGGGAGAGAATGCCGAATTCATGCGGCAGTATCTCTCCGGCGAACTGGAACTGGAATTCAACCCGCAAGGGACGCTGGCCGAGCGGATGCGCGCCGGCGGTGCCGGCATTCCCGGCTTCTACACCAAGACCGGCGTCGGGACGGTGATTGCCGAGGGCAAGGAACACAAGGATTTCGACGGCCAGACCTATATTCTGGAACGCGGCATCGTCGCCGATATCGCCATCGTCAAGGCATGGAAGGCCGACACGTCAGGCAATCTGGTCTTCCGCAAGACGGCGCGCAATTTCAATCTTCCGGCCGCCACCTGCGGCAAGGTCTGCATTGCGGAAGTGGAGGACATCGTTCCGGTCGGATCGCTCGAGCCCGATCATATCCACCTGCCGGGCATCTATGTCCACCGGCTGGTGCAGGGCGAACACGAGAAGCGTATCGAGCAGCGCACTGTGCGCAAGAAGGAGGCTTGAGCATGGCATGGGACCGCAACCAGATGGCGGCGCGGGCTGCCAGGGAGCTGCAGGACGGATGGTATGTCAATCTCGGGATCGGCATTCCAACCCTCGTCGCTAACTATATTCCGGAAGGCGTCGATGTGACGCTGCAGTCGGAAAACGGCATGCTGGGCATGGGACCCTTTCCCTTCGAGGGCGAGGAAGATCCGGACCTCATCAACGCTGGCAAGCAGACCATCACCGAACTGCCGCACACCGCTTACTTCGACAGCGCCACATCGTTCGGCATGATCCGCGGCGGCAAGATCAACATGGCCATTCTCGGCGCCATGGAAGTTTCCGAAAACGGAGACCTCGCCAACTGGATGATCCCCGGCAAACTGGTCAAGGGCATGGGTGGGGCCATGGACCTGGTGGCGGGCGTCCGGCGCGTCGTCGTCGTCATGGATCATACCAGCAAGAGCGGCGAATCGAAGGTGCTGAAGGCCTGTACCCTGCCTTTGACGGGGCAGGCGGTGGTACACCGCATCATCACCAATCTCGGGGTTCTCGATGTGGTCGATGGCGGCCTGAAGATCGTCGAACTGGCCGAGGGCGTCAGCGAGACGGAATTGCGCGCCGCCACACAGGCGACCATCGTTTGATCCGAAATGCCGGGGAAGGCGAGAGGCCTCCCCGGCCCGCAAGGCATTTTGACATTTGCACAGCTTTGCAGCACCTTTGCACGCAATGCCGCTTGGTCGCCTTCAATCCAGGATCGCCAGGGACACCGACAGGCTCCAAAGAGCAGCAGAAGTCTCATTCCCCTTCGGCTTGCGCCCTCTGGCGGTCAACGGCAATCCGATGTCACACGCGTTCCACCAGACGAACCAAAGCAAAGTCGAGGCTGTAAATGTTGCTATCCGTCCGCCAGAGCGAGATCATGGCTCTTGCCAAGGAGCAGGGTCGTGTGACGGTGGATGATCTCGCCGCGCGCTTTGCGGTGACGCCGCAGACCATTCGCAAGGATCTCAACGAGCTTTGCGACAGTCGCGCCCTGACCCGCATCCATGGCGGCGCCCTTTTCCCTAAAGGCAATGAAAATGTGAAATACGAGGCCCGCCGCTCCATGGCGGCGGCGGAAAAGCTGGCGATCGGAAAGGCCGCCGCGCGGCTCATTCCCGACAATGCCTCGCTGTTCATCAATATCGGCACCACCACCGAGGCGGTGGGCGATGCGCTGTCGGACCATAAGGATCTGATGGTCATCACCAACAACATCAATGTCGCCAATCGTCTTCGGGTGTTTCCGATGATCGAGGTGGTGATTGCCGGTGGCGTGGTGCGCGGATCGGACGGCGGTATCATCGGGGAAGCCGCTGTCGATTTCATTCGCCAGTTCAAGGTGGATTTCGCCGTCATCGGCGTCTCCGCCATCGATGAAGACGGCGCGCTGCTGGATTTCGATTTTCGCGAAGTGAAAGTGGCTCAGGCGATTATCGCCAATGCGCGCCATGTCATCCTGGTTTCCGACTCCTCCAAGTTTGAGCGGACCGCCCCCGTCCGTATCGGTCTTCTGCCGCAAATTCACACCTTCATCACTGATCATTGCCCCTCCGACAGCATACGGGCCATCTGCCGCGATCATGATGTCCAGTTGATCGAAACCGATCAGGGCGAAGAGGGCGATCCGTCGTAACATTCGTTTGACATTCGTATCATTTTCACTATCTATTTTTTGTGTTTCGCATTCGCCGAAGTGATGGTGCGTTGCGAAAGGTGGAGATATGGTGGAAGAACGAATCTACGATCTGTTCGTCGTTGGCGGCGGCATTAATGGCTGCGGAATCGCGCGCGACGCAGTCGGCCGCGGCTATTCGGTGGCGCTGGCGGAGATGGATGATTTCGCTTCCGGCACGTCCTCCGGCGCGACGAAGCTGATCCATGGTGGACTTCGCTATCTCGAACATTACGAATTCCGCCTGGTGCGCGAAGCTCTGATGGAGCGCGAGATCCTCTGGGCCATGGCACCGCATGTCATCTGGCCGCTGCGTTTCGTTCTCCCTTACCAGAAGGGCGGCATTCGCCCGGCCTGGCTGATCCGCCTCGGTCTTTTCCTCTACGACCATCTTGGCGGCCGCAAGCTGCTGCCGCCGACGCGTACGCTCGACCTGCGGCAGGACGAGGCCGGCAAGCCGCTGAAGCCGATCTTCGGCCGCGCCTTCGAATATTCGGACGGCTGGGTGGACGATGCGCGCATGGTGGTCCTCAATGCGCGGGACGCCGCGTTGCGCGGCGCCACGATCTTCAACCGCGCGAAGGTCGTCTCCGCCCGCCGCCAGGATGGCATCTGGACGATCGACATCCGCCATGCTGAAACCGGTGCGACATCCACCTACAGAGCCCGCATGCTGGTCAATGCCGCCGGTCCATGGGTCGACCAGGTTCTGAACGGCGCGCTTGGCCGTAACAATGCGCATAATGTTCGTCTGGTCCAGGGCTCGCACATCATCGTGCGCAAGAAGTTCGACCACAAGCGGGCCTATTTCTTCCAGAACCCGGACAACCGTATTTTCTTCGCCATTCCCTATGAGGGCGACTTCACGCTGATCGGCACGACGGATCGCGATTACACCGCTGACCCCAAGGATGTTCGCATCAGCGATGAGGAGATCCGGTATCTCTGCGGCGCCGCCAGCGAATATTTCGCGGAGCCCGTGCGGCCGGAGGATATCGTCTGGAGCTATTCCGCAGTCCGTCCGCTGTTCGACGACGGCGCCTCGAAGGCGCAGGAAGCTACCCGCGATTACGTTCTCAAGCTGGAAGGGGAGGGGGCGGACGCCCCGCTTCTCAATGTGTTCGGCGGAAAGCTCACCACCTATCGCCGGCTGGCAGAACATGCGCTGGAGAAGATCGGCGCGGCGATCGGCACGCGCGGTGCTCCCTGGACGGCGGGGAGCAGGCTGCCCGGCGCGGATTTTGCCGTCGATGCTTTCGAAAGCCTCGTACAGGCCCTGCTGCGCGACTACCCGTTCCTGCAGCGGATCCATGCCGAGCGGCTGATCCGCTGCTATGGAACCGATGCGACGGCCATTCTTGGAAATGCGCGATCGGAAGCGGATCTCGGCCGGCATTTCGGCGGCACGCTGTTCGGCGTCGAAGTGCAGTGGCTGATCGACAAGGAATGGGCCTGCACGGCGGAGGATGTGCTCTGGCGACGGACCAAGCAAGGCCTCTTCCTCTCTGCCGGTCAGGCGACCGAACTGCAGGATTACATGGCGGCGGCACGTCAAGCGGCCTGAGCGCCGACACTGCCTCCCCCACGATCACCGGCCCGCTTTGCGGGCCGTTTTTCATTGTTCAGGTCTGACCCGCGCCGGCTTCTTTCTGTCTGGCGGATCAGACGAGCAGCGGCTTGAAAATAAGGGCAAACCTTACCCTCGGCAGGTCCGCGTTAACCATTCGTTAACCAAATCAGCAGTACCCATAGTCAACGATTTGTTTACGTAGATGACCAAAGTGCTAACAGACTCTCGCTCCATCAGGATCAAGGGCCGCTCCTTTCTTGCGGTCGTGTTGACCCCCGACCTGCCGCTCGATGACTGGCTGGTGCGGCTGGATGATCTTGCCGCACGCTCGGCCGGCTTCTTCCTGAACCGGCCTGTCGTCCTGGACGTGGCGGATCTTGGTATCAGCCGCACCGAACTGTCCGGCTTCCTGGACAAGCTCGGTGAGCGCAATGTCCGCATCATGGGCATAGAAGGCGCCAAACCCTCGATGATATCGCCGGGAATGCCGCCGGTCCTGAAGGGCGGCCGGCCGGCCGGCGATGTCGAGGTCGAGCAGACGGAAACATCCGCCGGCGCCCCCGCCGAGACCGCAGGAGACGACCGATCGACCGTCGAGCAGGCGGTTGCACCCACCGTGACCGTGGAGGCGCGCTCGCCGCAGGCCTCGCTGGTGATCAATCAGCCCGTAAGGTCCGGGCAATCGATCATCTTTACGGAAGGGGATGTCACCATCGTCGGCTCCGTTGCTTCGGGCGCCGAAGTCATCGCAGGCGGCTCCGTCCATATCTACGGAGCCCTGCGCGGACGCGCGATGGCTGGCTCTGTCGGAAACGCGGCAGCCCGCATCTTCTGCCGAAAGCTGGAAGCGGAGCTGATCGCCATCGACGGTATTTACAAGATGGCCGAGGACCTGCCTTCCGAACTGCTGGGAGAACCCGTGCAGCTTTGGCTGGAAGGCGATTCGATCATGGCCGAGAAACTCAACTGAGCCGAACCACGCTCACTCACAGGAGATTAAGATGGGGAAGGTAATCGTCGTCACCTCGGGCAAAGGCGGGGTTGGCAAGACAACCTCGACAGCCGCATTAGGAGCCGCGCTCGCCCAGCGCAACGAAAAAGTCGTTGTGGTGGATTTCGATGTGGGCCTGCGCAATCTGGACCTCGTCATGGGTGCGGAACGACGGGTCGTCTATGACCTGATCAACGTCATCCAAGGCGATGCCAAACTGACCCAGGCGCTGATCCGCGACAAGCGGCTGGAAAACCTTTTCCTGCTGCCCGCCTCCCAGACACGCGACAAGGACAACCTCACCCCCGAGGGAGTCGAATGGGTGATCAACGAGCTGAAGCGTTATTTCGACTGGGTCATCTGCGATAGCCCGGCCGGTATCGAACGCGGCGCGACGCTTGCCATGCGGCATGCCGATATCGCCGTTGTCGTCACCAATCCGGAAGTCTCGTCGGTACGCGATTCCGACCGCATCATCGGCCTTCTGGATTCCAAGACGATGAAGGCGGAACGCGGCGAGCGGATGGAAAAACATCTTCTTCTCACCCGTTACGACGCCGTGCGTGCCCAGCGCGGCGACATGCTGAAGGTCGAAGACGTTCTGGAAATCCTCTCCATTCCGCTGCTCGGCATCATTCCGGAAAGCATGGATGTGCTGCGCGCTTCCAACCTCGGCGCACCTGTGACCCTCGCCGATGCCCGTTGCGCCCCCTCGCTGGCCTATTTCGAAGCGGCCCGCCGCCTGGCGGGTGAAGATGTGCCGGTCTCCATTCCGGAAGACAAGCGCGGCCTGCTGGGCAAGATCTTCGCACGGAGGGCCGCATGAATATCTTCAGGCTTTTCAACAAGCAGCGGTCGGCTCCGCTGGCGCGAGAGCGTCTGCAGGTGCTTCTGGCCCATGAGCGGGCATCCAATGGTTCGGATCTGGTCGCCATCCTGCGCGAGGAGATCCTGGCGGTCATTGCCAAGCATGTCGAACTCGACAGCGAGCGGGTTCAGGTCAAGATGGATCGCGACGAGCATGTCTCGATCCTGGAGATCGATGTCGAAATCCCGCTGAATGCACGCATGCAGGCAGCCTGATCAAACGGTCAGCTCGCAACGGCATATATAGAAATGTTGAAAGGGCCGCCGATGCGGCCCTTCAGCCGTTTTGGCGGCTACACAGACCCTCACTCGATTTTCACAAGAGTCTCTCGCGAATCTTGGACAGCGCCTGATCCTGATCCTCGCCATAGGGAATCATACCCTTCAGCCGGCCGTCGGCGCCGATCAAGAGAAGCGATGTCGTATGGCTCATGTGATAGTCGCTGTCATCGCCATAGCTTCGCGCGGCATGAATCATCCAGCCTTCCGTCACTTTCTTCATTTCCTCCGGCGTGCCGGTTATGCCGGTGATCCTGTCGGTGATGGAGCGGACATAGGCATGCATGATCGACGGCGTGTCGCGCGTCGGATCCACGGTGAAGAAATAGGCTTTCAGCCTGTCGCCCTCGGGTCCCAGCGCCTTCAGCCAGCCCGAGACTTCAAACAGAGTGGTCGGGCAGACTTCGGGGCAATGGGTGTAGCCGAAATAGACCAGGGACGGTGCCCCCTTGAACAGGCTTTCATCCACCGGTTGGCCCTCGTCGTTCAGCAAGGCGAAACGGGCATTGAAGGGACCCGTGCGGGCATTGGCGCTATCGGCCGATACCCACATGATGATCGCCACCAGGCCGGCAAGGAAAACGCTGGCAAAACCGGCTGCAAGCAGAAGCATGGGATTGCGGGTCACGTCTCAACTCCTTCGTCATGGTCTCACATGGCCGCGATCTACGATCGGTCTGCGCCTGCGCGGTGCCGACTTCCCGAACGGTGCCGATCCGCGCCGATCCGCGCCGATGTCAGCCTTAGTCCTCAGCGCGCGGCCGGACAATGCGGCAGTTTGCCCGCCTTCACGGGTTGCGGGCGTGCTTTCCTGACCTCGGGCGGATCAATAGCCGCGCTTGCGGTCGACCGTCTTCGGCAATTTGCCCGCCTTGCGAAACTGGTCGACGTTCCCGGCGACAATCTTCGCGGCGCTCCCCTCAGTTGTCGGAGCGGAAATATGTGGGAGCACCGTCACCTTTGGATGGGTCCAAAGGGGTGAGTCGACGGGCAGGGGCTCCGTTTCGAAGACATCGAGCACGGCATGCGCGATGCGCCCCGCATCGAGGCCAGCAATGAGATCGGCGGCCGGAATGATCGCCCCGCGGGCAAAATTGATGAGGGCCGCCTTGTCTTTCAGACGCGCCAGCCTCTCGGCGTTCAAAAGGCCGCGTGTCTGCGGAGTGAGCGGCAGGAGGCAGACGATGATATCGCTCGAGGACAGGATACGATCCAGCCCGTCCTCGCCGCTGAAGGTCTCGACATCCGGCAGGCTCCGCGGCGTACGGCTCCAGCCTTGAACCGCAAAGCCCGCACCCACCAGGCGCTGTGCAGCCTCGCTGCCGAGCGCTCCCAGGCCGAGAAGACCGATCGTCGTCTCCTTGGGATGGCGATAGGGTCTCGGTTCCCAAAGCCGCTCCGCCTGGCGCTGCCGATAGGCGGGCATGTCTCTCTGGAGATAATAGGTCCAGGCCAGCACGGCCTCACCCATGACGCGCGACAGTTCCGGATCGACCAGCCGGACGATGGGGGGCGCGCCATCGCCCAGCTCCATGACCAGCCGTTCAACGCCGGCCCAGAGGCTGTGAATGAAAGACAGGCCAGTCAGTTGCGCCACATCCGCGGGATCCGGATTGGCCACGATGGCGATGTCGGCAGCCTGCCTGTCGGCCGCACTCATGGATGCAAAAGCGAGAATCCGCTCCTGCGGCATGGCCTGGCGGAGCACCGAGAGCCAGGCTTCGCCCTCTTCGGCGGTGGCACGCGTGACGAAGGCGATTGGCGGTCTCATCGGTTCCTGTTCTTTCTGCATGGGAACTTTGTCTTGTCATCGCCTCTGCCGGGAGGTCAAGTCCTGCCCTTGCCCGAATCACGACATCCTGTTCTGTCAAAGGCAATCAACATCATTCGTGCCCCGGAGAAAGCTCATGTCCCGTATCGTTTATGTCAACGGCCGGTGGGTTGCGGAAGAGGAGGCGAGCGTCTCCGTCTTCGATCGCGGCTTCCTGTTTGCCGATGCGATTTACGAAGTGACGGCGGTGATCGGCGGCAAGCTGATCGATTATGCCGGCCATGCGGCCCGCTTGAAGCGGTCGCTCGACGCGCTTCAGATCCGCTTCCACCTGAGCGAGGATGCGCTCCTTGCCCTTCACCGGGAGATCCTGCGCCGCAATGCACTGGAGGAAGGCCTGATCTATCTGCAGATCTCGCGCGGCGCGGAAGATCGCGATTTTCTCTTTTCCGCCGATCTGCAGCCGACCATCGTGATGTTCACCCAGAAGCGCGCGGTGCTTGGCAATGCCAAATGGCAGACGGGAATTTCCGTCATCACCATGCCCGAAGGCCGCTGGGTCAACCGGCAGATCAAGACCGTGCAGCTTCTCTACTCGTCCCTTGCCAAGATGGAGGCGAAGAAGGCCGGTGCGGATGACGCCTTCCTTGTGGAGGACGGTATGATCACCGAGGCCACCTCGTCCAACGTACATATCGTCACGAAGGACGGAACGCTTGTCAGCCGGCCGCTTTCCAACGCGCTCCTGCACGGCATTACCCGCGGCTCCATCCTGGAGCTTGCGCGCGCCGAAGGGCTTGCGGTCGAGGAGCGGATTTTTTCCGTTGAGGAGGCCAAGACGGCGGCGGAGGCATTCATCACGTCCGCCTCGAGCTTCGTCATGCCGGTCATTGCCATTGATGGCGTGCCGGTCGGGACGGGCGTGCCGGGACCGGTGACAGCGCGGATCCGCGATATCTATACCGCCGACAAGTTGAAGAATGCGATCTGACGACCAATCGTCTCGGACACCACGAGCAGAAGTTCTTTTCTCTGCAGGGCGCCGGCAAAGGGTCAGCTGCGCTCGTAGAGGCGGCGCAGCAGCCGGATCAGCTCGCGGCGTTCGCCCTGCGAGAGGACGGAGGAAAAGGCATCTTCATGCTGGTCGATGATCCCGTGCACCTCCGCGAGCATGGTGCTGCCGGCTTCGCTCAGCCGCATCTCGTGCCGGCGCCGGTCCACCGCCGATGGACGCCGTTCCACAAGACCGCGGGCCATCAGCCGCTTGACCACCCCCATCATCGTGGCGCGGTCCATCGAGAGTGCATTGGCGATATCCACTTGCGACGCGCCGGGATTGGTTGCGATCAGTTCCAGCGCGGCCAGTTGCTTCTGCGTCAGGTCGAAAGCCGCCATATGGGCGGCGAAATCACGGTAGAGCGCCAGATGAGCCATGCGCAGGTGATAGCCCAGGAGCCCCTTCAGCCAGCTTTGCTCCAATTCCTCGCCTGTTTCCACGACCTCCCCTTCCATTCGTCTCGTCTCTCTCTTCCGGTTGCCGGTGCATCCTGATTCTGCTCCAGCGCGCAGATCCTTCACGGAATGCCCAGGCTCTCCACCAAGGTCTCGCTCAAGGTCCCGGGACAAGTCCCTGCTCAAGTCCCGGCTCGCATTCGAGCCTGAAAGCGTCACCCTATGCCATAGGTCGGCGCAATGGGTGAGCGCAATCCCTGCTGCGGACACCTCTTGGGCGGCCTTCGGCCAACAAGACCTGGCGGGGCTCGTCTTGCCAAGCCGTCTAGAGGATTGTAAGTGTAGCATACTATTTAGCGCAATGCCCATCGGGAGGAGGGATCATGCACAAGACCGAACTGGACATGGCGGATTTTGCGGCCGGCAATTCCTTCAGCCTGGTCGCGGAGGATCCCGTCGGCTACCGGGCCCGGGTCTCGCCGGCGGCGATTGCGATCCGGACCATACCAGGCGGCGACGTCCTCACCTATGCGGAGCTCGATGACCGCATCGCCCGCTGCGCCTTCTACCTCAACACCCAGTTCGGCGCGCGTGGCCCCCTGTTTCGCGTGGCGGCGCTCGCGCGCAATTGCGCCGATCTGATTGTGGTGGCCTTTGCCTGCCAGCGGGCGCGGGCCATCTTCGTGCCCTTGAACTGGCGGTTGAGTACCGCCGAGCTCACGGCAATCGTGAAGGATTGCGGGCCCGAAATCATCATCCATGCGGCAGAGTTCGAAGCGGTTGCCGGAGAGATCGCGGAGACCATCCCTTCGGTCCGCACGCTGCCCTTCGACGGTGCGTCGGAAAGCCTGGATGGCGTGCTGGCGCAGGCAGAGCCGCTGCGCCGTCTGCGCAGCGATCCGGATGAGCCGGCTCTCTTGCTCTACACATCGGGAACGACGGGCGCTCCGAAGGGTGTGATCCTGACGCGGCGAAACCTCTTCTATTCCGCTGTCAATTTTTCCTTTGTCGGGGAGATCACTCCCGGCTGCGTCACCTTTTGCGACCTGCCCTTCTTCCATACGATCGGGCTCGTCGCCATTGCGCGGACGACCCTGATGATGGGCGGGACGCTGCTGATCTCCGACCGGTTCCTGCCGGATCGGACGCTGTCCTGCCTGAATGATGCGGAACTTGGCGTCACCCATTATTTCGCGGTTCCGCAAATGGCCTCCATCCTGCGCGGCCAGCCGGACTATGCTCCGGAGAAGATGCGGCGCCTGAAGGCGATCTTCATTGGCGGCGCGCCCCTGCCGCCACCGCTCGTTGCATCCTACCTCGCCGATGGCGTCGCTTTGGTGAATGGTTACGGCATGAGCGAGGCCGGCACGGTCATGCATATGCCGCTGGATCCGCAGGCGATCGCCACGCGGCACGGCAGCGTCGGCTTTCCCGCGCCGCTGATCGAGTTGAAGATCTGCGACGAGGCCGGGCGCGAGCGCGAGAGCGGCGAGATCGGGGAGATCTGGCTGCGCGGACCCTCTATCTCTCCGGGCTACTGGAACAAGCCGGCCGAGACGGCCGCGGCCTTCGTCGATGGCTGGTTCCGGACCGGCGACATGGCCATGCGCGACGAAGACGGGTTTCATTGCCTCGCCGACCGCCTGAAGGACATGTATATCAGCGGCGGAGAAAATGTTTATCCTGCCGAGGTCGAGGGCGTCCTTGCGGCGCATCCGGCCATTGCCGAAGTCGCCGTGATCGGTGTCGCTGATGCGCGCTGGGGGGAAACGGGCGCGGCCTTTGTCGTCCTGAACCCGGGTCAGGGCGTGGAGCGGGGCGATCTTGCCGCTCTCTGCACGGACAAGCTCGCCGCCTTCAAGCGCCCGGCCCATTACGTCTTCACCGATGCGATCCCGCGCAATGCGGCAGGCAAGCCGCAAAAGCACATCTTGCGGGCGCAATGGCAGAGTGGCGCCGCCGATCCCGCGCACAAGGGTGCCTAGATCGTCCGCGCCCGCCGGTCCACTCGGGCCGGCCATCTCTTCTTGAAGTCTTCCGCGCACTGTCTCCAGCCGGATTCGCCGGTGCCTTGCCCTGTTTTTCCGGCGCAGTTTTTGGCGCTGGGGATGGTGCTGTCGAAATTCCCGATGGATTTCAGTGACTTGTCGGTTTTTTGGATTTTTTGCGATTGGCGGTGTTGACGCTTCGGGGTGCTATCCGTATAACGCCGCTCACTGACGAGGGCGGCGGCGCTGCTGGCGACGAAGTTTCTCGTTCTGGAGTGATTGGGGTTTATCCTTGGTTCGCCGGGGTTTTAGAGATCACAGACATTGGCTGAATGCTGATTGTGAGCCGAGGTTTCGGTTTTGGCTCTGGTGGTTTTGCGATTGGTTTTGACCGGGATTTCGGTCTGTTTTTTGACAATTGAATATGGACAAGAAAGAGAAACGTGGTCGGCGTGGTTTCGCAAAGAGGGTGAAAGCCCTTTTTGGAAAACGATTAGAGACGGTCACGTTTTGATATGAGAACACCGGTTCTTTGCTGGGTTTGGCTGATGTGATTGCTTTTGCGATGACGGCGGCTGGACCGGGCCATACTTCGCTGTGAAGCGGGATTGGTTTTGATGTGAAGGATCAAGTGAGTTCTCGTCGATTCAGAACAAGTGACAGTCTAGATTGAATTCTCAACTTGAGAGTTTGATCCTGGCTCAGAACGAACGCTGGCGGCAGGCTTAACACATGCAAGTCGAGCGCACCGCAAGGTGAGCGGCAGACGGGTGAGTAACGCGTGGGAATTCACCCAACCCTACGGAATAACCCAGGGAAACTTGGACTAATACCGTATACGCCCTTTTGGGGAAAGATTTATCGGGGATGGATGAGCCCGCGTTGGATTAGCTAGTTGGTGGGGTAAAGGCCTACCAAGGCGACGATCCATAGCTGGTCTGAGAGGATGATCAGCCACATTGGGACTGAGACACGGCCCAAACTCCTACGGAGGCAGCAGTGGGGAATATTGGACAATGGGCGCAAGCCTGATCCAGCCATGCCGCGTGAGTGATGAAGGCCTTAGGGTTGTAAAGCTCTTTCAGTAGGGAAGATAATGACGGTACCTACAGAAGAAGCCCCGGCTAACTTCGTGCCAGCAGCCGCGGTAATACGAAGGGGGCTAGCGTTGTTCGGAATTACTGGGCGTAAAGCGCACGTAGGCGGACATTTAAGTCAGGGGTGAAATCCCGGGGCTCAACCTCGGAACTGCCTTTGATACTGGGTGTCTTGAGTGTGGAAGAGGTCAGTGGAATTGCGAGTGTAGAGGTGAAATTCGTAGATATTCGCAGGAACACCAGTGGCGAAGGCGGCTGACTGGTCCACAACTGACGCTGAGGTGCGAAAGCGTGGGGAGCAAACAGGATTAGATACCCTGGTAGTCCACGCCGTAAACGATGAATGTTAGCCGTCGGGCAGTTTACTGTTCGGTGGCGCCGCTAACGCATTAAACATTCCGCCTGGGGAGTACGGTCGCAAGATTAAAACTCAAAGGAATTGACGGGGCCCGCACAAGCGGTGGAGCATGTGGTTTAATTCGAAGCAACGCGCAGAACCTTACCAGCCCTTGACATGCCCTGACAGCCAGAGAGATTTGGTTTTCCTTCGGGGACAGGGACACAGGTGCTGCATGGCTGTCGTCAGCTCGTGTCGTGAGATGTTGGGTTAAGTCCCGCAACGAGCGCAACCCTCGCCCTTAGTTGCCAGCATTTGGTTGGGCACTCTAAGGGGACTGCCGGTGATAAGCCGAGAGGAAGGTGGGGATGACGTCAAGTCCTCATGGCCCTTACGGGCTGGGCTACACACGTGCTACAATGGTGGTGACAGTGGGCAGCGAGCACGCGAGTGTGAGCTAATCTCCAAAAGCCATCTCAGTTCGGATTGCACTCTGCAACTCGAGTGCATGAAGTTGAATCGCTAGTAATCGCGGATCAGCACGCCGCGGTGAATACGTTCCCGGGCCTTGTACACACCGCCCGTCACACCATGGGAGTTGGTTTTACCCGAAGGCGCTGCGCTAACCCTTAAAGGGAGGCAGGCGACCACGGTAGGGTCAGCGACTGGGGTGAAGTCGTAACAAGGTAGCCGTAGGGGAACCTGCGGCTGGATCACCTCCTTTCTAAGGAAGCCGATTCTAGCAGGCAAGGCCGCATGGCCATGCCCTTGCAAAATCCGCTTTTTAGAACATAGATCGGACCAGTCAGGTCACGATCGAGCCGAAATACGCCGCGATACTGCTTGCAGATCGACGGTATGGCGAAATCCGCCGACCACGTTTCTCTTTCTTTGGAAGACAATTTTGACAGGATATGCCTGAAACAGGCCATCCGGAATGGGCCCGTAGCTCAGTTGGTTAGAGCACACGCTTGATAAGCGTGGGGTCGGAAGTTCAAGTCTTCCCGGGCCCACCATTGCTTGTTTGAGCCGGTTGGGTCGGGACGACATTCGGTTTGGTTTGGTCTGGTCGTTTGGTCTGGCCGTCGGGTTTTTGCCGTTCTGGTTTTGAACCGGATCCTGTCTGGGATTGAATGTTGCTGGAGCCGGTTGGGGTGACCTGTTCGGTTGAAGCGCTGGATGGGGCTGTAGCTCAGCTGGGAGAGCACCTGCTTTGCAAGCAGGGGGTCAGCGGTTCGATCCCGCTCAGCTCCACCATTATTCGTCCTCACGCTGTCGCAAACTTCGTTTGCTGCGCTGCGGACGGGGCGCCGAGCGATCGGCGACGGGCTATCGCCCGGTATGGCTGCCCTCTCAAAGGTTGAGTGTGGTGCCGGCAGAGGCGATCGTGCTGCATGGCGCGTGAGTGAAAGATTGTCTTCCTGGAGAGTTTAGGTTTGCATCGCTTCGATGAAGCGTATGCCTGTTTTGTCCGTATTGTGAAGAGAAGATTGATCCGGATGAGCCCTTTGGGTTCATGCCAGTCAAGGATCGTTCGTTGTTCGGGGGCTTTTGGCCTTTGTCTGACGGATGGTCTGGTGGATGTTGCCTGACCGCGCATCCTCGGATTTGATCTCGAGAAGCTGGTCTTAATGATCAGACGCGAAGTGGGTCGCTCGGCGTGACCCCAATCAAAGCGATCTGATCGAACACGTCGATGGCATCTGAATGGTCCGGTTGTAAAAGGTAGCCGGATTGGTCAGGCAGTAGGGGTTAGGCAGTTGGCATTAGGGTTCATCCCTGGTGCCTGTTGCCTGCTGGCTATTGCCTCACCTTAAGATGAGCATTGGCAATGAGAACGATGAAGTGTCGTAAGGGCATTTGGTGGATGCCTTGGCATGCACAGGCGAAGAAGGACGTGATACGCTGCGAAAAGCCGTGGGGAGCTGCGAATGAGCTTTGATCCATGGATCTCCGAATGGGGAAACCCACCTTAGACATCTAGAAAATCTGTTCTGCTGTTTTTTGATCTCACGCGCTGTTCGGCCCTTTGGGCCGGCGCTGCGATGGCGCGCCGCACGAGCGGCGACGGACTATCGTCCTGTATGGGTGCCTTGCTCAAGGTTCGAGTGTGGCAGAAGTACAGACCGTTAGGTCGTCGGCAATCGTTTGCCGCCCTGTCTGGAGCGAAGCAGGCAAAGCCTGCGACAGCGTGAAGACAGAAGAGAACCCGGCGCGTCCGGGTTGCAGGGTTCAGCACAACAGGTTTCTAGATGTTGTAATAAGGTATCTAACCTTGAATACATAGGGTTAGAAGCGAACGCAGGAACTGAAACATCTAAGTACCTGCAGGAAAGGACATCAACCGAGACTCCGTAAGTAGTGGCGAGCGAACGCGGACCAGGCCAGTGGCATTCAAGACAAAAGTCGAACGATTTGGAAAGGTCGGCCGCAGCGGGTGACAGCCCCGTAGACGTCAGTGTTTTGAATGTCCTTGAGTAGGGCGGGACACGTGAAATCCTGTCTGAACATGGGGAGACCACTCTCCAAGCCTAAGTACTCGTGCATGACCGATAGCGAACAAGTACCGTGAGGGAAAGGTGAAAAGCACCCCGACGAGGGGAGTGAAATAGAACCTGAAACCGGATGCCTACAAGCAGTCGGAGCCATAATTGGTGACGGCGTACCTTTGTATAATGGGTCAACGACTTAGTGTGTCGAGCAAGCTTAAGCCGATAGGTGTAGGCGCAGCGAAAGCGAGTCTGAACAGGGCGTTCAGTTCGACGCATTAGACCCGAAACCGAGTGATCTAGCCATGAGCAGGCTGAAGGTTGGGTAACACCAACTGGAGGGCCGAACCCGCATCTGTTGCAATAGATTGGGATGACTTGTGGCTAGGGGTGAAAGGCCAATCAAACTCGGAGATAGCTGGTTCTCCGCGAAATCTATTTAGGTAGAGCGTCGAGCGAATACCCACGGGGTAGAGCACTGGATGGGCTATGGGGACTCACCGTCTTACTGATCCTAACCAAACTCCGAATACCGTGGAGTACTACTCGGCAGACACACGGCGGGTGCTAACGTCCGTCGTGAAGAGGGCAACAACCCTGACCTCCAGCTAAGGTCCCCAAGTCATGGCTAAAGTGGGAAAGGATGTGAGGATCCCAAAACAACCAGGATGTTGGCTTAGAAGCAGCCATCATTTAAAGAAAGCGTAACAGCTCACTGGTCTAAATAAGGGTCTTTGCGCCGAAAATGTAACGGGGCTAAAGCCATGCACCGAAGCTGAGGATGTGCCGCAAGGCATGTGGTAGCGGAGCGTTCCGTAAGCCTGTGAAGGAGGACCCGTGAGGGCCTCTGGAGGTATCGGAAGTGCGAATGTTGACATGAGTAACGACAAAGGGGTGAGAGACCCCTCGCCGAAAGACCAAGGGTTCCTGCTTAAAGTTAATCTGAGCAGGGTTAGCCGGCCCCTAAGACGAGGCGGACACGCGTAGTCGATGGGAACCACGTTAATATTCGTGGGCCTGGTGGACGTGACGGATCACGACTGTCGTACGATCTTATTGGATTGATTGTGCGGCTTAGTGGTTCCAGGAAAGAGCGCCACCATTATAGACCGTACCCGAAACCGACACAGGTGGTCAGGTAGAGTATACCAAGGCGCTTGAGAGAACTATGTTGAAGGAACTCGGCAAATTGCACGCGTAACTTCGGAAGAAGCGTGACCTCCAGATACGCAAGTGTTTGGAGGTGGCACAGACCAGGGGTAGCGACTGTTTATCAAAAACACAGGGCTCTGCGAAGTCTTTAAGACGACGTATAGGGTCTGACGCCTGCCCGGTGCTGGAAGGTTAAGAGGAGAGGTGCAAGCTTTGAATCGAAGCCCCAGTAAACGGCGGCCGTAACTATAACGGTCCTAAGGTAGCGAAATTCCTTGTCGGGTAAGTTCCGACCTGCACGAATGGCGTAACGACTTCCCCGCTGTCTCCAACATAGACTCAGTGAAATTGAATTCCCGTGAAGATGCGGGGTTCCTGCGGTCAGACGGAAAGACCCCGTGCACCTTTACTATAGCTTTACACTGGCATTCGTGTCGGCATGTGTAGGATAGGTGGTAGGCTTTGAAGCTTGGACGCCAGTCTGAGTGGAGCCATCCTTGAAATACCACCCTTATCGTCATGGATGTCTAACCGCGACCCGTTATCCGGGCCCGGGACAGTGTATGGTGGGTAGTTTGACTGGGGCGGTCGCCTCCGAAAGAGTAACGGAGGCGCGCGATGGTGGGCTCAGAGCGGTCGGAAATCGCTCGTCGAGTGCAATGGCATAAGCCCGCCTGACTGCGAGACTGACAAGTCGAGCAGAGACGAAAGTCGGTCATAGTGATCCGGTGGTCCCGCGTGGAAGGGCCATCGCTCAACGGATAAAAGGTACGCCGGGGATAACAGGCTGATGACCCCCAAGAGTCCATATCGACGGGGTTGTTTGGCACCTCGATGTCGGCTCATCGCATCCTGGGGCTGGAGCAGGTCCCAAGGGTTTGGCTGTTCGCCAATTAAAGCGGTACGTGAGCTGGGTTCAGAACGTCGTGAGACAGTTCGGTCCCTATCTGCCGTGGGTGTAGGAATATTGACAGGATCTGTCCCTAGTACGAGAGGACCGGGATGGACATATCTCTGGTGGACCTGTTGTCGCGCCAGCGGCATAGCAGGGTAGCTATATATGGAAGGGATAACCGCTGAAGGCATCTAAGCGGGAAACCCACCTGAAAACGAGTATTCCCTATCAGGGCCGTGGAAGACGACCACGTTGATAGGAGGCGTGTGGACGTGCGGTAACGCATGAAGCTTAGCCTTACTAATAGCCCGATCGACTTCATCGTTCTCATTGTTCATGCTCATCAAACATGAGCCATCTGTCTTGTCCTGACGCGTGAAACACGCTGCGGACGGCCCGCACCACCCGGTGCGACGGCCGACCGGCCTGTACGGGTGCCATACCCGAACAGGCTCAAGACAAGCAAAAAGACGTGTTCAAAAAAAAGACTGTTGCCTATCGCCTACTGGCTAAGCCCTCAGTCACCAGCTTCTCGAACAATAAGCGGCGCACCAACATGCGCCGCGCACATTGCCCTTAGCCGACCTGGTGGTCATGGCGGGGCGGCCGCACCCGTTCCCATTCCGAACACGGCCGTGAAACGCCCCAGCGCCAATGGTACTTCGTCTCAAGACGCGGGAGAGTAGGTCGCTGCCAGGTCTGCTAAAGGCAATGTCAAAACAAATCTTCTCGCGCACAACAAAACCAACCGGACAAACATCCAGCATTCGACATGCTATGATCGCTCCAAGCGACGCACACGCAGTCTCAGTATCGACAAGGGGTGGAGCAGCCCCGTCCGCCCGCAGCGCAAGCAACACCGCGCGAGGACGGACAAACAAAAAGACCGGGCAAAACAGCCGGTCCGCCAGGCAAACAGCCCAAGGCACGCTCGAAACTAACGCGGGGTGGAGCAGCCCCGTCCGCCCGCAGCGCAAGCTACACTGCGCGAGGACGGACAAACAAAAAGACCGGGCAAAAACATCCGGTCCGCCAGGCAAACAGCCCAAGGCACGCTCGAAACTAACGCGGGGTGGAGCAGCCCGGTAGCTCGTCAGGCTCATAACCTGAAGGCCGCAGGTTCAAATCCTGCCCCCGCAACCAACGATCCCTGCGATCCCAATAAAGCCCCCTTCGCGGGGCTTTTTGCGTTTCTATAGCTCGCGGCAGGGGCGGATAGGTAAGCCATGCAATCCTCTACATTGGCTCGTAATCACGGCATTCGGCTGAGGCACGTTCCAGAAGCCCCCTTACGATCAAGGCCAGGCCGGTTTGCTCGGAACTCTGAACTGCCCCCCATTTCGACCGGGCAGTCGGCATAAGCAGAAAGGCTCAAGTACAGGCTTGAGGACAGGCTTATGTCTAACGAGTATCGACAGGTTGAATTGCTGACGGGTGATGTCCGCCGTAGACGGTGGACAACCGAGCAGAAGCTGACAATCATTGAGCAGAGTTTCGAACCAGGCGGGTCGACGCCTTCGACCGGGAGATCATCGCCTGGACGGCGGTCGCCAACGCGGGCATCTCCGGCTCTGACGTGCGCGATATGATGCTGGAGGCGGTCGAGAAGCGGTTCGCAGCAACGAGAGCCCCGCACGCAATCGGGCATCTCTCGGACAACGGCTCGGCTTACACCGCGAGGGACACGAGGCTGTTTGCCCAAGCGCTCAATCTGACGCCCTGCTTTACGCCGGTAGCCAGTCCACAATCGAACGGCATGGCAGAAGCCTTCGTCAAAACCCTGAAGCGGGATTACATCCGCATATCCGCACTGCCAGACGCCGAAACGGCGCTCCGGCTCACCGACGGATGGATCGAGGACTACAACGAAATCCATCCCCATTCCGCGCTCAAGATGGCTTCCCCTCGGCAGTTCATCAGGGCTAAATCAAACTAGCCGACATGTCCGGTGAAACGGGGAGCACTCCACGCGGCAACAAGGATATTCAGCTCGACCTGTTCTACGACTACCGCACCAACCTGTCCCTATACGCAGTTCCAGGCCTTCTTCCGCGACCGCAAGCCGCCGACGCTGGTCGTCTGGGGCAAGAACGACAAGATCTTCCCGGAAGAAGGCGCGCATCCCTGTCTGCGCGATCTTCCTGAAGCTGAGTTCCATCTTATCGACAGGGGACATTTTGCGCTCGAAGACAAGCTGGATGAGATGGCGCCGCTCATTCGACGCTTCCTTGATCGCAAGATCGCGAAGTGAAACGCCGCTGGCTTCCTGCAACTACCGACATGGTTGCGGGAAGCCGCACCCGATAACAGCCTTCAATGCTCCAAGCGTTCAGATGTTTTAGCACGCCGGTCTCGCCTAGTCGGGAAACCGTTGCAGACTGGACGCCATCACTAGATGCTTATGTCGGATAGCATGACTAAAATCAGAGGGTTAGCTGGATCAGGTCGGAGTCCAGCGGTTCGGTTCCTATCAAGACCAAAAGAACGCAGCGGCGTGGCCCACACGGAAATTTTCTATAAACGCTGTAATTCATGCATTACGATTGATCTTTCAGTTGGAGATAACTATGGCTTCGAATGCACCCGTTCAAACTCGCATTGATGCTGAAGTTCGAGATCGTGCCTCTGCGGTGCTTGAGAGCATGGGTGTTACTGTGTCGGACGCAGTTCGTATATTACTCACCCGGACGGCGAACGAGGGAGCACTACCGCTCGAACTTATATCAGGCAGCGAAGCTCATGATGCTTGGTTTCGCAGCAAGGTCCTTGAAGCGCTGAACGACACGCGACCTGACGTTTCGGATGATGAAGTAGCGGCTCATTTCGAAAAACGGCGAGCGGCAGCGCGCGTTAAAGCAGCGGTGCGCAAGTTGTGAAGCTTACCTGGTCAGCGTTTGCGTTGTCAGATCGAGACGCCATCTTCACCTTTATCGAGGCGGATAGTCCCTCAGCTGCTATCATGGCCGACGAACGGATCGTCGCGGCTGCTCGTCGATTAATTGATTTTCCGGTGAGTGGTCGTGTTGGCAGAATTGCCGGGACGCGCGAACTGGTGATCAACGGTACCCCATATGTCGCGGATTATGCTGTAGTTCAATCGGCAGTTCGCATTCTCCGCGTACTTCATGGCGCACAGGAATGGCCAGACACTCTTCCTACCAGCTAAGCTTCGAACTTCATGTCTGGGATCAACGGGTCGACAGTTCGGATCCCTTCAAGGCGAGGCTACTGTCCCTCCGCACCTTCCTCTAGGTCATCATGGTCGAATGTAACACGGTCCGTTCGCCCCTCGACCATGGCGGAGACCCCTCGCATGCTGGCGCGTATACGGTCGCACAGAAGTCTGACGCGCAGAGTTTGTCGGGTATCGACGTGGGTTAGGAGCCATACATCCCCGGCGTGGATGATCGGACTGCCTGGCACACGAGACAGCGACAAGTCTGCGTCGCCGACAAAGCAGGGCAGTAACGTGATGCCCATCCCCGCGCGCGCAGCGTGCAGCTTCGACCGCATCTCGGAAAAGCGGACAGGCGTGGCGGCCATGTCTATCTCTTCTGGGACCCAGTCACCGGGAATCAACTCGCCAGGACCGAGCAACCAGGCCAGAGGGGACAAAACGTTGCCGAGCCGATCACGGCATCCGTAATACGCCATGTGGAATCCGCACAGCCTGCTTCCATAAAGGTTTTCCGGAGGCGAGCCCTTTCCAAGAACCACGCGCAAAGCCACATCCGCCTCCCGGTTGCTCAGGTTGGCGACCGTCCCCGTTCCGATGATCTCAAGCGCGATGTCCGGATAGGTAGATCTGAACTCCGTCAGGGTCTCCATCAAAAGATCGGTCGCAAACGAGACGGGGAGGGTAAGACGCAACGGGCCAGATACGCTCTGGTCGCGAGCGAAGATCTTTGCCTCGATCTTGGTCGATGCCTCCGACATCTGCGCGGCGAGATCCACGATGTCGGCACCCGCTGACGTCAGCCTGTATCCGGAAGGAAGCCTTTCGAAGAGTTTCGTTTTCAGCCGCAGCTCCAAACGCGCAACGCCACGAAGCACCGTGGCGTGGTTGAGGTCCAGCGCGTCTGCCGCCGCACGCACGGTTCCGCCTTTGGCCACTGCAAGAAACATACGCAACTCATCCCAATGATCCATGGTGCGTTTCGTCATAACCCTTGTGACTGATTTCGGAGTTTATTCCCCTGTTTGGGTCGTTGTACACCCAACAAGCATAGAGGGCATGTAAATTCGCACCACTTGCGCGGTCTTCCCGTCATCCAACGATCGCTCCACACAAAGGTTTATGATGCAAATCCTATCCAAATTACAGGCAGCTGTGCTTGCCCTTCTCCTCTGTACAGCCGCGGCCTCGGCGCAATCCCTTTCCGATATCAAGCCTTCTCCGGAGTCGCTTGTGCTTCAGAGCCAGGGTAGCTTCTTCGTCGGTGGCCGGACGGTCAAAACCGAGAGCGCCGGCTGGGACGACCTCAAGGACATCTTCGGCGAAAGTTTCGAAGCCGGCGATGTGGTCGTCGATCAGATGTATGTCCAGTTCCAGATCCCGCCGAAGGCGACGCACCTGCCGATCGTTTTCATGCATGGCGGGCTGCTCTCTTCAAAGCAGTGGGAAACCACGCCGGATGGCCGCATGGGCTGGTTGGAATATTTCACGCGGCAGGGATTTCCCACCTATCTTGCCGAACAGACGGGCCGGGCACGTTCGGGCTTCAACGGTACGATCTTCAACCAGGTGAAAAACAAGAGTTTGCCACCGGAGGCTCAGCCGAAGGTTTTTCTTGGCACGTCGCGAATGGCCTGGAAGATGTTCAGGTTCGGTCCTGAACTTGGCAAGGCCTGGCCAGACGTGCAGTTCCCGATCGAGGCAGCCGATGAATTCGCCAAGCAGGTGATTCCTGATATGATCGAGACCCAGGTGCCAAGCCTGCTGAGCGAGTTGATCCAGCCTGAAACGAAGAACCTGACTGTCGCCAACGTTGCCGATCTGGCTGCAGACCTCGGAGGCGCAATCCTGGTCGGCCACTCGCAGTCGGCGGGATTTCCGAGCCAGGCAGTCCTGAAGGGCAAAGGTGGTATCAAGGGCCTGATCCAGCTTGAGACCGGCTGCTTCTCCAACCTAACGGACGAGCAGGTTAAGGCGCTGGCCGAGGTGCCCATCCTCGTGGTGGTTGGCGATCACATGGGCAGCACCCCAGCCGCGGCCTGCGCCGAGGAAATGGGGCAGATCAAGGCGGCCGGTGGTGACATCACCTTCCTCTCGCTCCCCGATGTGGGGTCAAGGGCAGCACGCATATGTTCATGCAGGGCAAAGAGAACATCAAGGTCGCGGACGTCTTGATCGACTGGATCGACAATCACGTTGATCGATAGGGACAGGAAACACTTGTTCGCAGATGTCCTCGCGATTGCGGCGGTAGGTGTTCCGGTCCGTTGGACGCGAGAATCTCGATCGCTGCTTCCACGATCCGGTCCTCGCGTTCGTCGTTTCTCTATCGAGCCAATTCAAGTCATTTTAGCACGGTTCTGCCAGGCTGATGATCGGCCGGCGTAAGGATCGATTTTGCTCGACATTGTTCGTCGCTCGGAGGTTTTGTGTCGCGGTCCTTTCACTCGCATGGCCTCTGAGCACCGTTTTCGTACTGCGATCAACGGCATCGTTTCGGTCACCTCTAAAGTGGATGGCGTGTGAGTATCGTTGGCGGAAGCGCAACGCTCCCGGAACGCGAGTTCAGACAACGAACCGGACCACGCCACCATCGACGCGCAATGCAGCGCCACTCGTTGCGGATGCCTGCTCGGAGCAGGCATAGACGATCATGTTTGCGACCTCGTTGGTAGTTGCGAAGCGCCGTATCAGGGTCGTCGGTCGTAGTGCTTGCAGGAAACCCTGCTCGGCCTCTTCGAGCGTGACGCCAGTCTCCTTCGCCTGCTTCGCGATGTAATCGCCTAGGATCTCCGAGCGGGTCGGGCCTGGCAGCACGGCGTTGACAGTGACACCCGTGCCGGCGACCGCCTCTGCAAGGCCGCGTGACACTGCGAGTTGCGCGGTTTTGGTCATGCCGTAGTCAAGCATTTCCTTGGGCGTGTTGACGGCGGACTCGCTGCTGACGAACACGACGCGCCCCCAGCCCTTACTAACCATGCGAGGCAGGTAGTGACGGGAGAGCCGCACGCCGCTCATGACGTGAGCTCAAACAGGTCGATCCAGTCCCCGTCGGGGATTGCTACGATGTCCTTCAGGCCATCGTAGTTCCGGAGGAAGGCCGTACCGACATTGTTCACGAGAATTTCAGCTGCTGGTGCCTGTGCAATAAAGGCGTTCACGCCTTCTGCGGTCGACAGATCGGCAGCGATACCTGAGATAACGCCCTCCGGAAACGCGGCGCGCATCTGCCGCACCGCTTCATTGACACGTGCCGGCGTGCGGCCATTGATGATGACCGACGCGCCGACCTGCGCGAGCCCCTCCGCTGTCGCTCGGCCAACGCCTGCGGTGGATCCCGTCACGATGGCCGTGCGGCCGTTCAACTGGATTTTCATATCCTGGCGTCCTGGTCTTTCGCTGGTCGGCGGATGAGGGAGGTGGCGCGGGCTGCGCCGACTGGGGCTCAGAGCTGAGTAATTCCACCGTCGGCAACGAGATCTGTGCCGGTCGAAAAACTACTTTCGTTGGATGCCAGGAACAGAGCTGCCGCTGCCATCTCTTCGGCTCTTCCAAGGCGGCCGAGGGGGGTGATCTGCGCGTAGGTCGAACGCGCGCCATCGGCCTCTTCCATAGTCTTGAACTGGCTTTCAATAATGGGAGTATCGATAGCACCGGGCGAAAGCGAGTTCACACGGATGCCACGATCCTTCAGCTCTGCTGCAAAGGTGCGCGCGAATGAGCGTACCGCTGCCTTGCTCGCCGAATAGGTCGAATGAGAAGGAAAGCCCTTCAAATGCAATCCGGACGATACCAAAACGATTGAGCCGCCCCGGGTCATCAGCGGTAGGGCTTTTTGAACGGTGAAGAATGCGCCGCGTGCGTTGATGCCGAACGTTCTGTCGAAATGTTCTGGGGATGCAGTGTCGACTGGTGCATGTTCGACGACGCCAGCGCTGGCTACGAGAATATCGACGATCCCCTTTTCTGCCTTCACTTGTGCGAATACCTTGTCGAGTTCCTCGAGGTTGGCGACATCGCCCTGAACGACCGAGATGTTACGACCTATCGCCGATTTGGCTTTTTCGAGTTCGGCGAGGCGGCGGCCAGTGATGAAGACATAAGCTCCTTCATCGACGAAACGCTGAGCGGTCGCGAACCCAATCCCGCTGCTACCACCTGTAATGACGGCTACCTTCCCATTGAGTTTGGACAAGAGACTGATCCTTTCGTGCGTGCATTGATGCAGCACATCAAATGCAATCAGCCGCTATCTCGCGGTAGGATGAGAACTGGAATAATAAGTAGTCTGCGTTGGAATAATGCTGTAACGCTACCTTCGCTTTTCCAGAAAAACATCTGTTGTTCCAAAGCCAGGTTGTCCATCAAATCCGCTTTGAATTGATGCAATAGATCATGCAAGGCTTACCGATCTCAATGCCCAATGATGCTGGTCACCTTGCCTATCTGGACGGCCGCTAATTGACGCCGCCGTGGGTCGATACTTCGCAGTAACACTTCTCACAGGTAACCGACGAGCCTAACGGTGTGGCGGGAGCTGAAGTTCAGCTCAAGCCTGCGATCTCGGCCATCCGCCACGATATGGAATAGATGTTATTCCAAGCCCTCGCCTTCTGGGAGGATATCGCCACACTTAATTCATGGGTGGCGCCTCATGAAATATGAGCGACGTGGTCCGCAAACTTGGAAAGTTTAAATGTCAAAGTTCATACAGTTCTCGCAGACAGGTGAGCCTGAGGTACTTCAATTCGTCAACGGCACTCCTGCTTCCCCCAACGATGATGAGGTGCTCATCTCTGTGAAAGCTATTGGTCTCGACCGTGCCGATGCAATGTTCCGGCGTGGGAAATACATCTTTGAGCCGATCCTTCCCGCACAGCTAGGGACCGAGGCGGCCGGTATCGTTCTCGCTTTGGGCCGCGATGTAACCCACGTCTCCGTTGGAGACAGGGTGAACCTCGTTCCCTCTTTTCCGATGGGCGCAAACGGCATCTATGGCGAAGAGATCATTGTACCAGGTCATGCCGTGGTCACGCAGCCTCCAGGGCTGAGTTTCGAGGAAGCTGCATCGATCTGGGTTATGTTCCTAACCGCTTACGGGCCCCTGATCGAGGGCGCGCGCATCCAGCCCGGTGATCATGTTATCATCTCAGCCGCCTCGAGCAGTGTCGGTATGGCTGCCATCCAGCTTGCGAAAATGGTTGGGGCAATCCCGATCGCTTTGACCCGCACCAAGGAGAAAAAGCAAAGGTTGCTAGATGCCGGAGCGGAGCATGTCGTCATCTACTCCGAAGTCGACCTGACTGCCGAAATTTTGAGAATCACCGGGGGTAGGGGTGCCCGCATTGCATTCGATGCAGTCGGCGGCGAGCTTCTGCCGAGGTTGATTAAGGCCGTGCCGAGGGGCGTGATCTACCTGTATGGCGCCTTAGGCCGGGAAACCGGCACAATCCCGGTTCTTGAAGCTCTGATGCACCGGGCCACTATCAAAGCATGGGTCATCGCCGACCTTTTGGCGGATGATACTCGTAAGCGCAAAGCAATCAAATATGTGACGGATGCCCTTCGTCGAAAAGACATTACGCCAGTAATCGACAGCGTGTTCACCTTCGAAGACATGGTGGCAGCTCACCGATGCCTCGAATCCGGCCAGCACTTTGGAAAGGTCATTGTGACAGTGGGGGGTGCCCGCGAGGGATAATGCTTTTCCGTCAGAACGGCTTCAGTGGAAGCGAACGGCAACGATAATTATCGAGCCTGTGGTACGGAGCAGCGTCTCGATCTGGCCGCTTGCCGGGAGCGTTTGTAGCGGGGACCAGCTATCAAACGGCCGCTCTCCAACCATCTGCGCATCGCCCATTCTGGCAGATTTTGTCCCTTAACATTATTTGAAAGCTATACACTGGTGGGACGAAATCCGCAGGATGAACGGGTTAGCATTTATGGAGCGGCAGCATGAATCTCATAACGTCCATGCGCTATTTCGTCCGCGTGTACGAGATGGGGTCCTTCAGCGGCGCTGCAAAGCTGTTGGACGTGGGGCAATCGGCGGTCTCGAAAGTTGTCGCACAACTCGAGAAGGAACTCGGCGTGCCTCTCTTGGTGCGTTCTACCAGGCAACTCACTCCGACCGAGCAGGGTCGGGTTTTTTACGAACATGCGACCAAGGTTTTAGAAGATGTCGAGGCCGCAGTAGCTTCGGTCGGGAGCATGTCGCAAAGCTTCTCAGGCCAGATTCGCATAGGCGGAACACTGACGTTTATGTCCCAGTATATTATTCCGAAGCTGCCGCTATTTCTCAATGAACATCCCGCCATTGATATCTCGGTTCATCTCGACGACAGAAATGTTGGCTTGATCGAGCAAGGAATCGATCTCGCTCTACGGATGGGCCAGCTTGACGACTCCGGTTATGTTGCCAAACGCATTGGCCGTTGTCGACGCATTGTCGTCGGCACTCCGGCCTATCTCGCCAAACACGCAGCACCACATAAGCCAGAAGATCTGACCGATCATTCCATGGTCGTTTTTTCGCAAGGCGAGGGCGGCGAACGCTTCACGTTTAAGGGTCTAAGAGGAAGCAAATCTATCTCGGTCAGGCCAAGGTTGCGTATCAACGCAATGGAAGGCATCCGATCTGCTGTTCTGGCAGGTGCTGGATTATCGGTAGCAACGGAGTGGATGTTCGAAGCCGAACTGGAAAGTGGAGCCGTGCTAAAAGTTCTCGATAACTGGGTACTGCCTGATCTTGATTTGTGGGCAGTAATGCCTGGAGGAAGACGCATCAGCCCTAAAATCCGGGCTTTCGTCGACTTCATCGAAGTGCAGAGTTCCCCAATCTTACAGCTTGGCATCAGCGCCTCCTGGACACCGTTCCGGCCTGGGCGGAAACCAAGCGTGACCTCGATGAGCGCATGGATACGTTCCTCAACAGCATCGGCGTCACCCTCTGATAGCGACACGCAATTGAGCATCGCTGTCATTCGTGACGTTCGAACCCGCGTTGTAAGGGTAAAGCCGCGCGTCCCCGGCGGGCGAACCGAATAATGTCGGGGAAGGCATCAACACAGGATGCTTTGCGTTTCCGAAGTCGACGTGACGCAAGAGGTCCTGAAATATCACAGACGGGAAGGGAGCTTGGGCCGCGGTCTACCCAGTCGGCGGCTCCCTTCTGCCGGGTCTCGTCGCCACAACCCCGTCCAGACGCCTTGGAACGCCTGAGGACCTCGCGTCAGCAGCACGTTTCCCCGCATCCGACGACAGTGCCTACGTGAACGGCATCTAGGTAGATGTCGACGGTGGCGTGTCCCCAATACGGCTGCGCGCCTCGAAACGTGTCAACCGATCTGGCCCCCGTAAAAAGAACACGAGGGGACATCTCATGGAATACGAACTCTATTGGATTAGTGGCGGTCCCTACGCGTGGCGTGTCATGCTCACGTTGGGATACAAGTCCCTCCGATACAAATCCAACCGGATCGACGGTTCCACGCGAGGGCACATAAGTCCCGACTACTTACGTCTGAATTTCCGAGGCCAAGTGCCGACTTTTATCGCGAACGGAACGGCTATCACGGAAGGTTTTAGCTGAGCTAAATGCCCCTTTAACTTTAATAACTATCTGAAGGTTCAGCCTCTCATTAGATTTCAATCTTGGGAGGACTACTGAATGAGAAACAGAAAACACGATCTGTCGCCGTTGCCCCCTTACGTCATCGCTCGTGCCGTGAGGATGGGTGACAATGGACAGCAATAAGACGGCGCTGATCTCGGTTAGAGATTTGATAAAAAGCTTCGGAGCCACCAAAGTGCTCCGCGGCGTCAACTTCACCGTACTTCCGGGCCAAATTCACGCCCTTCTGGGCGGTAACGGTGCCGGCAAGAGCACGATGATCCGGATCATCACGGGTGGCGTGCGCAAGGACGACGGAGACGTCGTGCACGCATCCCCGCGGGGTGGCATTCCGAAGATTGCGGTCGTTCATCAGGAACTTGCCCTTCTTCCCGACCTGAGCATCGCCGAGAACATCGCGCTCGTCCACGCCGCATCGCCTGCAGCCCTGGTGCGCAACCGGTCGCAAGCTGCCCTAGCGCATGAGGCCCTTTGCCTGATCGACCCCCATCTCGCCCATCACGCCTTGCATCGCAAGGCGTCACAACTTTCGATGCACGAGGGCCAGATCGTGGAAATCGCACGGGCTCTCTCCACGGGTGCTGAAGTCCTGCTGCTTGACGAACCCACGGCCAACCTCACGGCCGGCGAGACTGGGAGGTTGTTCGCTGTCCTGCGGCGCCTTGTCGCCGAAAAGAACATCGGCATCGTCTTCGTGTCGCATCGCATGAAAGAGATCCGGCAGCTTTGTGATGTGTGCACGATCATTCGCGACGGCATGACCGTCGTCAATGCTTTGCCGCTGACCGAATTGAGTGACAACGAGATCATCCGTCAGATGGGGCAGCCGACAGAGAGCAGCGTCGAGCGCGACAAGCGTGTGCTCGACCAGAAGGGAGGCGGTGTCGTCTTGCGCGGCCCCGAGACCTCCGTCCCAGTCTTAAAGGGCCAAATCCTCGGCCTTGCCGGTGCACCTGCGGGGCCGTCGCAGCTGCTTGCGCTGTTGAACGGCACGGCCACCAATCCGGATTGGGAGGTCGACGCGGAGGATTGGCCGAAGCGACCCACATCGCCGCGTCAGGCGGTGCAACTGGGGATCGGCTACGTGTCCGGTAACCGGCGTCTCAAGGGCGTGCTATCCCAACTGCCGATCGTCGACAATGTACTCGCATCCCGGCGAGTGCGCGAAGGACGCTATCTTGTCCGGGCCTCCGAGCGGGACGAGTGCCTCGATCTCGTCAAGGCGCTGAAGCTCAAGGCGGGCTCGATCTGGGATCTGCCGTCGTCGCTCTCCGGCGGCAATCAGCAGAAGCTGCTCGTCGCACGCTGGCTCGGTATGCCTCTGAAAATGGTTGTTTTCGAAGAACCAACCCGGGGCGTCGACGTCGGCACCAAACGCGAAATCTACGAGCTCATCCGCAACATGGCCGGGCAGGGTACCATCGTCGTGTGGTGGTCGACCGAAAATGTCGAGCTTCTCGAGCTCTGCGACGAAATCCTCGCCTTCGACACGGAAGGCCGCGCAAAAGGGCTGCTCCCTCAGGATCAGTTCAACGAAGACGCACTGGCTGACCTGACGGGAATGGCCGCATGACGACGAAAGCAAACTCCATGACCACGAATGACAAAACGGCTCCCCTGCCGAAGTCGCCTTCGCTCCTGTCCGTCTACCGGTCGGAACTCGCCATCGCTTTTGCCTGTGTCGTCCTTTTGGTCGGGGTAGGCTTCTTCGTGCCGGCCGCGCTGTCGCCCGGCAATTTTGCCAATATCCTCCAGGCCTCGGCTCCGCTGGTCATCATGTCGCTTGGCGTCCTGATCGTCATCATCACCGGTGGCATCGATCTGTCGGTGGGCTCCATCTTCTCTCTGACGGGCATGGTTACGGCTCTCGCCATGGCGAACGGGTTCGGCGATATCAGTGCAAGCGTTGCCGGGCTGGGTGTCGGGATTGTGTTTGGATCGATAAACGGGGCACTGGTCACACTGGTCGGGCTCGCGCCCTTCGTCGTCACGCTGATCACCTACGCGGTTGCGGCATCACTGGCCTTCATCGTGACCAACGGCCGCTCGCTCGGCGTAAACTCGCCAGACTACTGGTTGTTCAACAGCGGTGAATTCATTCCGGGCCTGCCCAACTTCATCCTGTTCTGCCTGATCTTCACCGTGGTGCTGGAATTCGTACTGCGGAAGGTGACGGCCGGACGCTGGTTCTATTCGGTCGGCAGTTCACCGACGGCCGCCTATCTGCTCGGTATTCCGGTCAAGCGTACACGCTTCGCGGCCTATGTGATTTCGGGCACGATGGCATCCTTCGCCGGCCTCTTGACGGTCAGCTACATTCTCAATGCGGAGGCGACGGTGGGAGCGTCCCTCATGCTGCAGGCGATCGCCGCCGTCGTCATCGGCGGGGCTAGCCTCTCAGGCGGATCAGGGTCCGCTGTCGGTGCCGTGCTCGGCGCTCTGATGATTACGATCATTCAGAACGGGGTCAATCTCATCGGCATCAACAGTTTCTGGCAGGGGTCCGTGACGGGGCTCGCAATCCTCGTCGCGGTGCTCATTGACAGGTTCAGTCATCGATAATCACTCAAGGAGGAGGAGAAAGATGAAAACGATCGTAAAAGCAATTGCCGTGGCCGCAGCCGTGCTTGTCGCACAGGGGGCTCACGCTGAGGACAAAAAGTTCACGGTGGCCTATATCGCCCCGTCGCTGGATATCGACTATTGGCAGTGGGTTGCCCATGGTGTGCAGCAGAAGGCCAAGGAACTCGGCATGGACTATGTCGAGTACACCTCGGAAAACTCGCCCGCCAAGCAGATGGACAATGCGCGCGTTGCCGTCACCCGTGGCGTGAACGCCATCGTCATCGGGCCGGTCAGCTCGACCTCGACCACGCCGCTCCTGAACTATCTGGCGCAGCAGAACGTCCCGATCGCCTTTGCCGGTATCGGGCCGCAGCCTGGTGAGACCAAGTTCACCTCGTCGGTGACGGCCAACAACTATGAAACCGGTCTTGCCCAGGGCAAGTACACCTGCGAACTCGCGAAAGGGCGTGGCGGATCGGAAGTGGGCATGCTCTCGCTGCCGCAGGACCGTGAAAACGCTCAGAAGTATCTGAAGGGTGCCCAGGAAGCCTTCGACGCCAATGGTTGCCAGCTCGTCCAGATGCTGGAAACGAAGGGTCTGACGATCAACGAGGCGGTCACCCAGGCCAACGACCTTCTGACCGCACACCCGAACGTCAAGGCGATCTATGGCATGTATGACCAGGCCGGCACGGGTGCTGCTAAGGCACTCGAAACCCGCGGCCTGACCGGCAAGGTCGGTGTCACGGTGGCTGACGGCAGCCCGACGACGATCCAACTGCTGAAGGATGGTGCCATCCACGGCATTTTCTTCCAGGAAGCTGTCGGCCAAGACGTTGACGCCACCCAGCAGGTCTACAATGCCCTCACGGGTGCCGAGACCACGCAGAACATGGCGCTCGTGATGCCGCTGGTAAAAGCTGCCGACATCGACTCCGATGCCGCCAAAAAGGTGATTGCGCGCGTCTTCCCGCAGTGATCCACTCGACCGGAGGCATTTTGGCTGCCTCCGGTCTTTCGGGTCTCCGGCTTACCTCACTTTAAACGGCATCGCGATGAACGACATTCCCTTGATCGACCCTCATCACCATCTGTGGGACATCACCAACAACTACTATCCCTGGCTGAACGACGGTGCCAAGCCGTCTGCCTTCGGGGATTACTCGGCCATCATTCACGACTATCTGATCGAAGACTTTCTCGAGGATGCGAAGAACCAGAACCTGGTCAAATCCGTGCATCTCGACGTTGGCTACGATCCGAAGGATCCTGTAGGCGAAACGCAATGGCTGCAGGCCATCGCCGATCGGTGCGGTTTTCCACACGGGATCGTCGGTTATGCGGATTCTCGCAAAGCTGATGTGGCCGATCTGCTGGATGGCCACATGCAGTTCAAGAACTTCCGCGGCATTCGGCAGTCGATGAATTTTCACACCGACCCCGCCAAGACGTATCTGGATCGACCTGAGGTCAGCCGCACAACTGAATGGCGTCGCGGTTTCAAGGAACTGGTGAAGCGAAACCTCTCCTACGATCTACAGCTTTATTACTGGCAGATGGAAGAGTTCTACGAACTGGCGCGCGATTTCCCCGATACGCAGATCATCCTCAACCATACCGGCATGCAGGTTGACGGTCCGTCTCATTTTGACGGCTGGCGCCAGAGCATGAAAAAGCTCGCCGAGGCGCCGAACGTTGCCTGCAAGATTTCAGGACTTGGCATGACTTCACCTGGACGACGGAATCCATCCGTCCCTATGTCGAGTCGGCCATCGAGATCTTCGGCGTCGATCGCTGCATGTTTGCGTCGAACTTCCCCGTTGACAAGCTCTTCTCCTCCTATGACGCCATCTTCAATGCCTTCAAGGAGATCCGGCAAGTTATCCGCTGGAGGATCGCATGAAGCTCTTCCATGACAATGCGGAAAAGTTCTACCGGATCTGAATCCTGCACCAGCAGGTACATGTAACCTCCCAAGGTCAACTCGACAGGCGGCAACCGTTGGGGAGCCGCCTTTCTTTTTCAGTGGCTCGAACGGTGGAACGCCGTTCAGCCTTCAGCTAAGCTTCGCGCATGCGTGATCTCAATCTCAAAGCGACCGAGTATTTTGAAGCCGTTGCCCGCTTGAGCAGCGTAACCAAGGCGGCTGAAGAACTTGGCATTTCGCCGTCCGCAGTGAGCCAACAGCTTTCGATCCTTGAAGCCCAACTTGGCGTTAAGCTGTTCCGCCGCGAGAAAGGCCGTCTGGTGCTGACGCTGGACGGCGACCGCCTGTTCCAGACCACCACCCAGGCCTTCAGTGCCATACGCAATGCCCGTTCTGCCGTCTCCTTCCAGCGGGATCGACGCAATTTCGTCATTCGCGTCAGCCCCAGTTTCGGGGTGCGCTGGCTGGGGCCTCGGGTCGGCGCATTTGCCGCCGAGAATGAAGACTGGAATATCCGCATCGATGCGACACCCGACTTTACCGCCTTCGAAACGGAAAGTGTCGACATCGATCTGCGCTATGGCATGGGAACCTGGAGTGGCGTGGCAGTAACGCCGCTGATGCACGATCTGGTCCTGCCTTTGTGTAGCCCGGACTACCTGGAGCGTTTGCGCCAGATCGATCCTGATCCCGCTCGGCAACTTGCGGGCGCGCGCCTGATCGACAGCGTCAAGACACTCTATCGCTGGGATCTCTGGCTCGCCGCCAACAGGATCGATATCCACAAGGTGAACTATCCGCTGCGTTTCGACCGATCCTCGATGTCGATCGAGATGGCGAAGCAGGGCGGTGGTGTCGCACTCGACAGTGTCAGCCTCTGCCTCGGCGAGTTGCAGAGAGGAGAACTGGTCCCGTTTTCGACGGCTTATGAGGTGATCGATTTTCCGGCCTACTGGCTGGTGTGTCCGTCCCGACATCTCAGCCGACGCATCGTCCAGCGTTTCCAGAGCTGGATGGTAAATGCTTGCAAGCTGCATGACGACGCTGCGCGGGCCCATCTGAAGGATCTGGGGTGCCGTTTCCGGCTCGGCTCGCCGACGGACCTGATCGATGTGAAACCCTGGGGACTTTAGGAGAGACGCTTCCAGCAGATTAAGTCTGGCTACAAAGGTCTTTCACTTTTCTTAAAACCATTCCTCCGATGTCAGTGCTATCTCTGGCTGTAGAGAATGCCGGGAGGAAAACATGAATTTGGCTGGTCGCGCTGTCGCGCGTTCCAATGTTTCATTGGAGCTGCGTGCATGGAATATTCGTCGCAAAGCACTGCTCATGGGGCAGGTTCAGGGGCAGGGCTACATCGGGCAGGCGCTTGGTATCGCCGATGTCCTTGCCGCATCCTATTTCCACGCTTTGGACTATCGTCCCGAAGACCCGGAATGGGAGGGGCGCGACCGCTTCCTGCTGTCGATCGGGCATTATGCCATCGCTCTCTACGCCGTTCTGATGGAAGCCGGCATCCTGCCCGAGGATGAACTGCAGACCTATGGGATGGATGACAGCCGGATGCCCATGTCGGGCATGGCGTCTTACACGCCGGGCATGGAGATCACCGGCGGCTCGCTCGGCCACGGTCTCGGCATCGCCGTCGGCATGGCGATGGGGCTGAAGCGCAAGGCCAATCGCGCCTTCGTCTATAATTTGATGTCTGATGGCGAGCTGGGTGAAGGTTCCACCTGGGAGGCGGCGATGTCCGGCGCCCATCACAAGCTCGACAACCTGATCTGCCTCGTCGACTTCAATGATCAGCAGGCTGACGGCAAGTCGACCGAGATGCTGTGCTCCGAACCTTTGACCGAGAAATGGGAAGCCTTTGGCTGGCACGCCCAGCGGGTCAAGGGCAACGATCTCGCCGCTGTCGTCGAGGCCTTTGACAAGGCGCGCGCGGTCAAGGAACCCAAGCCGCGCGTCATCATCTTCGATACCACCATGTGTAAGGGGGTCCCCTTCCTCGAAAGCCGCGAAATCACTCACTTCGTCCGCGTCGAAGCGGACGAATGGGACAAGGCGCTCGCAGTTCTGGAAGAAGGAAAACCGGCATGACCCTCGCATCGATGGCCCGCAAGTACGAAGCCCGCAAAGCGCCTGAAGGGGAGCGTCAGGCCACCTCCGCGATGATCGCGTCTTTGGCGGCCGAAGGGTATGACACCGTCGCTGCCCCGTTCGGCAATGCTCTGGTCGATGCCGCCCGCAAGGATGACCGCATTGTCGGCCTGACCGCCGACCTCGGCAAGTATACCGACCTGCACATCTTCCAGCAGGCGAGGCCCGATCGCTTCTACCAGATGGGAATGGCCGAGCAGGTGCTGATGTCGGCTGCCGCAGGTCTCGCCCGTGAAGGCTTCATCCCCTTCGCCACGACCTATGCGGTATTTGCCTCGCGTCGAGCCTACGACTTCATCGCCATGGCGATCGCCGAGGAAAACCTGCCTGTAAAGATCGTCTGCGCGCTGCCCGGTCTGACCACCGGATACGGCCCTAGCCACCAAGCGACGGAGGATCTGGCCATCTTCCGCGGTCTGCCGAACATGACGTTGATCGATCCCTGTGACGCTGATGACATTCTCGGTATGGTCCCGCAGATGATTGCCCACGATGGCCCTGTCTACTCCCGCCTCCTGCGGGGCAAGGTGCCGTCGGTCATCAGGAAGCACAAGCCTGACTATCGGTTCCAGCTCGGCAAGGCGCAGATGATCCGCGAGGGCAAGGATGTCCTCGTGATTTCCACGGGCCTCATGACCATGCGTGCCCTCGATGCGGCGGTCAAGCTTGCCGGCGACAAGGTGGACGTTGCGGTTCTGCACTGCCCGACCATCAAGCCGCTGGATCTCGAAACCATCGCCGCCGAAGCGGCCAAGGACGGACGACTGGTCGTCACCGCAGAGAACCACACGCTCATGGGTGGTCTGGGTGAGGCTGTCGCCGCCGGTCTTCTGTCACGCGGCATTGCTCCGCGTTTCCGCATGATCGGCCTTCCGGACGCGTTCCTGGAGGCGGGCGCATTGCCGACGCTGCACGAGATGTACGGCATCTCGGTCGGCAAGGTCATCGAACAGATAAAGGGCTGGCTCTGACCACCCAGTCAATTTCTTCAAACAGCAGACAGGGAGGAGAATGGCTCATGAGCCTTCTGAAGGGAAAATTTGCCGTCGTGACGGGGGCTGCCTCGGCACGTGGTCTTGGAAAGGCAACCGCGAAACTGTTCGCGGAACATGGTGCGACAGTCGCCATACTCGACCTTGATGCGGAGGCGGCGCGCAGCGCCGCTGCCGATCTCGGCCCAGATCATATTGGCCTGGCGTGCAACGTGACGGACAAGGCTGCCTGCGATGCGGCCATTGCCGAACTCCTGAAGCGCTGGGGTCGCGTCAACATTCTCGTGAACAATGCCGGCATCACGCAACCGTTGAAGGTCATGGACATCGGTCCTGCCAATTACGACGCCGTCCTCGACGTCAACCTGCGTGGTACGCTCTACATGAGCCAGGCCGTCATTCCTGGCATGCGGGAGCAAAAGTCCGGTTCGATCGTCAACCTCAGTTCGGTTTCGGCCCAGCGTGGTGGCGGCATCTTCGGCGGCCCGCATTATTCCGCGGCCAAGGCCGGCGTCCTCGGCCTGACCAAGGCCATGGCCCGCGAACTGGCGCCTGCCAATGTCCGCGTCAACGCGATCTGCCCGGGTTTCATTGCAACAGACATCACGGCCGGCAAGCTGACGCCGGAGATGCTCGACAAGATCGTGGAAGGTATCCCGATGGCACGTGCCGGCGAGGCATCCGATGTCGCCGGTTGCGCCCTCTTTCTTGCATCTGATCTCTCTGCCTACTGCACGGGCACGGAGGTGGACGTCAACGGTGGGTCGCTAATCCACTAATACCTCAAGTAATTCGCTGATTTCAAAGGAGGAGAAGAAATGAAGCGTTTTATCACTACACTGGCAATGATTGGGGCCATGACGACGACGTCAACGGCGGAGGAGATCATCCTGGCCCACGGTAACCCTCCGGGTAATCCGCGATCGCTCGGTGCTGTCATGTTCGCAGAGCTGCTGAAGGCCTGCACCAAGGGCAATCTGACGGCGAATGTCGCCGATTCCGCGACCATGGGCGATGATGTAGAGCTGCTGACGTCTGCTGCCGCTGGCGTCATCCAGGTGACCGCAAACAGCCAGGGCGCGATGGGTCAGATAGTGCCCGAGATCAATGCCATCGGGCTGCCATTCCTGTTCTCGGACTCGCCGACGGCCTGGCGCGTGCTCGACGGCGAGGTCGGTACTATGCTGGACGAGAAGGCACAGGCCGCAGGCCTGAAGATCCTGGCTTTCTGGGACAACGGTATCCGCCATGTCAGCCACCTGTCGAAGTCGATCAAGGTGCCGGCCGACCTGAACGGCGTCAAGATCCGCACGCCCCCGGATGACATGACCATTGCCATCTTCAAGGCCTTCGGCGCAAACCCCGCACCTCTGGCCTGGTCTGAACTGCCTTCGGCTCTGCAGTCCGGGGTCTTCGAAGCGCAGGAAAACCCGCTCTCGAACATCTATTCCGCCAAGCTGCACGAGATCACGAAGTTCATCTCTCTGACCGGGCACAAGTATGAGTCGGCTCCGCTGGTTGCGAACCTCGGCTGGTATAATTCGCTGAGCCCGGAAAACAAGACCTGCGTCGACACTGCTGCCGAGGGTGCAAAGTGGTATCAGCGTGGTCTGTCCTTCACGGCCTCATCGAGCCTCATCGAACCCATGAAGGCCGAAGGTGCCACGATCACCGAAGTCGATGAGCGTCAGGCGTTCATCGATGCGACGAAGCCGGTGTATGACGAATACGCGGCCAAGATGCCCGATCTCGTTTCCAAGCTTCGCGAAGAAGGTGGGAAGTGAGATCTGATGGCGCGATGGTAGATCAAATGACACAACGAAACTCAAAATCGCAGGCCGCTGTCATCGCGCTGACAAACCTGCTCGGCTGGTCCGGGCAGGTCATCTGTGTGGTATCGCTGGCGTTCCTGTTCGTCGCCCTAACCGTGAATGTGGTGCTTCGCTACATGTTCGGTTCGGGTCTGTCCTGGGCATACGATGTCCATGTTATCGTGTTTCCGTGGATGATTGCAGGTGGCGTCGTACTTGCGACAACCCATGGCGGGCACATCGCCATCACGCTGCTGCGACATGCACTCAACGCGCCACTGGCAAGGATCCTGTACATCCTCGTGTGCATGATCGTGGTGGTGATCGCCGTGACCGTTCTCTGGTCAAGCATGCCCGTCCTGCGCGCGTCTCAATTTCAGAAGATCCAGGCGCTGGGAGGTGTCAGTCAATTCTGGGGCTATTTGAGCCTGGTGTATGCCTTCGGAGGTATCGCCCTAGCCTCAGTGCTGGACATCGTTACCGTGATTTCCACGGGGACAAATGTCAGCCGGGACCTTGTGCCCGAAGCTGTTCAGGGAGATATTTGACATGTCACCCATCATGGTAGCTGGTTTCTTCATTCTGATGGCCATTTCCGTCCCGATCGCACAAGCGATGATAGGGGGATCTGCACTTGCCCTGTTTGCCACGGGCAAGCCGCTTGCGGTCATGGCACAACGCCTCTATTCGCCTTCGCAGGGGTTCCCGATGCTGGCGATCCCGTTCTTCATTCTGGCCGGCAGCCTGATGATGAACGGCAAGTTCGGTGTCTATCTGGTCAATATCGCCCGCCTGTTCGTCGGTCGTTTCCGAGGCGGTCTCGGACAGGTAACGATCGTGGGCTCCGTCATGTTCGGCGGTGTGTCTGGTTCGGCCGTCGCAGATGCGACAGCGATGGGCAATGCGCTCATTCCCGTGCAGGTCAAGGATGGGTATCCGCGAACCTTTGCAGCCGCGATCAATGCGTCGTCATCGACGATTGCCGTGCTCATTCCGCCGTCGATCCCGATGATCCTCTACGGTCTGACGGCCAACGTCTCGATCGTCGATCTCTTCGTGGCCGGCCTTCTTCCCGGTGTCGTACTCGCCGCCGCGATGATGACCACCGTCTGGTGGACGGCCAAGCGCCTCAATTTGCCTTCGGCACCGCTGCCGGGTGGCTTCAAGGCCTTCAAGGGACAGATCGTCTATGCCATTCCCGCCCTGCTGATGCCGGTCTTCGTCATCGGAACGCTTCGCTTCGGCATCGCGACCCCGACGGAAGTCAGTGTCATGGCCGTTGCCTATGCGCTCTTCGTCGGCGGCATCGTCTATCGCGATCTGACGCTGCGTGCTCTCTGGGATGCGCTCGTCGAGACGGGACTGATGACCGGAATCGTGATGATCATCATCATGGCCTCTGGCATCATGCAGTGGATCCTGACGGCTGAACAGGTGCCGCAGAACCTGGCCCAATGGGTCACGGCGACACTCAGCGAGCCTTGGATGGTCATCATTGCACTCAACCTGGTCATGCTTGTTGTGGGCGCGTTCCTCGACATGCCGGCTGCCGTGCTGCTGCTGACCCCACTCTTCGCTTCCATCGGTCATGCGATCGGGATCGATCCGGTACAGCTCGGCATCATGATGGTGATCAATCTTGCCATTGGCCTGTACACACCGCCAGTGGGGACGACGTTGTTCATCTCCTCGGCAATCGCGAAGTCTGGAATCTTCGAGACAACGAGAGCCTTGTTCCCGTTCTATCTCGTTGCCATCCTCGTCCTGCTGCTATTCTCCTACATTCCAGCATTGACGATCTACTGATCGCGAAAAAGAGATGAGGGTCGTCGACGTGGAGCCGTTTGAATTGTTTGCCGTCAAGTTTTCACAACATGATGGACGAAAGCGCGACGACAATTTTGTTGCCGCCAATGTGTTCCTGGCCGACGACCCTCATCTCAACGCGCCCCAGATCAACTATTACGTCTGGGTCGCGCGCCGATCCGACAAGGTCTATGTGATCGACACAGGCTTTGAGGCGCGTGCCGCTCACGAGAGGGGACGCCTTCTGGACGGGCTTCCCGTCGAGCAACTGGCCCGACTGGGCATCCACGGGAATGACATCACGGATGTCATCCTGACCCACCTGCATTACGACCATGCCGGCGGAATGACAGGCTTTCCCAAGGCTCGCTTCCATGTGCAGGATGCCGAGGCAGCCTATGCCACGGGTCGCTGCATGTGCCACGACTACCTGCGTTACCCTTTCGACGTCGAAGACATCACCAATTTCGTCCGGCTGAATTTTGCAGGGAGGATCGCTTTTCACGATGGTGATGACTGCCTCGCCGATGGCATAACCCTGCACCGGGTTGGCGGCCACACCGGAGGCATGCAGGTCGTACGTGTTTTCACAGGCAGAGGCTGGGTGGTGATCGCCTCGGACGCCACGCATTTCTATGCCAACTACCGGAACAACCTTGTATTTCCCCTCGTGTACAACACCGGAGGATTGCTCGATGGCTACAGGACGATCCGCAATCTGGCATCATCGGATGATCACATCATTCCCGGTCACGATCCGTTGGTCATGCAGCTTTATCCCAGTCCGTCATCGGAATTGGCCGGTGTGGTCGCATGCCTTCATATGCCCCCGCGTTTTGTCTGAGTGACGCTACCTGAGAGCACTGCATTGCCAATATCCAAGATCCTAGTTGCCAACCGATCAGAAATTGCCATTCGCGTCTTTCGCGCCGCCAACGAGCTGGGCATCAAGACTGTGGCGATCTGGGGCCGAAAGGCTTTGCAGCCTGGATGCGGGAACAGCCGCAGGTTCTGATCACCGACACGATTCCGGTCTCGATCCGGAATGGATCCGCCGCATCTCCTTCTATTGGGAGGCGGTCCGGCATCAATATGCGGCTTTCGAAAGCGATCTCAAAGGTCCCGCCTCGGAAGTGTACCTGCACGAAATGCCGGGCGGCCAGTTCACCAATCTCAAGGAACAGGCCCGCTCGCTGGGGCTGGAAACCCGCTGGCACGAGGTGGCGCAGACCTATGCCGACGTCAACCGGATGTTCGGTGACATTGTGAAAGTGACGCCCTCCTCCAAGGTCGTGGGCGACATGGCCTTGATGATGGTGAGCCAGGATCTGACGGTGGCCGATGTCGAGAACCCGGACAAGGATATCGCTTTCCCGGAATCCGTCGTCTCCATGTTGAAGGGGGATCTCGGTCAGCCGCCGGGCGGCTGGCCGGAGGCGCTGCAGAAAAAGGTGCTGAAGGCGGAAAAGCCTTATGATGTGCGCCCGGGTTCACTGTTGAAGCAGGCGGACCTCGATGCCGAGCGACAGGCGATCGAGGAGAAGCTCGGCCGGACGGTCGACGACTTCGAATTCGCCTCCTATCTGATGTATCCGAAGGTCTTCACCGAATTCGCGCTCGCCTCCGAGACCTATGGGCCGGTCTCGGTCCTGCCCACGCCCTCCTATTTCTACGGCATGGCGGATGGCGAGGAATTGTTTGCCGACATCGAGAAGGGCAAAACTCTCGTCGTCGTCAATCAGGCGGCCAGCGCGCCGGATGCCCAGGGGCTTGTGACCGTGTTCTTCGAACTGAACGGCCAGCCACGCCGCATCAAGGTGCCGGACCGCAGCCGGGCCGCAACCAGCGTGGTGCGCCGCAAGGCGGAAGCCGGCAATGGCGCGCAGCTTGGCGCGCCGATGCCGGGCGTCATTTCCCGCGTCTTCGTTTCCGCCGGGCAGACGGTGAAAGCGGGCGATGTGCTGCTGTCCATCGAGGCGATGAAGATGGAGACGGCGCTGCATGCGGAAAAGGATGGCGAGGTGGCCGAGGTCCTGGTCAAGCCGGGCGACCAGATCGACGCGAAGGATCTGCTGGTGGTTTATTCGGTGGATCACTCATAGTGTCGACGAACACAAGCTTTATGAGGAATAGCCAACACTTCAGGGTGGCTGCTCTTGTTCCGCCAAGACGTGCTGCAGATTGATGAAGGGACTTCGCCGACTTGACCAGTGAATTAGTCAACAGGATTTCTGATTGTTGTGTCTGAGGGAGCAGGCTTCACGCATCTTACGCTTGATCCGGCACTCCGGCCTTCGCTCCTGTCCGTGAAGCAAAACCGGAACCCTGAATCCAGTCTACCGCTGATCCCTGTTAAAACGGGTGGATTACCCGCCCATCGCATCCGCGTTGGGCGCTCGTCTCGGTTCGCGGGGTTCGGCAAAGGCGAGAGCGGCGGAACGGACTCCCGTTCGCTCTCGTGGTGTCATCCGGCCTGTTCCTTTTCCGGCCCCTGTTCCTGCTGGGCCAGCCAGGCGAGCACCTCTTCGGTATTCTGTCCCAGCCGGGGTGGGGCCGAAGCCGGACGAAGCGGCGTATCGCTGAACCGCAACGGCGAACGTACCAGACGCAGGCTGCCGTGAACGGCGTCCTCGACCTCCTCCACAAGACCACGGGCCGTCACATCCTCCGAGGCGAAAACGTCGGAAACGGAGCGGACCTTCCCCGCCGGCACCTTTGCGTCTCGGAGGGCCTTCAGCCAATCTTCCGTGCCGCGCGCGGCAAAGAGTGACTGCAGAAGGGGGATCAGCGTATCGCGGTGCAGGACGCGGTCGCGATTGCGGGCATAGCGCGGATCGGCCGAAAGGTCCGGTCGCTTAAGAACCTGTTCGCACAGAATGCGGAACTGGCTGTCATTGCCGCAAGCAAGCGCGAAGGCGCCATCTGCGGTGTCGAACAACTGGTAGGGGACGACGGTCGCATGCGCATTGCCGAAACGCCGGCTCTGCGCACTCGTCTGCAGGTGGCCGGAGGCGACATTTGCCAGCAAGGCCACGGCCGAATCGAACAAGGCGATATCGAGATGCTGCCCCCGCCCGGTTGTCTGGCGGGCAAAGAGGGCGGCCAGAATGGCCTGCACTGCATTCATGCCCGTGACGAGATCGGAGATCGCCACACCGAGCTTCATCGGTTCACCTTCAGGCTCGCCGGTAATGGCCATCAGCCCGCTCTCGGCCTGGATCGTGAAGTCATATCCGCCTTCGTCCGCGCGCGGCCCGCTTCGCCCATAGCCCGAGATCGAACAATAAACGAGCCTCGGATTGATCGCCTGCAGGGAGGCGAAATCAAGGCCATAGGCTTCAAGGGCGCCGAGACGGAAATTTTCCACGACGACATCGGCATAGGCGGCCAGGCGGCGCACAATTGCCTGGCCCTCCGTCGATTTCAGATCGAGCGCGACAGAGGCTTTGGAACGGTTGCAGCACATGAAGTAGGTGGACTCTCCCCCGACGTCCGGCGGCATCCAGCTGCGTGTATCGTCGCCGCCCGCCGGATGCTCGATCTTCCAGACCTCGGCGCCGAGATCGGCTAGGGTCTGGGTACAGCTCGGTCCCGCCAGCACACGTGACAGATCGAGAACGCGGATACCGGCAAGGGGCGGCTCATGCATTGGCGGCCTCGATCATGTGCAGACCGGGTCCCAGATGGGCCGCGCCGTCGATCTGGATGAGCTGACCGGTCATCAGCCGCCCCGCCGGGCTGGCGAGAAAGGCGGTCAGTTCGGCCACTTCATCGACGCCGGTCGGCTCTCCCATGGGGGTCGCGTCGATCAGTCCCTGCAACAGCGTCTTGGCCGCCTCGCCGGAAAGCCCGGCTGTGACGACGGTGCCTGGCCCGATGCAGTTTAGCCTGATGCCGTCCTTTGCCCATTCGAGCGCCAGAGAGCGCGTCATGCCCAGCACGCCGGCCCGCGCCGCGACCGAATGGGCAAGGCCCATCGACCCGCGATCGATACCGGAGAGGGAAATATTCACCACGGCGCCGTGGCGCTCCGCAAGGAAGGGATAGGCGGCCCTGGTGGCGGAAAAGACGGCATTGAGATTGAGATCGATGACGGCATCCCAGCCGCGCCGGCTGATCTCCTTGGCTGGCGCGAAAAACTGCCCGCCGGCATTGTTGACCAGAAGATCGATCCCGTGCCGCTCGCCGGCCTCCTGCATGGCAGCCTCGAGCGCCTGCGTTTCGCGCACGTTGAGCGCGGTCCAGCGGAAGCTGCCGGCGAGCCCGGCGGCAAGATCGGCCGTTTCCTTCAGCGCATCCTCGCGGCGGCCGAAACCGGTGACCGACATGCCGAGCGCCACCAGTCGCAGAACGATGGCGCGGCCAATGCCGCTTCCCGCTCCGCTCACCACGGCGCCTTTGCCCTGCATCAAATCCGGGCGAAGCACCTCCTCGAACCGGATTGCAGCTGAACTCGTCGTCATGATCTCTCTCCTCCAGAATTGACGCCGTGATGTGCCCTGCCGAGTGCGGGCGCGGGTTGCCGCCGGATGCGCTTTCCATTGAACAGAGCGGGAAAACTCGGCACGTGTTCGCCGCTGTCGAGGCTTTGAGTGCCGCCGCCGTCCCGCATCTGCCTGATCCTGCTGATGCCGTCAGCTGGATGACGGACGGTACCTGCCGGGATGCCGAGTTTCTGAACCACCTGGAGAACCTCTTCGACGCTCCGTTGCCGCGTCCAGGCTTCCACCATGGCATCGAACTCGTCGGCGCGACGCAGACGTTCCGCCGTCGGCGCCTCTTCGCCACCGACGATAGGGCGAAGGGCATTCCAGTAAGAGTCCAGCCCGCCATAGATGTAGACGAAACTGTCGGCGCATTCGTAAATGCCCGAGGGCGCGGAGGCGCGGTCGCGATTGCCCGCTGGTGGGCCGAGATGCGCGCCTTCGCTGAGCAGCACGGCGGCCGGCCCGAGCAACATCGACGAAGCGACCTCCATCATCGTCAGGTCGATCACCATTCCCCCATTCCGCGCCGTGTCCAGCATGGCCATGGCCGTCGAGAGGGCGGCATAAAGGCCTGAATAGAAATCGACGGGCCAGGACGTGGAAATCCGGGGGGTGCCGTCCGGATTGCCATTCATCCAGGCAAACCCGCTCTCGCACTGGGCGATCGTATCCATGCAGGTGCGATCGTCCTGCTGGCCGAAGCCGGAGATGAAGGTGGCGACCAGATCGGGATATCGCTCGCCGATCCTGTCGGGTGCGATCTCGAGCCGGCGCAGGGCCCGCGGCGTCAGATTGCAAACCAGCGCGTCCGCATCCCGCAACAGCGCGTGGAAGGCCGCGATACCCTCCGCGGATGCCATATCGAGGACGACACTCTGCTTGCCGGTGTTGAAGGAGCGAAAATAGGCACTGCCGAATTCAGTGCCGGGTAGCTCGCGAGAGCCGTCGCCACGCGCCGGTTCGATCTTGATCACTTCGGCGCCGAAATCGGCCAGGAGTTGGGCGGCCGTCGGACCGGCGATGAACTGGGTGAATTCGACGACACGGCGCCCCGCCAGCGGTTTGGGGGTGCTCATGGGCTTACTCCTTGATCAGGCGCTTGGCCTTGTGCACTGTCCTCGGTAAGGTCCCGGCCTCTAGCACCTCGATGTCGAAACTGACATTCAGCCTGTTGCGGAGCGCCGCCTTCAGCGTGGTGGCGAGCGTTTCGTCGGAACTGTCCTCCCGCTCAACCCTCAGTGTCACGCGGCGTAGCACTCCGGTATTGGGATCCTTCATGCTGTCGTCGATCACCAGAGCATATTCATTGGTGGTCCCGGGATGGGCGCGCACGACATCCTCGACCGCGCTCGGGAAGAGGTTTACGCCACGTACGATCAGCATATCATCCGCGCGGCCATGCACTCCACCGATCAGGCGGGCATGAGTCCGGCCATCGGTCGCGATGCTGCTGTCGCGCACCACGATATCGCCCGTCCACCAGCGCACCAGAGGGCAGGCCTGCTTGTCCAGATGGGTCAGCACCAGCACGCCGGGCTTGCCGTCCTCCACCGGTTCGTCGGTATCGGGATCGAGGATCTCGACATAGATGAAATCTTCGGCGAGCGTCGGGCCGGTCTGCAATGCAGTTTCCCAGCCGATCGGCTGGCATTCCAAGGCACCGTAGCAATCGAACATCTTGGCGCCCCAGTAGCGCTCAATGCGTTCACGTGTGCCTGGAATATTGCCTCCTGGTTCGCCGCCAACGCAGACCATCTGGACGCTGGACCCCGCAAGGTCTACGCCTCGCTTCATGGCTGCCTCCGCGATATGCGCCATAAAGGATGGCGTGCCGATGACGCATTTGGGCCGATATTCGAGGATCGTATCGATCTGGCGCTCGGTATCGACCGAACCGCCGGGAATGACGAGCGATCCGAGCCGCTGGGCGGCGAGCGTGGCGCCGAGGCCGCCGACAAACCAGGAATAGCCGAACATGCAGTGGAACGTATCCGTCTTGCGCAGGCCCTGAGCGTAGAGATAGCGCGCATAGAGATCCGCCCAGCGATCGGTGTCGAAAGCGCTCCACAGAACAGGTGCCGGCCGCGCCGTGGTTCCGGAGGAGAAGTGCACCCGCACCGCTTCTCCTGCCTCGACCGCCTTGAAGGTTCCGAAGGGCGGATCCTGCGCCAGCCCCTTTACGTAATCCGTCTTGCGGGTCAGCGGCAGCTTACGGATGTCGCTCAACTGGCAGAAATCCCGCGGATCGAAGCCGCAATCGCGGAAGACCTTTCCATAATGGACGCTCTTCTCCGCCACGCGCGCCAACTGCTGCTTCAGTGCCGTTGTCTGATGGGCCTCGATCCGGTCGCGCGACCAGAGCTCCACCTCGTCCCAGATTTCATTCGAATAGGGCGCATTCACTCTTATCGCCATTTCCATCAGCTCCTCCTCTGCGGATCCCGCGCATGGCGAAAGACACCAGCGCCTCCCGGATCACGCTTATGCTTTGCGGATCCTGTAGCTTGCGGGGCCGGTACCAGACCGTGACCCAGTTCAATGTTCCAAAGAACGGTTTGGTCAGAAGCCGCGGGGGAAGGTCGACGAAGACGCCCTTCCGCGATCCCTCATCGATGACCTCGGCGAACAATTCCTCGTAATCGTCGCGCAGCTTGTTGATGTCGCGCAGCGTATGGACATAGCGATAGCCGGATGCTTCGAAGAGATAGCGTTCGAGCCCCTGAACCGCGACCTTCTGAATGGCCAGATCTCCGAGCAGGCGCGAAAGATGCGCATCCGCCATCTTGCAGAGCCGCATCTCGGCCGTCTCGCCCGATCGGGCGATCGGCTCTACCGTGGCCGCCAGACGCTCCATCGCCGTTCGCTGGATGGCAAAGAAGATTTCCGCCTTGCTGTCGAAATAATGATAGACGCGGCCTTTCGTCGCCCCGAGTTTTTCGGCGATCGCATCGATGGATGTTGCGGTGTAACCGAGGTCCATGAAAAGTTCGGCGGCCGCCTGGATGATTTCATCCTTCGCCGCCGATGTTTGTTCGCTCGATGCCTGCAGCCTTGCCATCGCTTTGTCCCTCGCCTCAGTCAGGCCGCAACGCCGTGCAGGGCCTCTTCCGCTTCTTTGCGCACCGCGCGAGCCAAGACAAGCCTCTGGATCTCGGAGGTTCCCTCGTAGATTTCGAGGATGCGCTGATCTCGATAGAGGCGTTCGGCAATATTGGGCTTGCAATAGCCGAACCCGCCCCAGATCTGGACCGCGGCATCGGCCGCGCGGTGGGAGACTTCGGACGTGTAAAGCTTCGCCATGGCGCCGAGATTGGCCACGTCCTCTCCGGCATCATAGGCGCGGGCGGCTTCGTAGAGCAGCATGCGCGCTGCTGAAATCTCGGTTGCGAGATCGGCGAGCCGGAAGCCTATCCCCTGATTGTCAATGATCGGGCGGCCGAAGGCGACGCGATCGGCGGCACGACGCGAGGCTTCGCGATAGGCGGCGAGCGCCAGGCCGAGCGACTGGGCGGAGACCATGATGCGGCCAACATTGAGTGTCTTCAGGGCCAGGCGCAATGCGCGGCCCTCTTCTCCCACCATGGCGCTGGCAGGCACGTAGGTGTCGAGCTTGAGATTGGAGGTCTGCGTGCCGCGAATGCCCATCTTGTCATTGAGTTCGTCGATCAGGACGCCGTCCTGTTCCTTATCGACCATGAAGGCGGAAACGCCGCGTCCGCCTGATGCGGGATCGGTCTTGGCAAAGACAACGTAGTAGCGGGAGGCTCCGCCATTGCCGATCCAGTATTTCTCCCCGCGAATGCGCCATCCATCGCCTTCCCGTTCGGCGGTGGCGGTAATGGCGGCGGCGTCCGATCCGGTCGAGCGCTCCGAAAGCGCAAAACTCGTGGCCGTCCCGCGGGCCATTTCGCCGAGATATTTCTGTTTCTGCTCTTCGCTTCCGCCGAGCAGAACTGGAAAGGCGCCGAGCTGGCAGGCGCACAGGATTGCTGCCGTCGAGGCGCAGCCGGTCGCTACCGTCTCTACCGCTGCGACCGTTGCTGTCAGCGGCGCACCGCGCCCGCCATATTCACTGGGAATGAAGACACCGGCCAGGCCCTCTTCTACCAGCACCGCAATGCTCTCCCAGGGATAGCGCTGCTCGCGATCCAGCTCTTCCGCCAGCGGCGAGAATTTCTCCTCAGTCAAGCGGGCTGCCTTGTCGCGCCAGGATTTGGCTTGATCATCGAGATGCGGTTGCCAGATTACGGACATTTCAGGTCTCCAGGTCTTGCGGAATGTAAGCGAGCGCCTTTTTGCGACGCAGGATCAGCCTTCCGGCATCGCCGAACAGGCCGGCAAGGCCGCGCGGCAGGAAGGACAAAACGACGATCAGCACACCGCCTAGGATGATGCGATCGTAATAGGCGCCGAAGGAGAGGAACTTCTCCTGCAGCAGGATGAGG